>CAMASG010000046.1 GCA_945860945.1 Akkermansia muciniphila
TGGAGCGAGCGAAGGGATTCGAACCCTCGACAATCACGTTGGCAACGTGATGCTCTACCAGGCTGAGCTACGCTCGCGGCGTAAATGCGGGGGGCAGAATAGTGCGGACACGCCGGATTGCAAGCCCTCTTTTTCCGGCGCTAAAGCGCGCGCGGTGCTCAGGCGAAATCGTACACCGTCACCTTTTTCCAAAGTTTGCTGCACTGCGCGATGAATTCGAGGTGGAGCGGGTGCCCCTGATAGGTGTCCTGCGCGGCTTTGTCGGTGAAGACGATGTTCAGCGCGACCTGATAGGTCTGCTCCACCACTGGGCGAGGGCTGCCGACCATCTTGCCGACATGGAACTTCACCGTGCCGGGAATGGGCTCGAGATATTTCTGCGCGCCGGCAACGAGTGCATCGGCGGCGGTCGGATTGGCGGGGTCAGTCCAGAAGATGACAACGTGCGAAAACATAGCGGGCGGACGATACGGTTCGCGCGCGCACGGGGCAAAACAATTTTCAATCCACCCCGCCAACGTGAGCGCGCGCGCTCAGAGATTCTCGATCTGATACTCGTGCAGCTTGCGGTGAAGCGTGCGGCGGCTGATGCCGATCTTCGCGGCGGCCTGCGTGCGGTTGCCATTGCATTCCCGCAGCGCGCGGATGATGAGCTGCTTCTCGGCGCTCTCCACCGTCATCGCCCCGCGAATGGACGGCCGACCGACGGCCGAGCTCGAATCGCCGCGGAGATTCGCCGGCAGATCGCGCACGGTGATACTATCGCCGCGGCACATCACCACCGCGCGCTCGATGGCGGTCTGCAACTCGCGGACGTTGCCGGGCCACGCGTGATCAGCGAGAGCATCCATCGCCTCGGGCGCAAAGCTGGACACGCGCTTGTCGTTGGCTTTTGCGAATTCGCGCAAGAACGCCGGCGCCAGCAACGCGATATCGCCAGCGCGTTCCCGCAGCGGCGGCAGGTGAAGCTCGACGACGCGCAGGCGGAAGAGGAGGTCCTCGCGGAACGTGCCGGCCTTCACCATCTCCTCAAGATTCTTGTTCGTCGCAGCGATGAGCCGCACGTCCGCAGTGAGCGTCTTGTTCGAGCCGACGCGTTCAAACGTACGCGAGCCGAGGAAGCGGAGCAGCTTCACCTGCAACGTGGCGTCAATCTCGCCGATTTCATCGAGGAACAGCGTGCCGCCTTCCGCTTGTTCAAAGCGGCCGATACGCCGCTCGTGCGCGCCGGTGAAGGCGCCTTTCTCGTGACCGAAAAGTTCACTCTCGAGCAACGTCGGCGAAAGCGCCGCGCAATGCACGGTGACGAGCGGCCGCCGCGCGCGCGGGCTTAGCTGATGAATCGCCTGCGCGATGAGCTCCTTGCCCGTGCCGCTCTCGCCGAGCAGCAGCACGGTGGCGCGTGTCGGCGCGACCTGCCGCGTCGTCTCGAAGACTTCCTCCATCGCGGGCGATTGGCCGATGACATTCTCGAGGCCGAACTTGGTGTCGAGCCGTTCGCGCAACTCGCGGTTCTCGCTCTCGAGATTCTCCCGCCGCAACGCGCGTGCGATGCGCATCTCCAGCTCATCAATCTGCAAACGGCCTTTCGAAATGTAATCGTCCGCGCCGCGCTTCATCGCTTCGACGGCAATCTCCTCCGAGCCGTACGCGGTCATCAGAATGCAAATCGGCGGGCGCGGAAGCGACTTGGCGCGCGTGATGAGCCGTAGCCCGTCGTCGCCCGGCATCCGCAAATCGGTGAGCAGCACGGCGAAGTTTTCTTGTTCGAGAAGTTGCAGCGCCGTCGCGGCGTCCTCGGCCACATAGACGTCGAAGCGATCTTCGAGCGCGGCGCGCAAACCATCGCGCGTCGGCTTCTCGTCATCGGCAATCAGGAGCATCGGTTTCGGTTGCATAAATCAATCGTTCAATCGTGATGCGGCGCCGCAATCAAAAGCGGTTTGCGCTCGTGCAGCGGAAGCCAGATGCGGAAGCGCGTGCCTTCGCCCACGCGGCTCTCCAACTCGATGCGGCCGCCGTGCTCGCGCACGATGCGCTGCACAATCATCAGGCCGAGGCCGGAGCCTTTTTCTTTCGTGGTGTAAAACGGTTCGAAGATGCGGCTGAGCTGCTCCTGCGGAATGCCGCCGCCGGTGTCGTCCACGCTGATCCAAACGCCCTGCGGCCCTTCGCCGGTGGCGAGCGTGAGCGTGCCGCCTTTGGTCATCGCCTGCATCGCGTTTTTGATGAGGTTGAGAAGCACCTGCTTGATCTGCGCGGCGTCAATGAACGCGGCGGGCAACTGCCGCGCGAACTGCTCGGTGACGACGAGGCCGCGGTTCGCCAACTCGGGCCGGAGCAACGCGAGCGTCTCGTGCACGAGATCGTTGAGCGAGCCGTTCTTGAGCTGCGGGCGCGTGGGGCGGATGGCTTGCAGAAACTGGCTGACGATGTAATCGAGCCGCGTGATCTCGCCCTTCGCCACGGCGAGATAATTCTCGAGACGCGACACGCTGTCGTCGGCTCCCGACGACGCGGACGTGGAGCGGGGCTTCGTTTTTTTAACCGCGCGAACGGGAGCTGAAATAGCAGACGCACGCAATTTCTTCAGCTCGCGT
Source organism: Akkermansia muciniphila (assembly GCA_945860945.1). Taxonomy (GTDB): domain Bacteria; phylum Verrucomicrobiota; class Verrucomicrobiia; order Limisphaerales; family SIAT01; genus SIAT01. Next base: position 2,601 of record CAMASG010000046.1, read on the forward strand.
TCCATCAGTTGCAAATGGATGTGGAGAGCGTTGAGCGGATTGCCAATCTCGTGAGCGACGCTGGCGGCGAGCAGCGTGAGCGCTTGGATGCGCTCGCTCTCGATGGCTTCAAACGTCTTCTGCCGCGCCTCGGTGGCATCGTGAAGAATGAGCGCGAGGCCGCTCGCCCCGTCGGCTTCGCCATCGAGCGGCGCGGCGTAAAGACGCAGAAAACGGGGACACGGATAGTGCACTTCAATCTCGTGCCGGCTCACCGCGCGGCCGGTAGCAGCCGCGAGTTGCTCCCAATCCAGCCCGGGCAACAGGCGCGCGATGGGCTGGCCCTCGGCATCGTCCGGTTGCAGACCGAGGAGTTGCGTGACGGCGTGATTGAACCACGCGACGCGGCCTTTCGCATCCACCACCAGCACGCCGTCCTCGATGGTGTTGAAGAGCGTCTCGAGAAAAGCGCGCTCGCGAGCGAGTCGCTGGACGACGGTTTGCAAACCGCCGGCATCGAGTCGATCAATGCGGCCGAGAACCTTGTCGAGGAAACTGGATTTGCGAGCAGCCATGCGCGAGACGCGAGTGAGAAGGGCTTAGAACCACTTCTTGCGCTTGAAATACCAGTAGGTCAGGGCGGTGGTGATGATGGTGACGCCGATGACAATCGGATAGGCGGTGGCGTGCCCGAGCTCGGGCATGTTCTTGAAGTTCATCCCGTACCAAGTGCCGAGAATCATCACCGGCGTGGTGATCACGGTGATGAGCGTGAGGAGCTTCACCACCTCACCGGTCTGGTTGCTGGACATGTTGAGGTACACCTGAAGAATCGCCGTGAGAGTGTCGAGATAGCTCTGCGCGCGCTCGCCGATGTGGTTGATGCTGTCGTACACGTCGCGGTAATACGGCACGAGATGCGCGCGGATGAGCTTGAACTCGCCCGCCGCGAATCGCCGGAGCACCTCGCGCTGCGGGCCGATGATCAGCTTGAGGTGCAGCACCTCCTTCTTCACATCGATGATTTTATTGAGCGTCTTCGGCGTTGGATTCTGCAACGCCTGCTGCTCCAGTTCGGCGATCTCCACCGAGAGCTCCTCCAGCGCCGGCTTGTAATTCTCCACCAACGTGTCGAGGAGGTTGTGCGCCACGCGATCGGGCGCGCGCGCGATGTGGATGGTCCCTTTCTGCGAACGCTCCGCCACCTCCGCCACGCTGCGCATCGGCACATCGTGGTAGGTCACGAGAAAGTTTTTCCCGAGGAAGAAATTCAGCTCTTTCGTGGCGAAGACGCCGTCCTTGCGATTGTAATCCACCGCGTGAATCACCATGAAGAGATAGGGGGCGAACTTGTCCTCATTCCTCGGTTCGTACTCCTCCACCTTGGGCGAGGGGCTGACCATCACGCAGTCTTCGATCGAGAGCGGGTGGAAATGGAAGATATCCTCCAGCACCATTTTGGCCTCCTCGGCCGTAGGCGCCTCGAGATCCAACCAGAGAAAGAGGTTCGTATCGGCAAGCAGCGTGGGCATCAAGAACGCATCCAAGTCCTTGCTGTGCAACTGGCCTTTAGTGGTAAATGCGAAGGAGCGAATCATAATTTTAGGCGGCAACACTCCTGAAAGAGCGCGCCAAATTGACCCGCAAAACTAACTCGATAACCCTGACGAAGCAAGGGCAGATTTGGCGCTCCATGCGATCTCCAAGAACCCCAGCAGCCGGCGTCTTTCGCCAGATGTTTTGCTAGATGAAGTTCATCGCACAGAGAAGCCTTGACCGCTCCGTGGTGCGCGCGTTGAATGGCGACTCATTTGAACCAGTCTGAAACCTGCGCGGGACGTTGTCCCGCTTCACATATATGAAAACCTGCCGCTCACTCCTCTCATCCCTGTTGCTCGCTGCGTTCGCTCTTCCTGCCATCGCCGCGGATGCCCCCAAGAAGATGCTCGTCGTGACCATCACCGCCGGTTTCCGGCACGGTTCCGTCGTCACCGCCGAGCCGGTCATCGCCCAGATCGGCAAAGAGAGCGGCCTGTTCACCGTGGATTACATCCGCCAGCCGGACAACAAGCCGAACCTCTCCAAGCCGAAGGAGCCGACCAAGCCCGCGCAATTCAAAAATGAAAAGGAAGAAGCCGCTTACAAAGCTGCGCTCGACAAATACAAAGCCGAGCTCGCCAAGTATGATGCGGAGCTGCCCAAGCAGCAGGCCGCGCAGAAGTCGTGGAACAGCGACTACGAAGCCGCCATCGCCAAGCTCACCCCCGAGAATCTCAAGCAGTATGACATCATCTTTTTCGCTAACACCACCGGCCCCGTGATTCCGAAAGGTGGTCCGCGCGAGGCGCTCCTCGACTTCGTGAAATCCGGCAAAGCCTTCATCGGCGCGCACAGCGCGACCGACACTTTCGGCGATTTTCCCGGCTACGTCGCAATGATCAACGGCAACTTCGCGGGGCATCCGTGGGGCGGCGGCACGTTGTGTACTTTCACCAATCACGACCCGAGCCATCCCGCCACGAAGATGTATCCGGCCGAGTTCCAGTGGAAGGACGAGATCTATCAGTATCGCTCGTTCGACCCCGCCGCCGTGCGCGTGCTGCTCTCCCTGAACATGGCGAAGACGAATCCCAAAATGCCCTATCAAGTGCCCGTGAGCTGGGTGCGCGAATACGGCACCGGCCGACTCTTCTACACGAACCTCGGCCACAATGACGCGACGTGGAAAGACGCGACCTTCCAAAAACATTTGCTGAGCGGCATCCGCTGGGCGCTTAAACTCGAAGAAGGCTCTGCCACGCCGAACCCCGAAGTGAGCGCACTGGAGCACGCGAAATCGTACATCGCGACCGCCGCCGCGGAAGCCAAGCGTGACGCTGCGCCGTTACTCGAGAAGCTCGCCGCGAAGAAGGATGACGCCGCGCTCCTCAAGCAACTCAACGCCGACGCTGCGGAGTTCCACAAGCTCAAGGATGCCCCGCGCGCCGCGCTCGCCGCCAAGGCCTTCGCCGCCGTCGAGAAGTGATCCGGCAAGTGGACGCGACGAAAACCGAGCGCCCGCGACCCGAATTCGTCGGCGTGCGCGGCGGACGAAAGGTCATCCGCTGGCGCATTCTCCTCGTCTTCACTCTCACCGTCTCGCTGATGACCGGCGTGGGTATCCTCATCGCGTGGGGGTTGTTCCGCGTTTTCCTCGGCAACGCCTTCCCTCTTTTCCCAGTCGGCCTCATCGGCGCGATCGGCCCATCGCTATTAGCCGTCAGCCTCCGACTCTTCCGCACGTGGCGCCAGCCGATGGATCAATTGCCGAAACTCGATTGAGTCGAGACGACGAATAACTCGAACGGTTTTTGTTGGAAAACGCCGGCGCGAAGCGTCAATAATCGAGAACCTATGAAGCAGTACGAAGCGTTCCCCATCGCCGCAGATTTGAACCGGCGCGATTTCATCTACGGCGGATCGGTGGCCGCGCTGATGACCATGATCGCCGCAAAGGAACTCGCTGCGCAGGAGAAATCGAAGCCGGCCGAGGGCGAAGCCAAGAAACCTGTCGGGCCGCCGGTGAAGTGCGGTGTGATCGGCTGCGGCGTCTGGGGCCGCGACATCATCAATACGCTGCTCCGTCTGCCGAACGCGCAGGTCGCCGCCGTGTGCGATCATTACGAGGCGTTCCTCAACCGCGCCAAATCAATCGCGCCGGACGCCAAAGGCTACGCCGATTTCAAAGATCTTCTCGCGGACAAAAATGTGCAAGCCGTGCTCATCGCTACGCCGACGCACCAGCACCGCGCGATTGCCGAGGCCGCGTTCAAGGCCGGCAAGCATGTCTATTGCGAAGCGCCCATCGCGCACACGCCCGAGGACGGCAAAGCCATCGCCACCGCCGCCAAAGCGTCGCCGAGTTCGAATTTTCAGAGCGGCCTCCTGATGCGTTCGGAACCGCAGCGGCAGTTCCTGCTGCCGTTCATTCGTTCCGGCGCCGCTGGCAAAAACATCAAAGCCCGTGCGCAACGGCACAAGAAGGAGAGCTGGCGCCGCGCCGCGGCGAATCCCGAGCGCGAGAAGGAGCTGAACTGGCGTCTCGACCGCAAGATTTCCACCGGCCTCATCGGCGAAATCGGCATTCAGCAGATTGACGTGTTGAACTGGTTCCTCAACACCAAGCCGCTCTCCGTGACCGGCTTCGGCAGCGTCGTGCATTGGGCCGACGGCCGTGAAGTGCCCGATTCCATCGTAGCCGTCTTCGAGTATCCCGGCGGCGTGTTGCTCACTTACGAATCCACGCTCGGTAACTCGTTCGACGCCGATTACGAAATGCTTTACGGCACCGACGCGGCGGTGATGGTGCGCCAAAACAAGGCGTGGATGTTCAAGGAAGCTGACTCGCCGTTGCTCGGCTGGGAAGTGTACGCGCGCAAGGACGACTTCTACAAGGAGACCGGCATCGCGCTCGTGGCCAACGCCACCAAGCTCGCCGCGTTGGGCGAAAAGCCCGCGGAGGAAGTGCCGTTCACGAACACGCCGCTTTTCCACGCGCTCGATGCGTTCCTCTACAACTCGAGGCTCATCGGCGGTGCGGTGGAGGATTTCGTCGCGAACTTCGGCGACGGCGATGCGGCTGCGCTGCGCGCGTATCTCGTCGACTTCGCCAAGAACAAGATGCCCGCCGCCGGCTGGCAGGAAGGCTACGAATCGCTCGTCACCGTGCTCAAAGCGAACGAAGCCATCCTCTCCGGCAAGAAGCTCGCCTTCACCAAAGAACTTTTCGAAGTCTGAACCACGAACCCATTCCGATTATGCGCCACCTACTCGCCCTCTCGCTCCTGCTCTCGCTCCTCCACACCACCGCTCGCGCTGAGCCCATCCGTTTCAATGCCCAATCCGCCGGCAGCAGGGTTCGCGTGGAAGGCAAATCGAACATCCACGATTGGTTCATGGAAGGCGCGCTCATCGGCGGCTTTCTCGAGGTCGACGAGAAATTCCCCGCGAAGGCCGCCGCGAAGCCGGCTCTCGGCAAGTTCTCTGCGAAGATCGAGGTGCGCGTGCCGATCCGCTCACTCAACACCAGCGGCAAGGCCGCGATGAACACCGTGATGCAGGGCGCGATCAAAATGGATGACCATCCGCTCATCAACTTCAAGGCCGCCGAATTGGTGCTCAAGGAAGCGAAGGACGGCAAGCTCACCTTCGAAGCACCCGGCAAACTCACCGTCGCCGGCATCGCCAAAGACCTGCTCCTGCCCGTCACGATGGAGTACGTCGACGGCGGCAAGCTCAAGTTCAAGGGCGAGGCGAAAGTGAAGATGACCGACTTCGGCATCAAGCCGCCGTCACCTGCGGTCGCGCTCGGCCTGATCAAAACCGACGACGAAGTGAAGATCACCTTCGAGTGGCTCGCCGCCCCAGCCGCCGCGGCGAAGTAAGCCGTTCTCGCTGCGCTTGCTTCGAAACGATGCCGGTGTAGCTTGCACGCATGAAGCGTCCCGTCCTGTTTCTGCTCCTGATTTCCGTCGCGCTGCTGACGGCCTGCCTCGATTTTGAGCGAGAGACCATCACGTTCCGGCACGATGCCAAGACCGACACGCTTCGCCTCTTCCACGTTTACCACGGCATCTTCGGCGCCGAAGGCCAGTCGGGTCTTTCTGAACAGGAGCAGGCGCAACTCAACGACGTGCTCACGAACGAGCGCGCGTTTTTCTTCAGCAACTGGATTCTCGAATACAACCGTCCCCTGATCAAAGAGTCTTTGAAAAAGCTCCGTGACCCGGCCGAGAATGCTGACAAACCCGCCGCGCTCATCGTAAAGGAGAAGACGCTTTTGGAACTGCTGCTCGCCAATGTCCGCGTGGAGAACGGACCCTTTTTCCACGACGCCAACGGCAAGCTCTGCGGTGCGCAACGCGTCACTGTGCAGAAGGTTTCTGAAATCGTGCGCGCGGCGAACGAGTATATTCGCGAGACGCTCCGCCGTGAGGCCGCTAATCCTGAGATCGAGGACGCCGAGCGCGAAGCCCTCCGCCACTCGCTCGCGAAAGCCGGCGAGTTTCTGCGCTTCGATGGCAACCGCCTCGCGTTCCGCTGGCCGCTGACGCACGAGGATTACAAGAAATCGTTCGGCGAGTTGGCGGACAAGGAGACTCAAGCCGTACTCGGCGAGTTCATCGGGGAAGGCGGCCATTTCGCGTGGGAACGCGGCGAGGTTTTCGGCCACGTCGGCACCACCAACCAGCAATCTTCCAAGCTATCCCTCCGCCACAACCAGAAACCGTATGTGCCAAACGCCGTGGCTGCCGTCCGCGCGCGGGCTAAAATCTTGGAGAAGTTCGACGCCGTAGCCGCGGCAAAGGCTTTTGTCGAAACAGGCAAAGCGCCTTGATTCACCCGCGGGCATTGGCTTTCGCGCCATTGCCACTTGCCTCGCGTAGCTCGACCACGCAGGATGCGCGCGCGCGTGAATCATCCGCCAGAAAAAGCCAGCCGACCGAAGTGCCCGCATCAGCGCGGTTTCTTCAACGGCCTGTGCCGGCGCGGACGAATGCAGTATCTGAAACTGCTGCGCTCCCAAGGCGCGCCGCAACAGATCGCCCGCGGTTTCGCCATCGGCACGTGGGTCGAGTTCATCGTCTTCCCCACACTGGGCGTCGCCTTCGTGCTGCTGTGGCCGCTCAACTGGCTGCTGCGCGGCAACCTCGCCGCCTCGTTCGTCGCCTTCGTGCTCTGGAAAATGGTGATGTGGATTTTCATCTGGCCGAACACACAACTCGGGCACTGGCTGCTCGGCTCGCAGCAGATTGTGGAGAAAGCCCCCAAGACCAACATGAAAGGCTGGGACGCCCAACTCGCTTTCGTGAAAGAGCAAGGAATGGCGTTCTTCGTCGGCAGCGCGGCGACGGGATTGGTCGCGGCGGTTCTCGGCTACTTCCTCGTGCTCGTCGCGCTCAAGACTTACCACAATCGCCGCGAACGCCGTCGACACATGCTGCTGGAGAAACGGCACGAGCAACTCGTGCACGAAAAATAAAGCGCGGCGACGTTCGGCGAATCAGCGCTCAGGCCAGAATCGGACGGACGACTTTTCCCGCCACGTCGGTCAGGCGAAAGTCGCGGCCGTTGAGCCGGTAGGTGAGCTTCTCGTGATCCAACCCGAGCAGGTGCAAAATCGTCGCGTGGAAATCGTTCACGTGAACCTTGTTCACCGCGGCCTTGTGGCCGACCTCATCCGTCGCACCGTGGCTCACGCCGCCCTTCACACCACCGCCCGCCATCCACGCCGTCATCGCGTGCGGATTGTGATCGCGGCCGGGCTTCGCGCTCTTCTGCGCAACCGGCAGCCGGCCGAACTCGCCAGCCCAGATGACGAGCGTGTCCTTCAACATCCCGCGCTGCGCGAGATCTTCCAAGAGCGCGGCCACCGGCTGATCGCTTTCCTGCGCGAAACCCGAGTGGTTGCCGGCGATGTCGTTGTGGCCGTCCCAGCTCAACTGGTTATCCATGCCGCCGGAATAAATCTGCACGAACCGCGTGCCGCGCTCGACGAGCCGGCGCGCGGTGAGGCACTGCGCCGCGAAGTGCGCGCAATGTTTTTGGTCGAGGCCGTACAGCTTGCGAATCTGCTCCGGCTCCTTCTCGAGATCGAGCGCCTCGGGTGCCGCGCTCTGCATACGATACGCCAACTCGAAGCTCTCGATGCGCGCCGACAGCTCGTTCTCGTGCGGATTGCGCCCCTGATGCAGCCGATTCAAATCCGCCATCAAATCCAGTTGCGCACGCTGCTGTGCCGTCGTCATCTCGACCGGACGTTTCAAATTATCAATCGGATCGCCCTGCGGACGGAAGTGTGTGCCTTGAAAAATGCTCGGCAGAAAGCCCGCGCCCCAGTTCGTCGCGTGGCCTTTCGGCAAGCCGCGTCCGCGCGGATCGCTCATCACCACGAACGCCGGCAGATTCCGGCTGACCGAGCCAAGCCCGTAAGTGGCCCACGAACCGACGCACGGAAAGCCCATCCGCGGCAGACCGCAGTTCATCATGAAAAGCGCCGGCGAATGGTTGTTCGATTCGGTGTGCAACGAGTGGATGAACGCCATCTTGTCCACGTGCCGCGCAAGATTCGGAAAGATGGACGACACCCATTTGCCGCACTGACCGTGCTGCGCGAATTCGAATGGGCTTTTCATCAGCCCGCCAACGGCGTTGGCGAAAAATCCGGTGAACCGGTCGAATCCCTCAAGCGCCTGTCCGTCGCGCTTCGCCAGCTCGGGCTTGTAATCCCACGTGTCCACCTGGCTTTGGCCGCCGTTGACGAAAATCCAGATCACGGATTTCGCCTTCGCAGCGAAATGCGACGGGCGCGGCGCGAGCGGATCTGGAGCAGGAGCCGCGAGTAGTCCTTCGCTCTGCAGCAGCGAATACATCCCCATCGCGCCGACGCCCATGCCGCAGCGTTGCAGGAGTTGCCGACGGCTCAAATCCATTGGGAAATTAGGTTCACTCGACATAAACAAATTCGTTGAGACCGAACAACGCCTGACAAAAATCGGCCAGCGCCAGTTGCGCCGCATCCGCGCGACCTGCTGTCTTGTACGCGGCCTCCTGCGCCTGCACGAACGCCACAGCCTTCGCCATTTCATCCTTCGCTGGAGCGCGGCTCAGCGCGGCCATATACGCTGCAGGCACAGCCGCATCGAGAGCACTCGAGGTTTTCTGAAGAGTGGCAGCAAGCTCTTTGGCCGCGAGGCGCACCTGCGGGCTGTTCATGAAGAGCAACGCCTGCGGCGCGATGACCGTTGCCGGACGCGCGGCCTGTCCGACGAGCGGCTCCGGCGCATCGAACAGCTGCATCGCGGACACGAGCTTGCTGCGCTTGATGAAGAAATAGACGCTGCGACGCGTGCTGGCCTCGTTCAACGTGCCCAGTCCGAACATCGTCCGGTCGAGCCGACCGCTGACGGAAAGAATGCTGTCGCGGATCGCCTCGGCCTCGAGACGCTGCGGCGCGTGCCGCCAGACCAGCGTGTTTTGGGGATCCTTCGCCGCCTTCGTGTCATCAAACTTCGCGTCCTGCTCATACGTCGCGCTTGTCAGTATCAGCTTGTGCAGCGACTTCAAACGCCAACCGTTCTTGATGAGTTCGCTCGCGAGAAAATCGAGCAGCTCCGGATGCGTCGGCCGCTCGCCCTGCGCACCGAAATCGCTCGGCGTCCCCACGAGACCGCGACCGAAATGGTGCTGCCAGAGCCGGTTCACAATCACACGCGCCAGCAGATGCCCCGCGCCATGCTCGGTATCGGAGATCCAGTTCGCGAGACCCGCACGCCGATGCGATGTCTGCGCGCCTTCGGGCGGCGCGGACTTCCACGCCGTCTCGGTTTTGCCGCCGCGCATGAGAACCTGCAGAAAACTTTGCGTCACCACATCCTGCTTCTGGTTCGCGTCACCACGCTTGAGGAAATGCGTCTCTTTGTAAAAATGCGGGAAACCGCGATCGTCCGCGTGGTGCTTCATCGGCTTGACCCCCTCGCTCGTCACCTGCACCTTCGGCGGCTTCGGTTGCGCGACGAGGCTCTTCTGCGCCGGATCGTTCCGCTTTTTCCACTCGGCGTCTTGCGTTTTAAAAAGGTCCAGCAACTTGGCGCGCGACTTTTCGTCGAGCTTCTCAGGCGAGCCTGCTTTTTTCAGCGCGACGAAAAGAGCCTCCTGTCCTTTCACTGAAACAGGCGAGTTCGTGGCCCATTGCGCGAAGCGCGCGGGGATCTGTTCGCGCTCGAATTTCGCCAACGCCTCCGCGAACGGCGCGTGTTCTTTCTCCCATTTCGCAAGAGAAGCCTTGTGCGCCACGGGATCGATATCCAACTGAATTTCACTGCGGATGGTGGTGCTGAAAGTCGAGACGAGTCGGTAATAATCGCGGACGGGGATGGGGTCGAACTTGTGATCGTGGCAGCGCGCGCAGCCGATGGTCAGTCCGAGCATCGCCGTGCCGAGCGTGCCAGCCATGTCATCCAGTTCATCGTAGCGCGCGGACTCAAACTCCTTTTCCGTGAGCTGCGTTGGGAAAACGCCCGCACCGAGAAATCCCGTGGCCATCAGCGCCAGCGGCTCTTTCGGCGCCAGTTCGTCACCCGCGATCTGCCATTTCACGAATTGATCGTACGGCATGTCGGCGTTGAGCGCCTTGATCACGAAGTCGCGAAAGTGATACGCGTGCGGCCGGTCGTAATCTTGCTCGAAGCCGTGGCTCTCGGCGAAGCGCGCCAGATCGAGCCAGTGGCGTCCCCAGCGCTCGCCGTAATGCGGACTGGCCAGCAAACGGTCCACGACTTTGGCGAAAGCGTCCGGTGCGGTGTCCTTCACAAACGCCTCCACCTCCGCCGGCGTCGGCGGCAACCCCGTGAGATCGAGGCTAACGCGGCGCAGCAACGTGCGCCGGTCGGCTGCGTTATTCGGCGCAATCTTTTTCTCCTCCAGCTTGGCGAGGATGTGGCGGTCGATGTCGTTGCGCGGCCACTTCGTATCTTTCACTTTTGGTGCCGTAGATTTCTTGAGCGGCTGGAATGACCAAAACTGGCGGTCCGCTTCGGTGACGCCACGTCCGGCGGACGCAGTTCCCGTTTCCACGAGCGGCTTGTCATACGGCGCGCCGAGATCGATCCACTGCGCGATTTTGGCGATGAGCGGTTCCGGCAGCTTGGGCGACTTGTCCGGCATGGCCGGCTTGGATTGGTGCGTGATAAGTTTGTAGAGAAGGCTGGATTTGGACTGGCCGAGCACGATGGATGGGCCTTCTTCACCGCCCTTGAGCAACCCTTCACGCGTGGCGAGATCGAGTCCGCCCTTCACCTTCTCGCCCCCGTGACATTTGAGGCAATGCTGAGTGAGTGCCGCGCGCACATCGCTCTTGAACAGCGCCAGTCCCTTCGCCATGTCCTGCGCGTGCTGCGGAGGAACCGCCGCGTGACTGGCGACGCTCAACGCCGTCGCAGCAGCAAAAATTAAAGACCGACTGGAAATCATGTGGTGAATCGTAGTCCGCCTTTTTGCCGAATGCAATTAGCAGCATAGCACTCTCGAACGTCGCTCTCCTGCGCCCCTACTTCGCGACCGTGTTGACCGGCGTCACCGGCACAGGCACGAGCGAGCGCAGTAATTTGCCGCCGGCCACTTCGTAGATCTGCACTTGGCCATCGCGACTGCCGAGCGCCAACCGCGTGCCGTTATTGTCCAGCGCCACGGCGTTGATGGGCGCGGGCACTTTGCTGATGGCCGATTTGCGCTGGCGATCGCTCATCTGATAAATGCGGATCTCCGGCTGGCGCGTGGCCACCGCCAGCCATTTACGATCACCGCTCGTGGCCATATCCAGCACGACGTCGGCCTGCGCCTCGAATGCCCGCACGTATTGGTCGCGGCGATTCACCGGCACCGCGCCGTTGCCGGAGCCGCCCACCTCAACACCCGCCAGCGCCACTTTGTAATCGTAACCCGTCAACGTCCGCGCGTGACCGCCCGAGATGGCCGCGAGCGCATCGGACGCCACCGCGCTGATAATGTCGGTGGATTGATCCACCATGCGCAGCAACCGCAGCGTGTCCACCGAACTCACCTTCGTGGCTTTGTCGCGGCCGCCGGTGACGAGCTGTTTGCCGTCGGGCGTGTACGTCACGTCGAGCACCCAGTCGCTGTGCAGATCGATGGAATTGATTTTCGCGGCAGCATCCACCGGCACGATGTGCGCCGCGCCGTCAGCACCGCCAAGCGCGATCGCCTTGCCATCGGGCGCGAAGCCGCCGCGGAAGAACGTGTCCTTGCCGTGCCGCCGCGTGTGTTCGAGTTTGCCTTCGGGCATCTTGAAAAATGTGACCGCGCCAAATCGCTGCGGCGATCCACCGCTCACAGCCAAGCGCAGGCCGTCCGGGCTGAACTCCACGTGAGTAATCAAATCCGATTCCGTGGACAACCGGCGCGGCGTGGCGTTGGTGTCGTCCACCGAAATCAAAATCACTTCGCTGCGACAAGCCGCAACGGCGATCTTGCCATCCGGACTGAGCGCCACGCTGGTGATGGCCGGCGCAAAAGCGTACACGGCGGGGATGACCACTGCAGCCGCTGTGGACGCGGGCGGGGCGTCGAACTTCGCGCCTTGCGCAATCCAGTCGCGGAGCAGCGCCACTTTCGCCGAGGACAACGGCGCTTCCTTCACCGGCATCTCCGGCTCATCGCCGATGATCTGTTTGATGAGCAGACTTTGATCGGGCTTGCCGGAAACAAAAAGCGGTCCCGTCTCGCCGCCCTTCTGCACGGCGGCCACGTTGTCCAACCGCAGGCCGCCTTTGCTTTTCTGCGCGGAATGACAGCCGACACAGTGGCGCTTGAAAATCGGCCAGACCTCGCGGTGATAGCTGACGTCCGCTGCACTGACGAAGCCGGCGCACGACACGAACAATAGAATGCAAAGCCGTTTCATGGTCAGTACAGCAACATGAAGTCGCGGCTGTTGAGTAGGCCCCAAAAGAAATCCTGCGCGGCCTCGGCGCGTTTGTCGCCGTACTCTTTGAAGAATTTCTGCGCCAGCGCACGCTCCACATCCGAGGGCCGACGCGCTAGCGCCCACAGATGAAGTTGATCAATGAGCACGTCATCCGCCGGTTTGGGTTGGAGCAACAGCGCGGGCCGACCGTTGGCCGCTGTGACGCGGCTGAGAATGGAGCGGCCGTTGATGAAGTCCAGCGCCTGCAACATGTTTGAGCGCGTGTCGCGTTCGCATTCGCACGCTTCCATGCGCTGGGATTTTCCGAAGAGGTTCAGGAATTCGCTGCTGAAATTCGCATCGGGCAACTGCGCAGCGGTGAAGGCGGTGGGCGCGCCGCCGAAATTCTCCGGCACGCCGGTGGCCTGCACCAGTGAATCCAGCAGCGCCTCCGCCGGCAACCGGCGCGGGATGGCATGCGAGAAATTGGCGTCGTCATGCGCGTTGCTGGCAAGCGGCACAGCGCTGCGCTGGTAGGTGCGCGAGTTGACGATGGTGCGGATGAGTTGACGCATGTCGAACTGGCTCTTCACGAAATCCGCCGCGAGCGCATCGAGCAACGCAGCGTTGATGGGCGGGTTGGTCGCGCGCAAATCGTCCACCGGATCAATGATGCCGCGATGGAAAAAGTAGCTCCAAAAACGGTTGGCGATGCTGCGCGCGAAATGCGCGTTGTCCGGCGCGGTGAGCCAGCGCGCGTAATCCAGCCGGCGATCCACGCTCTCGCCCAGCTTGGGTTCGGCACCGCCCAGATATCGCGGCGGCTGCGCCTGTCCCGTGCGCGGATTGGTGGAAAGACCGCCCTGCAAATTCACGAGCACCGATCGGGCATTGGCCACGCCGGGCAGTCGCGGATCGGCCTTCGTGCTGACCTGATTGAAAAAGCTGTGCAGACCGTAGTAGTCGGCCTGCGTCCAGTTCTCGAACGGATGCGGATGGCACTTGGCGCACAGCATGCGCACGCCCGCGAAGACCTGCGTGGAACGCTGCAGACTGTCATCGGCATCTTTGCTGGCGGCGAACCATGCGGCGGCGGGATTGTCGGCCGTCGCGCCGCGTGCGGTGAGAATCTCGCGCGCGAATTGATCCATCGGCTTGTTCGCTGCGATCGCCGCACGGATCCATTCGCGGAAGGCGTACACGCCCGGATCGCTCGTGGTGTTTCGCGAGTTCTGCAACAGATCGCCCCAGCGCAGCGACCACCAATCCACAAATTCCGTGCGCAGCAAGAGACGCTCCACGGCCTTGGCGCGTTTGTCCGGCGCGGCATCGGCAACAAAGGCCAGCACCTCGTCGGGCTTCGGCTGCACGCCGATGAGGTCCACGTGCAAGCGGCGCAGGAAGCGCTCGTCATCCACCACCGGCGACGCCTCGATGCGCAGATCGTTGAGCTTGGTCACCACGTGACGGTCCACGAGATTATCCTGCGGCACGGGCGCGGGCTTGAAGCCGGTGTCAGCGGGCAGCACGATGAAATTGGCCACAGCGAAGATGCGCTCGTACCGCGCGGCAATCGCCGTCTCGCCCAAACCGGTGGCTGCAACCAGACCCACGTCGTCCACGCGCGCCACACGTTCGGTGTTCACCTCGAAGATCGCCATGCGCGTCACATCGCGCTCGGTGCCGTCGCTGTAACGCGCGAGCACCTGGAACTGCTGCCGGGCCTTGGGCGCGGCGACCACTTTCGCGGGATGGATGCGGACGCTTTGCAGCGTGGTCAGCGTGGGCGAATCATCCTTCGCGCCCTGCGCAATCCACGCGAGCATCGTCGTGTGCGACAGACTGCCCGGATCGAATCGCACACCGCCTTCGTGCGGCAGATCGCCCAGCGGTTTGAGCAACATCAGGCTGGCGGGCGGATTATGCCGGTTGATGCGGCGCTCGAGAAATTCCTCGGTAATCACTGGAAAATCCAGCGCCGGATCGGAGCCGCGCAACGAGAGCTTGAATCCATTTTTGCCGAGCGAATAGCCGTGGCACGCGCCCATGTTACAGCCGCCTTTCGAAAGCACAGGCATCACGTCGTGCCGGAAACTCAGCGGCTGCGCGACCGGCGGCAGCTTGACGCTCACGCTCACCTGTACCGTTTTGCCAGCGGCTTGTCCGGTCAACGTCACCTGTCCGCTCGTCACGGCGTTCACCCAACCCAGCGCATCCACGCGCGCGATCGCGTCGCTGCTGCTGGTCCATTTGGTCAGCCGCGACAAATCCACATCGTGCCCGGCAGCGTCGCGGCCCATGACGACGAGCGAGTGCGGCTCGTGCTGGCGCGTGAGCGTGAGCGAGGCGGGCGAGACGGTGAGGTTTCCAGCGATGACCGGAACGCTCTGCGCCTGCGCTGTCAGCGACAGTGCGAGCAGGATGAGTGGCAGGATGTGTTTCATGTCACTTGGCTGGTTCCGGTTTTTTCTCCGGATCGGGTGCGATGAGGTTGATGGCCGCATCCAAGTCGCGGCTCTTGATGTCGGGACCTGCTGCGAAAAACTTTCCCGTCGCAGTGGCTTTGACGCCCTTCACTTCGCCGGGCGCAAAGCCTGCGGGAAACTTGAGCGGCAATTTGAAATCCGTCTCGCCATCTTTCACCGTAGCGCGCGGCACAGTGATTCCAGCGGGCAGACCCGTGAGAGTGATGACCACGTCGCCTTTGGCGTTTTCCAGCCGTTCCAGTTTGCCGACCAACTCCAGCGCAGCGCCCATTTTGGCATCGAGCTTGACCTCGAATTTCGGCACGGCCCATTTCACGACCAGCGGATTGATCACCGGCAACACACGCACAGGCGTGAAGGCCACCGCCGCGACCGTGCGGCCATCGCGCCCGAGCAGCTCGGCCTTGAACGCAAATTGATGCGGTTGCTCGGGCAGATCCGCCGGCACGAGGAGGGAAAAAGTGGCGTCGTTCTTCGCGGCATCGGTGGCGACCTGCGCGGCTTTCTTGGCCTCGTCGAGTTTGGTCTGCGCCTCTTTCACTTTCAGCGCCGCAGCGGCTTTGGCCGCGTCATCCTTCGCATCGGTGGCCAGTTTGGTGGCGGCCTCGAGCACTTTTTCAGCAACGGCAATGGCATCGAATGTCTGCTGCGCTTTCGCATCGGCGACGATCTGCACGGCGGCTTCCTGTCGCAACGCGCGGTTCGCATCGGGCTGACCGGCGGCGTTGACGGGCGTGCCCTGACTGGTGAGCAAAGTGAGTCGCACCACACCGTCGTGGCCGAGGGGCCGCGCACAACGCAGCGGCATCGCGAGTTTGCCGCCGAGCGGCACAGGCTGATTATTCGTGGCCCAGTTGAGAGTGAATTCCACGGCGGGCTTCGGGACAGACGCCACGGCGAATTCACGCGCCAGCCACGGTTGATGTTTGCCCGTGGCAAAATCCGGATCGATCGCCGTGCTCTCGCGTTCGCCTCCTTTGCCGCGCAGAGCGGTGACGGTCGGCGGTTGTGGCGCATCCGCCGTGAGCGTGAGCAGCGTGCCCGTGGCGTTGGCGGCGATTTCCGCTCCAGTCAATTTCACGCCAGCGGGCAGGCGATCGAACGACAGTGCGATGGGGCCGTCGTAGCCTTGCCGACGCGCATCGACGCGCATCACCTGCGTGCGGCCAACGGGGACAACTTGCGCGCCCTCTTTGATGGAGAGCACAAAACCAGCGGCAGCTTTCTCCGGTTCACTGCGGGTGATTTTCAACCGGTACACGCAGGCGCGGCCGCCGCGGCCGTGCACATCACGCACAGTGGCGACCAGGTTGGTCACGGCTTTCGGAACTTTATACACCAGCTTGGAATCGCCGGAGCCGGTCACGCCGTCGTCGTTGATGGCGAGTTGGGCGTTTTTTTCGTCACGCAGTGTTAGCATTGTGTCCAGCGGTGCGCCGAGTCGGTCAGCAAAAATCTCGAACTGCACATCGCTTTCAGGCGTGACGCTGAATCGATAAGCGTCCTCCTCGCCGGGCTGTTCCAATCGCCCGCTGACGGCCACGGGCAGCGCGGACAAAATTTGCGGCGCGATGCCTTCGCGTTTTTCAATCGCCTCGGTGATGTCGGTCAACTGCACCAATGGGCGCAGGCCGCTGGCGAGTTTCGCGTCGGCCCACGGCGCGGGCACCATCTCGCCTTCGAACGTGGCGGGCAGACTGACGAGGCGCGCGGGGCCGTTGCCCAGCAATTCAAACTCGACGGAACTGCCGCGGCGAATGGCGGGCGGGAAGGCGATGTCCGCGTATTGCCACTGGCCGATCTTGAGCCGGAAATGATTCGGCGCGGGCGCGGCGAATTGCAGGTCGCGCAGATGCACGGTGTAATTGCCGTCCACGGGCAGGCGCAATTCCAGACGCGTGTCGCCGCGCAACGCGGGTGTGGGCAGGCTCCACTTCAACAGCGCGCCGGTGGGGCCGTACAGATGCAGCACGGGACGCAGTCCGCCGCCGAGCCGCTGTGCTTCCACTTCGCAAATGATGTCCTGTCCAGCCTTGCCGACAAAAATGGTTTCGCGGACCGCACCGCCCGCAATCGTGCCGTGCAACGCGGCGGGCAGCGCATCGACCTTCGCGGCGAAGATCTGCGGAGACAGCGCGTCCACCGTCAACACGTCGCGCGCGGAAACGCCGGCGTCGGTCACCAGCCACCACGAGTACACGCCGGGTTGCGCGCCGTCGGTCAGCGTGATGTCCAGCACCACGCGGCCGGGCAACGCACCAGCGCGCACAGTTTGCTGGGCGATGGGCAGCGTGGTGAGCAGGCGCGGATTGGGCAAAAGATTTGCGCCGTCAATCGTCAGCGTGTTCGTGCCGGTGATGCGCAGTCCGCGAATGTCCACACTGCGAACTTCCGGCGGTGCGGCGGGCAGTGACGTCTGCAACGCGGTGATAAACATCGCGCACAGTGCCAGCGCACGAAGAGGACGATGAACGCCGTGAATGGCCATGCGGCGGCGCGGCTAGAACAGCTCGCGGATGGGTTCGCCTTCGATGAACCGTACGGGGCGGCCGCCCGGGCCGGGCATCATCGTCGTTTCCAAATCGATGCCCATGCCCTGATAAATCGAGGCCACGATGCGCGGCGGTTCGATGGGATTATCGTGCGGCGCAGCGCCATTCTTGTCGGTGGAACCGATGACCTGTCCGCCGCGGATATTGCCGCCGGCCAGGAAATTCGTCCACGCGGAGGGATAATGATCGCGCCCACCGCGGCCGTTGATCGAGGGCGTGCGGCCGAATTCGCTGAGCACGGCCACGACGGTTTCCTTGAGCAGCCCGCGCTGTTCGAGGTCTTCGATCAACGCGGTGAAGGCGAGATCGAATTGCGGCATGAGCAGGTGCTCGTAGTCGGCGTAGGTGTTGTTGAGGCTGCCGCCGTCGGCGTGCATGTCCCAGCAGGAGATGCCGAAGACGGTGTCAAAATGATTGACGGTGACGAAGCGCGAGCCGCGCTCGATGAGCCGCCGCGCCATGAGGCAGCTTTGACCAAGCGTGTTGCGCCCGTAACGATCGCGCATCTTGTCCGGTTCTTTGGTCAGATCAAACGCCTGCTTGGTCTCCGGATTGGTGAGCAGATTGAAGGCGCGCGCGTAAGCCGTGTCGCGCTCGATCGTGCTGCTGGACTCCACGCGCCGCTGCAAATCGTCAATCTCCTTGAGCAATTTGCGGCGCGCTTCGACGCGGAACTCAGTTTGTCCAGCGGGCGGTTCGAGGTTGGCCACTTTGAAAGTGCTCAACGCCGGATCGCCGCCCAAAAAGAACGGCTCGTGGCCACTTCCCAAAAACGCCGACTCCTGCCCGTGCGGTGTGGAGGTGCCGGTGTTGCCAATCTTCACCGGCAAAATGATGGACGTGGGCAACGCGCCTTTCGGTCCAAACACGCGCGAGATCACCGAGCCCATGTACGGCTGCTTGTTGGCCTCGCT
>CAMASG010000047.1 GCA_945860945.1 Akkermansia muciniphila
TTAACGCGAAGTTCGGCGGCATCAAGGTGACCGATGCCAGCGATGCCACCGGCTACCAGCTCAAGGGCATTGACGTCAATGCGCTGAAGGCGGACATGGAGGCCTCCACGGGCAGCCTGACGACGCTCACCATCGGTGCTGCGGCGGCCATGGTGACCACCCTGAGCACCCACATCAACACGCTGGCGGGTAACCGCGCGTATGTCGGCGCGAACATCTCGCGCTTGAACGCTGTGGACGGCCAGCTGGCCATCTACAACGAGAACCTCGCCGCTGCGAACAGCCGCATCGAAGACGTCAATGTGGCCGAGGAGTCCACGAACTTCGCGAAGCAGCAGATCCTGGTGCAGAGCGGCACGGCGATGCTCGCACAAGCGAACATGCTGCCCCAGAACGCGCTCCGCTTGATCGGCAACTAAAGATAAAAGCGGTCGAGGCCCTGCGCCTCCTGCGAAACAAAGGGCGGCACCTTTCGGTGCCGCCCTTCTTCTTTTCCGTTTTCACACCAGCACGCCAGCAGCATTGCCAGAAAGGCCCGTTTGCCCTTTCTTTCATACTGGTTCAAACGATGCACGCCGCCACAACACTCTCCATCGTCATCCCCGCGCGCAACGAAGCGGCGGAAATCGCAGAGACACTCCGCCGCGCCCGCGCCGTGCCGGAGGTTTGCGAAATCATTCTCGTGGACTGTGGCAGCACCGACGCCACGCGCGACATCGCCACCGCGTACGGCTGCACCGTGCTGCAATGCGAGCCGAGCCGCGGCCGACAACTCCGACTCGGCGCACAACACGCGCGCGGTGATGTGGTCTTGCTGCTGCACGCGGACACGTGGCTCCCGCCCGAGGCCGGTCGCGCTGCGCTGGATTGCTTCGGCGACGAGCGCGTGGTCGCCGGTGGTTTTTACAAACGCTTCCGTGAGCCGCACTGGCTGATGCGCGGCTCGCGCGCGCGTTGTTGGTTACGCTGGGCATTCTTCCGCCGCGTGCTCGGCGATCAAGCGATGTTCATCCGTCGCAGCGCGCTCGAACAAATCGGCGGCGTCCCGGACGTTCCGTTAATGGAGGAATTCGAGCTACTCAAGCGATTGCATCCACTCGGCCGCATCGCGCTGGCGAATGCGACGGCGACAACCTCCGCCCGCAAGTTTCACGAACACGGCGTGCTGCGTACCTATTGGCGGATGGCGAGTGTGACAGCGCGTTATTTTCTCGGCACACCTCCGGAGGAATTACGACGGGCGTATGAAGCTCGGTGAGTTTTCGCTTTGCCGCGCGCGCCCTTTCCGCGAAATTACACCGTGATGTTCCGGCTCGGATCATTGGAGTTGAAGTCGAATTTGTTTCTCTCGCCGCTGGCGGGTTACACGAACCTGCCGTTCCGCCTCGTCATCCGCGAGGTCGGCGGCGTGGATCTCTGCACCACCGATCTCGTCAACGCCCGCTCGCTCATCGAACGAAATCCGAAGGCGCTCAAGCTCATCGAATCCAACGAGCGCGACCGCCCGCTGGCCGTGCAACTCTTCGGTGCGGTGCCGGAGGAGATGCGTGACGCGGCGCAGTATCTCGAATCCATCGGCGTCGCGAGCGTGGACATCAACATGGGCTGCCCCGTGCGCAAGGTCTGCCGCGTGGGCGGCGGCTCGGCGATGATGACGGAGCATGAGAAGACCGCCGCGCTTGTGAAAGGGATGGTGGACGCCGTGAAAATCCCCGTCACCGCCAAGATGCGACTCGGCTGGGACGACGAGAATCTCACCGCACCCGACCTCGCGCGCGTGCTGGAAGATGTCGGCGTGGCGGCGATTTTTGTTCACGGCCGCACGCGCGAACAGGGGTTCAGCGGCGGCGTGAATCTCGCGGGCATCCGCGCCGTGGTGCAGGCGGTGAAGCACATTCCCGTCATCGGCAACGGCGACGTGACGACTCCGCAGGCGGCGAAGAAGATGTTCGATGAGACGGGCTGTGCGGGCGTTTCCATCGGGCGCGGCGCGTTTTACAACCCGTGGATTTTCACCCACACGCGGGAGTTTCTCGCCACAGGTGAACTGCCGCCCGAACCGGCCTTCGACGAGCGCGTGCGCGTGATGCGGCGGCATCTCGACCTGATGGCCGAGGTCTTCGGCGAAACGCACGGCTGCACGATGTTCCGCAAAGTCGCGCCGTGGTATGCAAAGCGGTTCGGCCCGGCGAGCGTCTTCAATAAACGCGTGGTGCAACTGAAGAGCCGCGCAGAGTTTGATGAAATCCTCACCGACTATCGTCAGTGGCGCGCGCAGTTCCTCGACGAGAAGGGTGAGTTAACACCGCGCTACCAACTGCCGCCGATGATCGCGTCGTTCGAGCGCGAGCCGGAAGTGACGCAGCGCACTTCAATCCCCGTTCCAAAAGGGCCGATGGAAATCTGGTGAGCGCTCGGTGAGCGGCGACGCGATTATTTCTTCAGCACTTCAGCGACGAACTCGAAGACCGCCTGCGTCGACAAGTCGTCCGGCAGACCGAGGTTCTCGTTGATCCGATTGTGATTGGTTTCCCGCGCGCCAAAAGCCTTGGCTGGGACGCCCGCTTCCTTCAACACCCCTTCGAGGCGCTTCGCCTGCGCGCTGTTATCGGGATGATCGGCGACGTGCAAAATCAGGAATGGTGGGATGCCTTTGCCTTTTGCCACATGCGTGACGGCGGAGTAATCGCGGTGCTTCGACGGCTCGGGACCAAACTTCAGACGGTGACCAAACTTGGGCATCGGGAAGCCATGCGCCCGCAACCGCGCCTCGGCAGTCTCGATGATCGCCGGCACGTCGTAAGTATCGCCATCGACGGGAACGCAGCCTTTGACGATGGCGAGCGAAAGCCCCTCGGCCTTCAAGTAACGATCGTCAGTGC
This sequence comes from Akkermansia muciniphila, assembly GCA_945860945.1. GTDB lineage: Bacteria > Verrucomicrobiota > Verrucomicrobiia > Limisphaerales > SIAT01 > SIAT01. Next base: position 2,883 of record CAMASG010000047.1, read on the forward strand.
AAATCAGCGCGGCGAGCTGCGCACCAGCGGAATGCCCCATCACAAGAATGCGTTTCGGATCGCCGCCATACTCGGCGATGTGCTCGTGCGTCCAACGCATGGCTTTGGCGATGTCGCGGAAGATCGTGACCATGTCCACCTCGGGCAAAAGACGATAGCCGGTGGAGACGAAGACAAATCCCTTGTCCACGAATGCCTGCGGCTTGATTTGAATGGCCGTCCGATCGCCGCCCTGCCAACCGCCACCGTGAATCCAAAAAACCACCGGCAGATTCTTCGCGCCCGTCGGCGAATAGACATCCACCATCTGCCGTGGATTAGGCGGCGTGGCATAGGCGAGATCCCGTTTCACGATGAGTTTGGTTTGCACAGTGGATGCGGTTGAAGTCTGCGCTTGCGCCAGATTGAGCGGCATAAGAATCAGAGTGGCGAGAGTGGTGACGATGTGTTTCATGATTTCAGATGAACCGATGCAGTAGTCGCGTTAGCTGTCGTTGTTCTGGAAAACGGACGCAGCCGGACGCAGCCGCTTCATTTTGTTTTCGCAAGATCGGCGAGCATTTCGAGCAGGTTGGTTACGAGAATGACGGACGCGTCTTCCTGAACAACATTTGTGCCGAGCCACGTTTCGTAGCCGCCGAGCGTGTGATGTTCCGGCGTCGGCAGATAGCCGTGCCGGCCGTTGGCGAGGCCGATGACCATCGTCTGCGGAAACGGGCTGCGCTTTTTCAAGTCGAGGCCGGTCTCGACGAAAGTCTCGAACGGAATGCCACACACCGCGAGATCGCCGATGCGGAGCGCCTGAAGTTTCACGGTGAGCGTTTCCTCTTTGCGTTCGGCGGCGGCGACGGTGCTGCGCGCGTAATTCTCCGCGAGACGCGGGAGCTTCTCTTTCTCGACCGGATCGGTGACCGCGAGTACGGCTTTTGCGGCGGCGAGTTGTTCGGCCGTGGGACGTCGATATTTCAAACTAATTTCTCGCTGAAGCATTCCGAGGCGAAGGTCGGACTGATACTTCTCGATCTTCCGGCCCGCGTGCCACGCCGCATCGGCGGTCTTTTGAGCGACGATGCGGATCTGCTCGAATGGCTCGCGCGGCGGACGGTTCACGCCGAAAGGAATGTTGTTGATGTCGCCGGACGTGCCGTTGGAAAGCATCGCGACGAAACTCTCATCCGTCCGAAAACGCGAGGGCATGATGCGGGCGAACTCGCCGAAATAATCGGCGGACACCTGTGCTGGCGGCGTGCCGCCGACGTAGTGTAGCGAGTAGTTCGCAAAGAGCGCGAGCGGACGACGGCGGTCGTCCTGTACGGAGATGATGGTCACGTCCGGATCAATCGGGCCGGCGGGACGGTCAAGCACGTCTAGGCTGGTGCCGGGATTCATCTTCACCGTGTCGAGTTTACCAAAAGGATTGACCGGCATTTTCCCAGGCTTCAAATACCAGCGGCGGTTGAACACTTCTTCGGGCAGCGGATACGCCGCCGCACCGATCGCCGCCGGACGCAATGCTCCGTGCGCGCGAATGATGGACTCGGCGATGCCTTCGACGAGTAACTTGCGATAGGCCACAGCGGGCGCGGGACCGGTTTTGGTGTTCGAGGCAGGCGCGCTGTGCGTGTGCGTGGAACAGATGAGCATCTTGTTTGTCGGAATTCCGGTGCGCTTCGCGGCCATCTCCTTGGCCTCATCAGTCACTTCCGGCGCAGCTCCGAGATTATCCACCACGACCATGGCCAACTTGGTGATCCCGTCGTCGAAAACCAGCGCGCGCGCGTGTAATCGGTCGTGTGCGTTCGTCGCCATGTTCGCAGTGAAACCGCCGGGCATGTTCAACGGAAACTCCCGCGGCGTGATGTCTACCGCACCGGCGCCGGCGCGAAGCGCAGGTTTTTCAGCGGCGAAAAGAGAGCCGGAGAGGATGCCGAGAATGATGGGGACCCGCAGAAGTTTCATGGTCATAATGGTTCGTCATCAGCATCACCGAATCGATCCGGTGCGGAAAGCCCAATTCACCGCGCTCAGGCTCCGATTCCGTGGGCCACGATGCGGCCGCCCGTTTCCTCTTCCGCATAAACCAGCGTGCGCATACGGGGACGAAGTTGCTGAATCGTGTCGTGGCCAGTTGGTCCCGTGATGAGCAGCGCGGTGGAGAATGCGTCGCTCTCGGTCGCGGACGGCAACACAACGGCGGCGAGGGAGGCGGCCTGCGTCGGTGCGCCGCGGCGTGGATCGATCACATGCCCGTAGATTTTACCGTCCGCTGCGAAGCACTTTCCCCACACGGCCGAGACGGAAAGCGATTCGTCGCGCAAAGCGACGGTGGCGAGATGTGTTTGATTGGTCGCGGTGGAATTCGCGCGGTGTTTCTCCGGATGTTCGATGGCGATGCGCCACGACTGGCCGTCAGGTTGCGCGCCGAGAGCGCAGACGGTGCTGGTGCCGCCGTGGAGTAGCGCGCTCGTGATACCGGTTTCGCGAAGCAAATCGACAGCGCGATCGAGGGCGTAACCTTTGCCGATGGAACCAAGATCAATCATCACGCCGGCGCGCGCGAAGTGGACGCTGCGGTCGTTTTCGTTGAGCTCTACGAGGTGCATCCCGACTTTGGCACGAGCCTCGGCAACGGTTTGCTCATCGGGTACCGCGCCGTGATCGCCCATCAGTTTCCATGCGCGCAGAAGCGGGGCGATGGTGATGTCGAATGCGCCACCGGTCTCGCGGTTGATTTGTTGCGCGCGGTGGAGCAGTTGAAAAAGTTCCGGCGTGACGCGCACCGACTCGAGCGCGGCGCGGGCATTGATCTGCGCGACGGCGCTCGTCGTCTGGTAAAGGCTGAGCTGCGCTTCGAGCCGTTCGATTTCGTCCAACGCTTCCTCGGCAGCGGCACGAAGGCGCACCGGATCGTCCCCGTGCAGGACGATTTCGAAACGGGTGGCCATCGCGTTGCGCGCCACGGCGACGGTTTGCATTCGCGAGTGTAGCCGGAGAGATTTGTCTTTGGGCAGAAAGAAAAACGGCGGCCCAAAGGCCGCCGTTGTGAATCGTTTATTTCGTTTCGACTACGACAGGTCGGTCCAGCCGTAGGTGGGGAGTTTGATCTCCTTGCCGGTGCCGTCGGTGACCTTGCGGGTCTTGGCGTCGAAGTTGCACATCACGCCGAGGCGCTCGCTCATCTCGGCGAGCGAGATGACGGTCTGCACCTTCGTGGCGAGGTCGATGCCGGCGTTCGGCTGCTTGTTGGCACGAATGCTTTCGAACCAGTTCTTGTGGTGAGCGGGAACGTTCTCGCCGGGGAAACCCTCGCTGGTGGAAGGCTCGATTTCGTCAGCAGCCCAGCGCTCGGGCTTCAGCTCAATCTTGTTGCCGGCCATCGTGAGCGTGGCCTTGTGGCCGCGGATCATCTCCTGCGTGCCGACTTCGTTCACGGTGCTGGAGCTGACGTGCATCACCATGCCGCTCGGGAACTCGGCGATGAGTTGGACGATCTCCGGCACATCGCGTTCGGGCGTGCCGGGGGTCTTCTTGTCGGTGTTCACCTTCTTGTTGCCGACGGAGGCGACGCGGGTCGGGTACTCCGGATTGCCGGTGGCGAGCATGTACGGATGCAACTTGTGCGGGAAGAGATCACCCAGCAGACCGGCGCAGTACGGATAATATTTGCGCCAGCGGAAGTAGTGGTCGGCGTTGAAGCCAACCTTCTTCGACACAGGCCCGAGCCAAGCGTTCCAATCCATGTCCTCCTTCGTGGCCCAAGGCTGGATAGCGTAGTTCCACTCGCCCTTCGGATTGTTGCGCATATACGAGCCCTGCGCCATCACGACGGGCCCGATCTTGCCGGACTGGATGATCTTCGCGGCTTCGTGCCACTTGCGATCGGAGCAACCCTGCGAGCCGACCTGCAGAATCTTGCCGGTCCTTTTGCAAACGTCGTGGATCTCGAAAGCCTCGGCGAGATAGCGCGTCATCGGCTTCTCCACATACACGTGCTTACCGGCGTTCATCGCGTCCACGCAGACGCGTGTATGCCAATGGTCCACCGTGGCGCAGAAAATGGCGTCAATGTCCTTTCGCGCGAGCAGCTTCTTGTAGTCGGTGAAACCCTCGACCTTCGCGCCCGGGTTGTCCTTCTCGACGAACTCCTTGGCGGCAGCGGTCCGGTATTTGGAAACGTCGCAGACGGCGGCCTGAACGACGTTGTTCTCGCCGGCGTGCGTCTTGACACCGCGCACGTGAGCATTGAAGCCCTGTCCGCCGATGCCGATGTAGCCGATAACGAGCCGGCTGTTCGCGCCGAGCACGTTGACGGACGGCGCTTGATTCTGGCCGTACACGGGCGTTTTCAGCGAGGCGACAGTCGCGACAGCGAGCGTGGCCGTTGATGTTTTCTGGATGAATTTCCGGCGCGTCTCGCGACCGGCCGACGTGGTCTTGGTGTGGTTCTTCATAAAGTTGTTCTCTGCGTGGGGGGCTAAATTGCGACAAACCGTCGGGCCGGTCAATGCCGGATTCAGGGAAGGCGGCGAAGGCGCGGGCGCGCTTGCCATTGACCCGATCGGCCGACTTCCCGCACCATCGCGCGGATGTCGCCCGCGTGGATTTTGGTTTGCGTCGCCGGTTATTTCGCCGCGCTGCTGGCCATCGCGTGGGTCACCAGCCGGCGTGCGGACTCGGCCGGCTACTTCCTCGGTAATCGCGCCTCGCTCTGGTACGTCGTCGCCTTCGGGATGATCAGCGACACGCTCTCGGGCGTCTCGTTCGTCTCCGTGCCCGGCCAAGTTGGCGCGAAACAGTTCGGCTATTTCCAGATCGTCCTCGGCAACGTGCTCGGCTACGCGGTCATCGCTCTCGTGCTGCTGCCGCTCTACTACCGGCTCAACCTCACCTCCATCTACGGCTACCTCGGGCAACGTTTCGGCCCGCGATCGCAAAAGACCGGCGCGGCGCTCTTCCTCGTCTCGCGCCTGCTGCAAGCGGGCGCGCGTCTCTTCATCGCGGCACAGGTATTTCAAATCTTCCTTTTCGGCCACTGGGGCGTGCCGTTCGTGGTGACGGTGGCGGCGATGATCGGCCTCATCCTGCTCTACACTTATCGCGGCGGCATCAAGACGCTCGTCTGGACCGATACCTTCCAATCCGCGTTCCTGCTGCTCGGCGTGCTCGGAACTATCGCCGCACTCGCGCACGGATTGAACCTCGATTTCTCCGGCCTCGTGAACACCGTTCGTGAAAGTCCCCACTCGCAAATATTTTTCTGGGATTGGCGCGAAGGGAATTTCTTTTGGAAACAGATCATTGCCGGTGCGTGCCTCGCCGTGGTGATGAACGGGCTCGACCAAAACGTGATGCAAAAGAACCTCTCCTGCCGCACGCTCGGAGAGGCGCAAAAGAACTTCTTCGTCTTCGGCGGCGTGGTGCTCTTGGTGAACCTCGCCATCCTCTCGCTCGGCGCGCTGCTCCTCGCTTTCGCGCAAGCCAAAGGCGTTGCCGTACCGGAAAAGACGGACCAGCTTTTCCCGCTGCTCGCCTTCCAACATCTGGGGCCAGCCGCTGCCGTTTGCTTCGTGCTCGGGCTCACTGCCGCCACGTTTTCGAGCGCCGATTCCGTCCTCACCACACTCACCACCTCGTTCTGCGTGGACATCCTCGGAATGGACAGCGGCTCAAATGCTGATGACCGAGGCCAAACTCGGCTGCGGCACAAAGTCCACATCGGCTTTGCCGTGCTCCTGCTGCTCGTGATTCTCGCGTTCAACGCCGTCCGCATCGAATCCCTCGTCTACACCGTGCTCGATCTCGCCACGTACACTTATGGGCCGCTGCTCGGCCTGTTCGCGTTCGGCCTCGCGAACCGCCGCGCCGTGCGCGACCGCTGGGTGCCGCTCGTCTGCCTCGCTGCGCCGTTGCTCTGCTGGATGGTGAAGGCGAATTCCGCGCGCTGGTTCGGCGGTTACAAACTCGGGTTCGAGTTGCTCATCTTGAACGGCGCGCTCACCGCTGCGGGGCTTTGGTTGTTGTGCGAGGAACCTGGCTTCGAGAAATGAAAACCCCGCCGGAGTAAATCCGGCGGGGCTGCGAGGGAATTAGCGGCTGGCTCAGAACGAGAGGGCGAGCTGGCCGAAGAGCCCGTGCGACGAATAGCCGGTGCGTCCCAAGATGGTCTGATATTCCAGCGAGGCTTCCCAGCCTTTGCGGGAGACCGCGCGCAGACCCGCGCCGAAGGTCATGTAATCCCGGTCAGGTGTTCCAGTGGAGTTGGTCATGCTCAGCGTCGCATCTTCCACGAAGCTAGCGGTCACCAAGCGCCGGCCATCTTCGAACTCATGCACCCATTCGCCGCGCACGTGAGGCACCCAGCCGCCCCAAGTCGTCGGGATGAAACGGGAGATCTGCATCCCGAGATTGGAGGTCGTCGAATCAATCGTCTGTTTCTCCAAGATCAGATTGCCCGCACCGGCACCGGTCTCGGTGTAGCCATCAATGGTGGTCCAGCTCTTGTTGAGACCGACCGTCGGCGTGAAGATCAGCCTGTTCCACGTCATGTCATAGCCTGACGAGAAGTAAATCCCGGTGTGCGAGCCACGAGTTTCAGCATCGGCCACGGTGCCGAAGCCGGCGTCACGTTTGATGTTATCGTAGGTGAGTCGGGAGTAGTTGAGCCCGGCGTTCATGTGGAACTGGTCGCCCAGATAGGAAAGACTGGGGGTCAAAGTCCAGCTGCTGGATTCAAACTGCCCGATGTCATCGGACAACTTCGCGCTTTGATCCATTCGCCCCAAAGCGAGCACGCCCAGCCATTTGTCGGAGAGACGATAGTCCAACCCGATTGCGTATTGAGTTTGATCTGCGGTGAAACCGAGGTCACTACCGATGGCGTTCTGGTCAGCTTTGAGGAAACTGCCTTGGAGGAAGGCCCCGAACCGGTTATCCGCACGACGCGCGAGTTGGATATTCCCCAACGAGTCGCCGGCGACATCCCACCCTTTCGAGACATCCCCCGTAGCGGCATTGGCGAGCATCGTGCCATCTTCGAGATCCCACGATTCGAGTCCGTTCAGCCGCTTGGTGCGCTGCGTCATGGCGCGCGCGGAAACCTGAGCTTGAAGGGCACGTGCGGGGTTCATCGCGTATGAGAGACGACCGGCGGCCATCGTCGGCACCGTGCTTTCGGCGGCAGCCACGAATCCTCTATCAACATAGCCGGGCAAGGTCAGGCGATAAACCAGCAGCATATTGTCAATAGTCGAAGCAGCGCCAGAGTTCGCGTTGGTCACAGTGGTGGCGACGCCATTGATATCCCGAGTGGAGATTGTCGGCGTGTTGAAGTCGTTGTCGTTGCTGACGAACAGGAAGTAGTCGTTCGGCTTGGTGGGATCCAGCACCGGCACCAACGCCATGCCTTCAAATTTTTCGGAGAGGCTGTTGGTGGTGCGCGTAGTATCGGAAGTCATCCCGAACTTCCCCAACTGGGAGGAGGTCAGCATGTTGATGTAGCTGCTGCTGGTCGCCGCCGTGATGCCTGAAATCAAGGCGCCCGGCTTCGCAACGCTAGTGGTGATTTTATTGGTCGTGGTGTTGTAGTTGATGCCGCCCACGGGATCCTTCAGATTCGTCGCGGCCGAAATATCCACTAAGATGATGTCTTTCTTGATCGAAGCACCGCTGTCACCGCCCAAGCCGATTCCCTCTCGGGCGATGACTAGAAATTTGGTGGCGCTCAAGGCGATGATGTCGCTTTGTCTGGCGACTTTCGTCGAGCTGTAAATGGGCAACTCGACAACGTAATGGCCGGACAATGTCGGGTCGGTTTTGCTGCTGCTGATGTCATAAACCAGAAGACGTGCTTGCTTGTAGCTCTTGCCAATCTGGTCGGAGGCGCTGTCCTGCATCACTGCAGATTGCGTCATCGTCACCAAGGTTCTGCCATCCGGCGACACTGCCACGCCTTCGAGTCCTTGGTTAGGCCCACGGCCGGTGAGCTGCGCGGCGTTGTTTGCCGGTTCAATGGAAGTGAACAGAGGATTGCCGGAGTTGTCTTTCCCTCGTATGGAATCCGGAATCGCCACCTACCCCTGCAACTGGCCGCTGCTGTTGAAGTAGTAAACCGCCGGGCCGTATTCGTCGCTGAGATAAAAGCTGCCGTCTTTCAGAACGGCGAGACCTTCAGCGTCCACCGTCACCTTGCTGTTCGAAGTCACAAACGGCGAGGCCATGCCATACAGGGTCGTGCTCGAGGTCGCATTCAACCCTGTGAAGTTGGTGCCACCATAAGTCAGCAGCTTTGAAGCGGACCCGTTATAGGTGAGCGAAACCTGATTTTGGTCGCTGGTATTTGCTGTGCCGGTGTAGGGAGTGAAATTGACGGTGAAGTTCTGCATCCGGGAACGGTAATCGGAGAAGAAGACGTCGGTGTTGTAACCGCGGTCCGCCATGGTCCAAAGCGTGCCTGTATAGGTGTTCCCCGATTTCCTCCACGAACCCGGATCAAAGCTGATGGCCGAGAATGAGCCTAATGTTTCGCCCCAATAATCTGTCGAATCATGAGCGAGCCGCCCTATTCCAACGAGACCGAAGTCTGTGAAAGTCCTTCCGCCGAAGGAAACAGTGTTAGTGATACTCTGCGCCATCGCAGTCAGCGGCAGCACCGCCGCCGCAATTCCGATTATTTGTTGGAGCCAGTTCTTTTTCATGATTGTCGTGTTGTTATGGTTGAAACAAAACGAATGGAAGATGAAGGGGCCGTGAGGCCTCTTCATGGCGGCCCGGTGAAAATTACGTGACGCCGAACGGCATCGCGTGCGGAAGAAACGGGTCGACTACAGGCTCAAATGCCCGAGCGCCAGTAATCCGTAGAAAGTGTATTCGGCGTCGAGATGGTCATCCGCCCAGTGACCGTGGAAACCTCCGCGTGCACCCCAAAGGCTGTCCACGAAATCGAGGCAACGCTCGCGCTGCTCGGCTGTGAGGCGCACGTCGAGACTCGATAGCGCGTGCAACGCCGTGGCGGTGGAAAGTAGATCGGGCATCGGCGCTCCCGGCACGGCCAGAAACCCGCCTTGCGGATGCATCCGCGCAAGCAACCAGCGACCGACCACGTCGTTCACTGGCAAATGCAGATGTCGCAGCAACGTGACTGCGCCCGCCGTCGGGTTCGTCGAGCCGACGGGCATTTTCGGCACGTTGTTCCACGCGCCGTCGGGTGTCTCGAGCCGTTTCAGACATTGCACGATGCTCAACGGGTTGGGCGGTAGTTTGCCGAGGCCAGTGCCGATATCCTGATACGCGCCGAGCGCGAGAAACGCCCCGTAGGCCGTGCCGTGCGGCCGTTTCAAATCGACGTCGTAGCCGCCGTCCGCTTTGCGGAAGGTCTCGATGCGCGCCAGCAACTTCTTCGCGAGACCGTCCGGCATCCGCTTCTTTCCGACCGCAACCCAGCAGCGAGCGAGCGAGGTGAGATGAACGAGGTCCAGCTTCTCGCCTTCGCCGAACGTGCGCAGCCACGCCTCGAGATTGTCGACGGGCAACGGCATTTTCAGCGCTTCGAATCCGTTCAGGACGAAAACGGTGTAGTAAAGATCGGGGCGACCATCGCGGTCGCAGCCGGCACCTTCGGGCGAAAGCTGACTCTGGAAAAATGCGCGCACGAGCGGAGCCGAATCGCCGAGCTGGCGAATGGCCAACCGCGCGACTTGGATGAGTTCAATGCGCACGCTCATGCTGCGGCCTTCGGCGTTTCCAGCCGCAATCCACGCCGCAGCGTGGTGGCGATCCAGCGCAATTCATCTTCATCGCGTCCGGAGAGCAGGCCAACCTTCTTTCCCGCGCGCGGTTCGATCTGCAGCTCGAGCACGGGGATGTCGTTCACCGCCATGCCGCTCGGCCCGATGTGGATTGATTTCAATTCATCGCGCGACCACGCGGATAGTTTCGTGCCGAACAGATTGGCATGAGCCAGCCTCAACTGGTCACCGGCAATCATGAAGACCGCGCGGCGACGGCCCATGTTTATCGCGGGGATGAACAGGCCAACGCCAATCGACCAGAAGACGATGATGAGCAGCCAGAACATCGGCTCGCCCGAGGATGTTTGAGATCCTTTAGCGAAGAGGAAAATCGTGGTGAAGACGCTCATGAACGTGTTCCAGAGAATCGCGAACACGAACAACCCCTTGCTGCCGCGCACAAGCCCCGCGGGCGGCATGGTGAGCGTGAAGCCATCTGGACGCTCAACCAATTGCACTTGGCTGCCGACGGGTTGGTCGGGGTAATCGCGCTTATCGGGTTGACCGAGGTCGCGGGGCGGTAGCGGTTCGGTCACGACGTTTACTGTGGGCGCCGTGATGTTCAAACCAGAGCAACGCGTCGCCAACTCGTGCGCGAGCGCCTCGAGCCATTTCAGCGGATAACCGCGGAGCAGTTCCACCGGCTTTCCCTCGGACAACTCAATCTTGAGCGCAGCAAGTTTCGCGGGGCCATAGAAGTTGATGGGACTGAATGGCATCGCCTCGACCGAAATGCGGCGGAGCTTGTCTGTGCGCACCGTCTGATTTTTGCGAAAGAGCCACGCACGCTCCGTGACGCGCAACTGGCCTTCGCTCACCTCGATCTCGTAACGGCCGGCGAGTGTGAACACGCTGGCGCGGATGATACCAATCCCGACGAGCACGAACGGCACGCCGAAAAGCGGAAAGAGCCACACGAACCAATCCTTCTGCGGCGACTTTGAAATCATCCACGACGCTATGCTGATCCAAAAAATGGCGAAGCCAGCGAAGCCGAAACCGAAGATAACCGGAACGAAACCGAGCCAACTGGCTTTGCCCATTGCGCGCGGCGGGACCGAATAACGCGCACCGTGGCGGAGCGATTCGACAAGGATTTCGCTGGGGAGCGGCGGGTTCATCAATTAACGGCCCGAACTCGCGGCGAGGCGGGAGAACGAAATGGCGCGCCGCGGGAAATTAGGCGTTCACCGCGACTGGAGCGAGCCCGAGGATGATTTCCGGTTGCCGCCCAAGGTTCTTCTGCTCTTGTTCCTTGCACCAACCCTTGATCTCAACGTCGTTGAAAATCTTGCCGAGCACGCGGCGAAGAAGGCCTTTGAGATTCGGATTCTCCAAGTCGCGCAGCGCGCGGATGGCTTCTTCTTTGTAAGTCTCCAGAAGCAGCCTGGCCCGCTCGTCGGCCTTGAGTTCGACATACAGCGCCTCGATTTGCTCCGCATTCACCCCGGCCTGGGGCGTGCGGCGCCAAAGCGCTTCGAGCGTGGCGCGCTTCGCAGGATCGTTCGCGCGTTCGTAAGCGACGGCGAGCAGCAGGCTCGGGCGCAATCCAGCGATGTCGTTCGTGTCGCCTTTGTCACCGAGGTCACTGAGGTCATCGCGAATTTGATAGGCGATACCGAGCGCTTCGCTGTACCCAGCGAGGACATCGGAAACTTCCTCGTGCTTCTCCGTGCCGGCGTAGAGCGCACCGAGTTGGAGCGCGACCTCGAAGGCGGGCGCGGTTTTCTTGCGGAAGATATCGAGCACCTGCAGGGACGTGAGCGGTGCGGGTTTGCGTGCCCAGACGAGCTCGGCACCTTGACCCCGGCAAAGCTGGCGCTGGCCTTCGGAAGCGACGAGAACCATCGCGGCTTTTTGCTCGGCGGAAAGTTTCGTGGCGGCGATGAGTCGGTAACCTTCGCCGATAAGCAGATCCCCGACGTTCAGAGCGACGGCCACGCCGTGCTCTTCGTGCAGCGTCTTCTCGCCGTAACGCTGGGCGTCGTTGTCCTCGATGTCGTCGTGGATGAGCGAGGCTTTGTGAAAGCATTCGACAGCGACAGCGACCTTCTTCAAATCTTCCGGCAACACCGTACCAGTGTCGTCGCGCAACGCTTGAAACGCGGAGACGGCGAGGAACGGGCGCCAGCGTTTGCCAGCGCGGCCGAGCCAGTCGCGGCCGATTTTCTCGGTCTCGCCATCGGCGGGCCCCATGATCAGATCGAGGCTCGCGGTCGTGAACCAGAAGTCCACGTCATCGCGCAGCGTGCCGAGGTCGAGCCGGCGAGTGCGGTCGTCGCTGGTGAGGTGGATGTAATCCCAGACCCAGTCGATATCCACATTCGTGTCCATGCAGTCGTCCTGCAGGAGCGGGATGGCGACGCCAGGGACGGCCGCGGCTTCCATGTACGGAAAAGCGCGCTCGAGCACCGAGAGACAGGAAACGCCGACGATGGCCTCGATCTTGCCGGTCTGAATGAGCGACATGACGATGGCGGAACCTTCCGCGACGAGCACGGCGTAACCGAGACGCTCGGCTTCGCCCTGCAAATCTTGAATCGTGCAGAGGCCGCACTGTTTGCAAAGCAGGCCGAACTCGTCGAACGGCGCCGGGCACTTGCTTTCGATGCGGAGACACTTGGGCAGCAGCAGCAGCCGGCGCTCGTACGGCACAGCGGCGAGTTGCTCGCGCCACATCTCGTTATTGATGAGCACGCCGACGTAATCGCGATAAATGGAATCGAGCTTGAGCTGCGCAACCAACCGGTCGGCGTGGACCTTGAGCTCCTCGGTCGGCATCGGCGGCACGGGGTTAAATTCAGCCACATACGAACGCACCGAGTGGAGGATGTGGTTCCGGTGAACCGCCGTCTGCGGGATGTTCTTCTTCGGCGGACGCATGTTCTGCTGCGGAACGGGCCGCGGAATCACCAACGGAATGCTTTGGGCGCTCATAGTTGTGCTGCTCGGATTGCGACAGGCAAGGGCCGAAGTATTAGCGTATCAGACGCATCGGTCGAGAATTTGTTTCAATAAAGAAGTCCAGCGGCGCGGGCAATCAACCTTCCGGCGTGAGACCGACCACGACATCAAACTTCGCCGCCAACTCGCCGGCCTTCGCGCCCTTGATCGGCACGAAATCCACCGTGAGCGCCGTGCGTGATTTCTCGTCCTTCAAAGACCGATAGATGCCGTCGCGATTATTGCCTTCGTGGCCATTTACGTAGCACTGCGTGGTGAGCAGGTCTTTGTTCGCGCGGCGAACCTTGAGATGGATGTGCGGCGCACGGCCGGGGTACGGTACAGGCTTGATGGTGCGGAAAAGATATTCGCCGGTCGAACCGGTGATGAAGCGACCGAAGCCCTGGAAATGCGCGTCGCGTTTGGCAGCGTTGCCGCTGCGCGTGTGCAGATACGCGCCGTTCGCGTCGCACTGCCAGATCTCGACGAGAGCGCCGCGGATCGGTTCGCCACGCGCATCGAGGATGCGCCCGCTGAGATACGTTACCTCGCCGAGGGATGGGGTGGCGGCGTTGTTCAGAATGAGCAGGTCGTTGTCGGTGTCGAGCGGGAGTTTGTCGGGATAGAACGGCCCCTCGGTCTGCTTCGGTGTGAGAGTGAGCGCCTCGGCGAACAGACCGGGCACCGTGCAGAATGCGGCCCCCAGCGCGGTGCGCGTGAGAAAGCGGCGGCGTGTGGATTCGGTGGAAAAGCTGGGAGCGTTCATAGGCTTTGAAAGTTTCGGGTTGCTGAATCTCGATTGCTAATAACGTTTGCTCAGACGAACCAACGCTCGCGGAAGTTACCGCAGCACTTTCACGCACTGCTTCAATTCTTACCCTGCATGGCCAACGCCGCCGCGGCTTTCGCCTTCGCTTCTCCGGCGCGCCGCATGATTTCCTCCGGCGACGGCAGGTTCATCAATACTTCGGCGGGAATACCGCCAGCCTGCGCGAGTTTGGTCAGACACTTCTGCCGCTCAGCCAGCGCCTTCTTGTCGTCGCGCTCCTTGCTGAAGCGCACCTTCGCGGCGTCGCTCCGCTGGCGAAGCTGGGAATAGACATCGCCGCCGAGCAGCGAGGAGATGTCCACCTTCATCTTCTCCTTCTGCATGTCGCCCTCGGTCACCACGTCGCCATTGATCGGGCCGGCCTTGTACTTCGGAAACATAATCGCCGCCTCGGGGCAGACGCGGCTGCACGCGGGGCAGTTGGTTTTGCAATTGTCGTTGTTCTGAACCTGAATGCGCCCGTCACTATCCGCGCCGTACACACCGAAAAGGCAGAACGAAAGGCACTGCATGCAACTTGTACAGCGGTCGTAATCAATCACCGGAAACCACGGCTTCCATTCGCCGTGGTGAAAAGCGTTCGCGCCGACGCGCGCCTGCTCCACCACGTCCGTGACACCGGCGGAATCCAGACCGGTGATGTCGCGAAACTGAACGCGCGTGCCGTCCGTGGCCGAATCGGCCTCCGGCGCGCGGCCGTTGTCGAACCGCCCCAGCACCAGCAACGCCGTGCGATCTGCGGGCGCGACCGCGCCAGAACCGCCAGCGCGAGTGACGGCGAAGCCGCGCTCGAGCAGGCTGTTGAGAGTGGTGAAACGATCCTCGGGCGCGAGCGCTGCGGCGCCGGTGCCTTCGTAGAGGACGATGCGGAGACTGGACTGGTCGGTCAGTGCCATAACGATATGCGGCGACTATGCCTCAACGCGACGGCTAGGGAAACTTTTTCGGAGACGCACATCCGCAGAAAATCTAAACGGTTCACGGCACCGCAATCTTGTGCCCATTCCGCTCCGCATTGCCCGAGCTGTCGCAGGCGAACGCGGTGAGTTCTTTCGCGGCGGGAAGCGTGATTTCCCAGTCCGCGACGCCCGCGTGCTGCGTCACGATTTTCGCGCGCTGACCGTTCACTTTGATTTCGGCGACGTGGACGTTGTCCTGCGTCACGCCGCGCACGAGCAACTTGCCGTCCGCTTGCTTGCGAGCGGAGGTAATGACGGTCGCGGGCGGCAAGTCGTCCACCGGCGCGAGCAGTTGTGGAAAGGCGACCTGTGACGCCTTTGCGGCGCGCACGTCCTTGCCGGTGAACTTGTCCACGCTTTGAAACTCTTCACCCGCCGATGCTGGGAACTTCGTGCTGAGGACTTTCATCACTTCACCTTTGGCCGGATAATCGTGGAAGAAGTAGGCCACAGGATTCTCCAGCTTGCTGTTGCGCGGACCACCACCAAGGTCCACCACTTTGCCTTGACGCGACTCGCTGCCGGGCCAACTCACGTTGCGAAAGTGTCCCGCCGTGCCGGCTTTCGGCGACGTGCACGCCATCTGAATGAGCGGATCACGACCGGAGCGGCAGTCGATGAGTTGCACGTTTTCATAAGTGAAATCGCCGTGCTGAATGCTGTCGTCGTCGTGGCCGCGGTTGATCGGCTCTGCGCCCACGCGCGTGAGGCTGATGTTGCGATAGACATGCGCGTCGTAGTCGGGATGATACACGCCATAGACGGCATTGCTCACCGTGAGACCGTCGAGGAGGAAGTGGGAAAGATTCGGCCGCAGCACGTAATGTGTCTCCCACGCGCGCAGATTTTTCGCGATGAACGGATGCGCGCGGTCGCCGCCCACCGAGCCATTCACGTCGTCGCCAAAGTTGAAGCTGTAAAGCCCTTCGCTGTGCGACTCGTTGTCCTCGAATCGCAGGAACGGAATGCGGCGCACATCCACGCGCTCGCGTTCGCCGCTCGGCTGAAGCGTGTTCATCTCGGGGCTAAAGTTGCTCCGCTTCGCAATCTCGAAGCGGTAGCCGTATTCGTCGTTCTCGCACGCGACATTTCGCGTGAGCGTGTTCCGCCCATTCGCCCACCAGAAGCTCGCGCCGTCATTCGGATCGAACGACAGCACCTGTTTCGGCAGCCGCTTTCCGCGGTACGCCTGCACGGCGAGATTACGGTCGAGCACGTTGTATTGCTCCGTCGCGTCTTCAAGAAAAAATCCATGGCCGACGGATTGGTAACCAACACAGTCGCGGACGATGAGAAAGTCGGTGCCGTGAATCGTCAGCCAACGATTGTGCGAATCCCAGATGCTCGCGCCAAGCACGCCGCTGCCGCGCATCGAATCGCGCACGAGATGGAAGTGGATCGCGTATTTGCCAAGCACGCCTTCCTTGCCCAGATGGCGAAATTCCGCGTAGCTGATCCCGCCCGTGCTGTCGCGGTGAAACATCGTGTGTCCGCGAACGCCGTCGGGCTTGGCGGATTCGATGGTGACATTGCGCGACAGATTCGCAACCTCGCTGCGGTAGTCGCCCTCGCCGAAGTGTACGTAGTCGAGAGCGCGGTCGAGCGTCACGCGGTCGCCGTCCAGCGCAGTGATGCGACGCGCCTCGGTCTGCACCTTGCGGGGTTTGGCGGCGGACTGGCGAAAGGTGCTGCCGCCGCCGTAACTCTCTTTTGAAACCGTGACGATGACTTGATCGCCCACGCGCCAACCAGTGACCGACTCACCGAGTTTCACCGTGGAATCACCCACCTTCACGGACGCGCCGAGCTTCAACCAAGTGCGGCTCATCGGCGCACCGTGCGTGTCCCAACGCCCGCCGCAGTTGATGATGGCAGGCAGCGTCTCCGGATTCATCCCTTCGAAGTGAACGAGGCGAATCAGCGCCGTGATGCCGGCGGGAATGGGCCGTTCCGCCGAGCCGATTTCCAGCACCGGAATCGCGCCCGACTGCGCCACGCTCGGCGCGTCCACGTGGCAATCGAAGCCGTCCTCCGTCGTTGTCTCGCCCGGCTCGATCTTGATCAAGCCGACTTCCAACCGCGTGGACTTCTCGCGGCTAAACGCGAGGGTGCCCGCGACGTGAATCATGCGAATCGCATCCGTCGAAGCCACGTCATACACGACCGTGTGAGTCGAACGAACCTGCACGCGATCGCCGGCTTTTGGCGCACGGCGATTCGCCCACGTCGCGGCGTCGGACCACGCGCCACTCTTCACGGAACGCGCATCAAAGGTGACGGTCACGGGCTCGGCGGCGCGCAATGGCAGCGTCGAAAGCAACGCGGTCAGCAACAGAAAGGTTTTCATAATAGTATCGGACTGGTTGGAGTGGTCAGTGATTCAAAGTCACGGCTTCGCCACCCAATCGAAGAAGCCGAGCTTTTCCAAATCTGCACGCAGCGTGGTCTGCTGCTCCGCGTTCAGACTGCCGTTGGGCAGTCGCGCGGGGCCGACATCCACGCCGAGCATTTTCATCGTGGCCTTGGCCGCGCCGATGTAGCCGCGCGAGGCGAGTGACACGACGAGTTGCACGGAGCGGAATTGCTCGGCGCGCGCCTGCTTCAAATCACCACGCTCGAAGGCAGCGATAACGCGATGATAAATTGGCGCGGCGAAGTTGAACGAGCTGCCCACCGCGCCCGTCGCGCCCAACGCCAGCGCACTCAGCATTATCTCATCGAAGCCGAACGGGATATCGAACCGCCCACCGCACGCCGCGCGGCAGAGCTGGTATTCCATCAGATTACTGCTCGTGAACTTGATGCCCGCGAGATTGGGAATGCGCTCCGCCGCCTGCGAGAGAAACGCGGAGGGCGAATGACTCAAGCCCGTGAGCAGCGGGATTTCGTAATAGTAAAACGGCAACTCCGGTGCAGCGGCCGCAATCTCCACCATGCAATCCACGAGTGCAGCGACGCTGCTCGGTTTGAAATAGCTCGGTGCAAGCGCGCTAATCGCGACGGCTCCGAGTTGCTGCGCCTGCGTTGCGAGTGAACGAGCATCGGCAATGCAGTTCGCGCCGACGTGAGCGATGACCTTCAATTCCGAACCGCGCGCAACTTCCATCCACCTCACCGTTAGCGCGCGCCGCTCGTCGAGCGTGAGCGAACTGCACTCGCCTGTCGTGCCGCCGATGAATGCGAACTTCACGCCATTGGCCAGCAGATGCGCAGCCTGTTTCTCGACGACGGCGAGATTGAGCGAGCCGTCCGCGTGGAACGGTGTGTGTGCGGCCGCGATGAGGCCGGTGATTGAGAGGTGTTTCATACGTTGGCTGTCAGTCCATCAATCCGTACAGGATGACGGATGCGCGTGCGAAGGTCATCTGAAGAATGTGGCGGCTCAATAGTCCGCGATGGAGCCGTCTTTCAAGCGGCCGCGCGTGGGCCACTCGGGTTTGGACGGTTGCTTGGCCAGTTCCGCCAATCGCGCTTCGTTCACCTCGCAACCGAGACCGACGCCGGTGGGCAGCGAGGCGTAGCCGTCCTTGTCC
>CAMASG010000048.1 GCA_945860945.1 Akkermansia muciniphila
GACGCCGGTCTATAACTCGAACGGCGACGCGGCGTATTGAAAAGCAGTCTGCCGCGTTGCATGCGTCTTGTAAGCTGGGGCTGATTTTTCTCCCGTACCGCCTCGCGGCTCGACAGGCTTCCCCCCGTTTGTTACCAAACGCACGTGCGTTCCGACGTGCTTAAAGACATCAGTCGCGTGGTCGTGAAGTTCGGCACGGGCATCCTCACCGACGCCCGTAAACAGCCCGACCCCGCCCAACTCGCGCAGCTCGCCGCGCAAATCGCCGCGCAGCGCGCAGCCGGTCGCGAGGTGGTGCTTGTCACTTCCGGTGCGGTTGGTGCGGGGATGGGCGCGCTCGGTTTCGACAAGCGGCCGACGGAGTTGGCCGAGCTCCAAGCCTGCGCCGCCGTGGGGCAGTCGCGGCTCATGGCCACTTACGAGAAGCTCTTCGCCCAGCATCGGATTATCGTCGCGCAGGTCCTGCTTACGCACGATGACCTCGAGCATCAGGAGCGTCATCTTAACGCCCGCAATACGCTCATCGCCCTACTCGAGCGCGGCGTGGTGCCGATCATCAACGAGAATGACGCTGTCTCTTTCACCGAGTTGAAGTTCGGCGACAACGACAAACTTTCCGCCCTCGTTGCCTCGTTGTTGCCCGCTGATTTGCTTGTGATTCTCACGACCGTGGACGGCGTGGTGGAGAACTTCGGGAAGTCGAACGCGCGCACGCTGTCGGTGATTGAAGCGATTGACGAGCGGATTGAAAAAATGGCCGGCGGCACCACGAGCACCACGGCTGTGGGCGGAATGACTTCGAAGATTCATGCGGCCAAAATCGCCGTGCGATCGGGCATCCCGCTCGTCATCGCCTCCGGTCGCAAGAAAACCGTGCTGGCCGATGTGCTCGCGGGGAAGGACGAGGGAACGCTCTTCGTGCCGAAGCCGACCAAACTCAAAGGCCGCAAGCGCTGGATCGCGTTCTTCCATCACCCGAAAGGCACGCTCACCGTGGATGCCGGCGCCAAGAAGGCGCTGCGCGAGAAAGGCACGAGCCTGTTGCCGCCGGGTATCGTGCGGTGCGATGGGAACTTTGTGGCGGGCGACGTCGTGCGCCTTTGCGACGCGGACGGGACGGAGTTTGCGCGCGGCCTGTGTGCCTTCGATGCCGCTGCCATCAAGAACGGCCAACTCAAACGCGTCGAGGTCGTTCATCGGGATAACTTGGTCATCCTGTGAAGCGCGCGAAAAGAAAATCGGCGATTGATGATCTACTGGCCGTGATGGCTCGACTCCGCGCGCCCGATGGCTGCCCGTGGGATCGCGAGCAGACGCACCGCTCGCTTCGCTTTCACGCGGTGGAAGAGGTCTATGAATTGATGGAGGCCATTGAGGATGGCGACGACCACCTGATGGAAGAGGAGTTGGGTGATTTGCTTTTGCAGGTGATTTTCCATTGTCAGTTGGCGCGCGAACGCGGGGCGTTTGATTTTGAAAAGGTCGCCCGTCACATCGCCGATAAGCTCATCCGCCGCCATCCGCACGTTTTTGGGGACGTGAAGGTGAAGGACGTGGATGAGGTTTGGGCGAACTGGGAGAAGATCAAGAAGGCCGAGAAGCAGGGGACAAAACACGCCCGCCCGAGTGCGCTCGATGGCATCCCGCGCCATCTGCCCGCGTTGCTGCGTGCGGAGAAATTGGTGAAGAAAGCGCGCAAGGCGGGGATGATTCCAGTCGCGCGTGGCAGTCGCTCAAAAGCGTCGCTCGCAAAGGAATTGTTCGCTCTCTGCGGGGAAGCACAGGCGCGCGGGTGGTCTGCGGAAGTTGAACTGCGGGCGGAAACGAAACGGCGCGAACGCGCGTTGCGGCGCGAGGAACTCCGGCGCGCATCATGAACTCGCGCCTCGCGCGATGGGTGTTGGGTGTGGCCGCAATAGCCACGGCAACGCTCGTTCTGCCGCTCTCCGCGAAGGTGGTCATCAACGAAATCTATTTCGATTCGCCAGACAAGCGCCCGTCTGAATTCATCGAGTTGTTCAACTCCGGAACGAATGTGGTGAGTCTGTCGGGGTGGCATTTAGACCGGTTCACTTTTCCTGCCGACACATCGCTCGCGCCCGGTGGCTTTGTGATTGTAGCGAAAGATTCCGAGGCGTTCTCAAAAACATTCGGGTTCAAACCGCTGGGGCCTTTTCCCGGAAAACTGAAGAAGAGCGGCGAGCGAATCACGCTGCGTGACGCCCGCGGCGAGACGGTCGATGTCATCCAGTACGGGGTCGGTTTTCCTTGGCCGACCGGGGCGTTTGGCGCCGGTTCCTCTTTGGAACGAATTACGCCGACACTCGATGGTCGGAGTCCGGGTTCGTGGCGCAGTTCCGGTTTCACCGCTGATGGCAGGCCAGCGGATAAAAAACCCACGCCGGGAAAACGGAACTCGGTCTCGGCAACGAACGCGCCGCCAACGGTGGAGAGTGTCGAGCATTTGCCAATCCAGCCCAAAGCTGGTGAACGTGTCGTTGTCACCACTCGCGTGAGTGATGCTGATGGTATCCGCGCAGTGATGTTGCAACTGCAGACGGTGGATGCGGGTGCGTATCTGGGAAAGTCCGATGCCGATTATGAAAAGCGCTGGCAGGAGTTTCCGATGCGCGATGATGGTCAAGAAGGGGATGCGGTTGCCGGAGATGGGCAATTCACCACGGTTGTCCGGGGGGAATTGCAGAAGCATCGCCGGCTTATTCGATATCGGATCACGGCGACCGACGGCGTGGGGTTGAGATTGCGCGTGCCGTATGCGGATGATGACTGCCCTAATTTCGCGTGGTTTTGTTACGATGGCGTGCCTGCGTGGACGGGCAGCAGTCAGCCGGGCAAGACGCCTCCGGTCGAGTTCTCATCGAAATTTCTCACCACACTTCCGGTCTATCATCTCATCGCGAAGCACGACGATGTGGAACGCAGTCAATGGGACGGCGGTTACAACAAGCGCCGGCTTTTCGGGACGATCGTTTACGGCGACCGTGTGTATGATCACATCCAATTCCAAAACCGCGGTCAGGCCAGTACGCATGTCTCCGGCAAGAACAAGTGGGGCATCCATTTCAATCGTACTCGTGAGTTTCACGCACGCGACCATTGGGGCAGGGAATATGCGCAGGCGTGGGATCATCTGAACTTGAGCGGCTGCGCGAGTCCGTGGGTGCAGATCAATCGCGGCATGTCGGGCATGGACGAAGCGGTGTCGTTTCGCGCCTTCGATCTGGCCGGCGTGCCGAGCCCAAACACGCACTGGCTTCATTTACGGGTCGTGAGTCGCGTTGAAGAATCGTCGCCCAAGAGCCAGTACGAGGGCGATTTGTGGGGGCTCTATCTGGCGGTGCAAGATTCAGATGGTGGATGGCTGAAGGATCGCGGTCTGCCCCAAGGGAACACGTATAGTCCAGAGACGGGCCGTAAACATTTGGCGGCGGGGTTGTCGGCGAACAATGCCGACTTCAACGATTTCATGAACGGCTCGCGCTCAACCAATCTAGAAAATTGGTGGCGCGACAATCTCGACTTGCCGGCTTACTACAGCTTTCACGCGATGAACCGCATCGTGTCCAACGTCGACCTGCGCCACGGCGCGAATCATTTTCTGTATCATCCACGTGATGGACGGTGGTCGCCTGTGCCGTGGGATGTGGACATGATGTTTATCCCCAAAACGCACTGGCCCGGCATCATCGATCAATCGCGGTGTCTCGATAGGCCGAATCTCCGGCGCGAATATCAGAACCGCGCCCGAGAGATGCTCGATTTGTTCTGCAGCGATGGCGCTCCCAATGGCGGGCAGATTGGACAACTCGTGGATGAGTTGGCTGCGGCGATCCGACCGGCCGGTCATCCGCGCAACTGGGCCGAGCTCGACATGGCCATGTGGAATTTTCATCCACGAACAAATGACAAGGGAGCCTTCTTTCGCAACCCCGCGTCTCAAGGGATGAGTGGCGGAGCATTTGAGCGGCGGCTTTCCACGCCCGACTTCGATGGATTCTGCAAATACATCGTCGAGTTTTGCACCGACTCGCGGCCGCAGAAAACCTACAAGCCAAACGACGGCGATGCCCGCGGCTACGGTTTCGGCCATCTCTTTTGGGAATCAAAAGACGACGCGATTCCGGCGTCGCCGACCATTCGTTACGCCGGTCCGCTGGGGTTTCCCGCACGGGAACTGGCGTTTGATGTTTCTAAATTTATCTCCGCGCCCAATGGCGGGAAATATGCGGCAGTGCAGTGGCGAGCTGGAAGAATAACTGCGCCGGACTTTCCCGGTTATGAGGCGGGTCAACCGCGACGTTACGAGATTGAGCCTCACTGGATAAGTGAAGAAATAACCTTCGCGCCGATGGGGATCCGTTTGCCGCCGGATGCCTTCGCTGCCGGACAGACCTATCGTGTCCGCGCCCGCTTCAAAGATGACGCCGGTCGCTGGAGCCATTGGTCGCCGCCGATTCAATTCGAACCAAGTCGCCGTTAAATTTGATTCGCACTCCGCGGCGCCATTCCTATAATCCAAAAACTATGACTGATCCGCGCTATCCCAAACTCGCCAAGCTGCTCATCGAATATTCCGCCAAGCTCAACCGCGGCGAGGCCGTGCTGCTGGATATGATTGATGTGCCGGATGAATTCACCGTGGAACTCATGCGTGCAGCGCGCAAGGTCGGCGCCACTCCGGTCGTTGAGACGCGCCACACGCGTGTTCTGCGCGAGTCGCAAAAAGGCACCGACGCCAGTCACGCGTCGCTAGTGCGAGATGTGGAGATGTTCCGCATGAAAAAGGTGCAGGCGTACATCGCCATTCGTGGCGCGGCGAACACCAGCGAGATGTCTGATGTGCCGGCGGACAAGATGCAGTTCTATGCGAAGACGCTGCGGCCGGTGCAGAATTATCGCGTCAACAAAACGCGCTGGTGCGTGCTGCGCTGGCCGACTTCCAGCATGGCGCAGGCGGCCAACATGAGCACGGAGGCGTTCGAGAATTTCTACTTCGATGTGTGTACGATGGACTATCGTCGTATGGAACGCGCGATGCAGCCGTTGCAACGCCGGATGAAGCTCGCCAATCACGTGCATCTGAAAGGGCCGGGCACGGACCTCACGTTCAGCAAGAAAGGCATCGACGCCATTGCTTGCGAAGGGCTGCGGAACATTCCCGACGGCGAATGCTTCTCGTGTCCAGTGAAAGATTCGGTGGAGGGACACATCCAGTTCAACACGCCGACGATTTACGCGGGCACGAAGTTCGAGAACGTGCGGCTGGAATTCGAGCACGGCAAAATCGTCAAAGCCACGTCGAACAATACGAAGAAGCTCAACGAGATTTTGGACACTGACGCGGGCGCGCGGTACATCGGCGAGTTCAGCTTGGGATTCAATCCGCACATTCTCTCGCCGATGTGCGATATCCTGTTCGACGAGAAGATCGCTGGCTCGCTGCACTTCACGCCCGGGCAAGCCTACGAAGTGGCTGACAACGGCAATCGCTCAGCGGTGCACTGGGACATGGTGCTCATCCAGCGCAAGGAATGGGGCGGCGGCGAGGTGTGGTTCGACGGAGAGTTAATCCGCAAGAACGGACTGTTCCTGCCGAAAGATCTCAAGCCGCTTAACCCCGAGAATCTGAAGTAAACACGGGCTCGGAATAGGCCGGTCACCTGCTCACTCAGTTTTGAGGAGGTCGAGGAATTGTCTCATGGCCGGCGAAAGCACTTTGTTCTTCTTGTAAACAGCGGCGAGCGGACGGAAGAAGTCCGCGTCGTCAATCTCCACTTGGGCGAGCGTGTGCTTGGCGACCTCTTGGGCCACGGTGCCTTGCGGCACCATGGAGATGCCGGCATCAATCTCCACGGCGCGTTTCACGGTCTCGATGTTGTCGAACTCCATGACGTGGTTCACGTTCACGTCGCGATCTTTGAGGATTTTATCGATGGCTTTGCGAGTCGGGATATCCGGTTCGAAGCCGATGAATTTCTGGTTTTGAAGCTCGGCAAGCTTCACGACTTTGTGCTTCGCAAGCGGATGGCTGGGGTGGCAGATGAGTACGAGGAGATCCTTTCGAAGTGGCATCACTTCGAGTCGATGGTCTTTGACCGGATAGGCGACGAGGCCGATATCCGTGATGTTGCCGAGCACGTCCTCGTATACTTGCGTGGCGCGACGATACTCGACCGAGATGTTCACGGTGGGGTGTGCCTTCAGGAACTTTTTGATGTACGGCGGCAGGTCGTGCAGGCCGATGGAGTAGATGGTGGTGACACGGATGCTGCCGGAAACGATGTCCTTGATCTCTTGAATCTTGTGGTGGAGCGAATCGTAGGTCTGGACGATTTGTTTGCTGTAATCGTAGAGGACCTGCCCCTCGCGCGTGAGGCGGAATTTCTTTTTGCTCCGCTCAATGAGGAGCGCCTTGAACAACTTCTCCAGCGAACTGATCTGCTGGCTGACGGCGGATTGCGTCACTTCGTTGATCTGGGCGGCCTTGGTGAAACTCTCGGTCTCGGCCAAGTCGCAGAAAACTTTCAGGCTCTCGATTTGCATGGCCGCCAGTAAATCAGGGCCACTTATTAAGTCAATCGACTGTTATTCCCATTTATGAAGGGTCGGGAGGAAGGTCAGTGAAGGCAGCCGGAAGTAAATCGCGCACGCGAAAACGTCGGATTGCGGCTGGCTTGTGGCTGTCGGCCACGAAAAGGACGGCGTCCTTCGCGTACTCGATGAGGAGTTGGCGGCAGGCACCGCAGGGCGTGACACCGCCTCGCGAAACGACCGCCACAGCGCGGAAATCGCACGAGCCATCGGTGAGCGCCTTGAAAAGGGCGATACGTTCCGCGCAACAAGAGAGGCCGTAACTAGCGCTCTCCACGTTTGCGCCCGTGATGATTTCACCGGAAGCGGTCAACAACGCTGCTCCGACTTTGAAGCGCGAGTAAGGCGCGACGGCGCGGCGTTGCGCGGCGAGAGCCGCGACGATGAGCGCGGAAGCATCAATCCGTTTCTGTTTTGGCATAAAGCGCGGCGAAGTTTTCCAGCAATCGAGCGGCTCCTCGGCCAGCGGCATCGCCCGTGGCGAGGACATCGGCGTGGGAGAGGGTGTGTGCAGATTGGCCAGCCGCGGCGTTCGTGATGCACGAGAGGCCGGCCACGCGCAGGCCGCATTGCCGCGCGACAATCGCTTCGGGCACGGTGCTCATTCCGACCGCATCTGCGCCGAGTCGTGCGAAGGCACGAATCTCCGCCGGAGTTTCGTAGCTCGGACCACTCACTGCAAGATAGACACCCGAGTGGAGTTTGGCGCCGGTGCCTTTGGCCGCGCGTTGCAAAAGTTTACCGAGAACGGCGTCGTACACGTGCGAGAGATCCACGAAGTGTTCGCGGCCCGCAACTATCGGGCCACGCAGCGGGTTCGCGCCGAGAAAATTGATATGGTCGGCCAACTGCATGAAGTCGCCGGGACGGAATTTGCGATTGATTCCTCCGGCGGCGTTGGTGAGTAGCAGTGATTCGATGCCGTATTCGGCGAGAACGCGAACAGGAAAAGTGATGCTCGCGAGATCGTGGCCTTCGTAATAGTGCGCGCGTCCGCTCAAGATCAGCACGGGCGCGCCGCCGAGTTTGCCGAACACCACCTCGCCTCCGTGGCCAGCTATGTTTGCAGGCAGGAAACTCGGCAGTTTGGAATAAGGGAGACGCGCGGCGGCCTCGACGTGATCCAGCACCGAGCCAAATCCGCTGCCGAGCACGATGGCGAGCGTCGGCTTAAACGGCGCGGCGTCGCGCAGGATTTTGGCGGTATTCCTCGGCGATGTCTTCACGTGTTGTGGCGTAGCTTGCTTTCGGACTTGCGACTGAACTACTGTGACGAGAGTTTTATTTGGATTATGGAATTGAACAACGATGAAATCCGCCGTTACTCGCGGCACTTGATTCTACCTGAGGTCGGTTTGGCGGGCCAGAAGCGGATCAAAGCCGCCAGCGTACTCTGCATCGGCGCGGGCGGGTTGGGTTCGCCGATCGCGATGTATCTCGCCGCGGCGGGCATCGGACGCATCGGCATTGTGGATTTCGACACGGTGGATTTCTCGAATCTCCAGCGCCAGCTTCTGCACGGGACGCCGGATGTCGGCCGTTCCAAAGCGGAGTCGGCGAAAGAGACCATCGCCAATCTCAATCCCGGTGTTGCGGTGGAGATTTACAACACCCGCCTCTCGAGTGAGAACGCGCTCGAGATCATCCGCAAGTACGACATCGTGGTGGATGGCACGGACAATTTTCCCACGCGCTATCTGACCAACGACGCCTGCGTGCTGCTCAAGAAGCCAAACGTGTACGGCTCGATTTTCCGCTTCGATGGCCAAGCCAGCGTGTTCGCGCCGCACTTGGGTGGGCCGTGCTACCGTTGCCTTTATCCCGAGCCGCCGCCGCCGGGCATGGTGCCGAGCTGCGCTGAAGGCGGTGTGCTGGGAGTGCTTCCGGGCATCATCGGCTGCATTCAGACCACCGAGATTTTGAAACTCGCTTTGGGGAAGGGCACGTCGCTCGTCGGCCGCTTGATGCTCTTCAACGCGCTCGACATGAAGTTCCGCGAGCTGAAGCTCCGCCGCGACCCGCAGTGTCCAGTTTGCGGCGACAAGCCGACAATCACGAAGCTGATCGATTACGAGCAGTTCTGCGGCATCATGCCCGAGCCGCTCCATCCGGCGCAGAATCCCGACGAGGTGACGGTGCAGGAGATGAAGCGGGCGCTGGACGATTCGAAGCTCGGCATCAAAGTCATCGACGTGCGCGAGTCGGACGAATTCCAGATCGCCCATGTTGCCGGCGTGCCGTTGATTCCGCTCGGCGCATTGCCACAGCGTTTCACCGAACTGGATCCGAACCAGCATCTTTACGTTCACTGCAAGAGCGGCGTGCGCTCACTCAAGGCGGTCCAGTTCCTCAAGGAACAAGGTTTTAAATACGCGAAGAGCGTGAAGGGCGGCATCGCTGCGTGGTCGGACGAAATCGATCACAGCGTGCCGAAATATTAAACTACGACTTTTGTATGGGTATGCGACGTGATGCGCGTGAACGCGCCATTCAGTTCCTGTTTCAACACGATGTGAATCCGCCCGAGGATCTCGCGGCGGCGCTCGATCATTTCTGGAGTTCGCAGCGTGCCATCGTCATCGCTGATGAGAAGGGCGACGCGAAGTGGGGGCAGGAGCCGCAGTTCCCACCGATGAGCACCGACGAGGCCGCCACGCGCCTTTTCGCCGACCCTCTCATCCACGGCACAATCACGAATCGTAATCAGATCGACGAAATCATCATCGCCCAAGCGAAGAATTGGGATTTGCACCGGATGGCCGTGGTGGACCGCAACATCCTCCGCCTCGCGGTGTACGAGATGCTGCATCGCGATGACATTCCGCCGGTGGTCAGCATCAACGAAGCGGTGGATATCGCGAAGAAGTTTTCCACCGACGAGAGCGGCCGGTTCGTCAACGGCATCCTCGACAAGGTACGCGGCGAATTGAAACGCCCCGCGCGCAGCTAAGATGTTTGCCGACCTCCATCTTCACACGAATTTCTCCGACGGCACTTACACGCCGGAAGAGTTGGCCGGCCACGCGCACCGGCTCGGCTTCTCGGCCGTGGCGTTGACGGACCACGATACGATGGAGGGCTGCCCGCGGATGGCCGCAGCCTGCGTCACGCACGGCATCGAGTTTGTCCCCGGCAGCGAGCTGACCTGTGAGCACGAGAGGCAGGAGCTGCACATTCTCGGCTACTTTCTCGACACGGCGAACGAGAAGCTCTGCACTGCGCTCGCGAAGTTTCAAGAAGTCCGCGTCAACCGCATCCGCGAGATGGTCGCGCGCATCAACGCGCTCGGCGTGAAGCTTGATGTGCAGATGGTGTTCGACATCGCCAACTGCCGCGCGCCGGGTCGGCCGCACATCGGCCGCGCGCTGGTGCAGTTGGGTATCTGTTCCGGCATGGACGAGGCGTTCGATCGTTTTCTCAAGAAAGGCAAACCCGCGTGGATGCCGAAGTATCGGATGACCGCAGCTGAGGCAATTGATTTGATCCATCAAGCCGGTGGATTGGCTTCGCTCGCTCACCCTGGACTTTATCGTGCCGACCATGTCATTCCCGGTCTCGTCGCCGCGGGGATGGACGGTCTCGAGTGTTTCTACACCAAGCATTCCACGCCGATCATGGAGCACTACATGCTCATCGCCGACAAGCACCGGTTGCTGGTCACGGGCGGTTCTGATTGTCACGGCATGAACAAAGGCCAACCGCTCATCGGCTCAACCAAGCTTCCTTATCAGTTCGTCGAGCTGCTCAAGAAACGCGTCGCTGCGCGCCGAGCCACCTGATATGGGGCTCTTCCAAAAGTTCAAGGACGGCCTTTTCAAGACACACGACCGGCTCCTCCACGAAATCAAACGGATCGTTTCCGGCTCGCCCAAGCTCACCGAAACCACGCTCGAAGAATTGGAACACGCGCTCATCGGCGCTGATCTCGGGATGGCGATGACGACGCAGATCGTGGCCGCCGTGAAGAAGGCGTATGAGACGCAAGGCGGCACGGGTCTCGATGTTTTTGCCATCGCTCGCGCGGAAGTTGAAAAGAGCCTCGGCGCGAACCAATCCGAACTCCGCCGCGCTGGGAGCGGCTTGACCGTCGTCTCAATCGTCGGCGTCAACGGCACCGGTAAGACGACGACTTCGGCCAAGCTCGCGCATCTGATTCAATCACGTGGTGAGACGACGCTGCTCGCTGCGTGCGACACGTTTCGCGCCGCGGCTGTCGAGCAGCTGAAAGTCTGGGGCGGCCGACTCAATGTTCACGTCATCGCCGGCGCGCACGGGGCCGATCCTGCCGCCGTCGCGCACGACGCCATCACCGCCGCCACCGCGCGCGGCACGCACTTTCTCCTCGTGGATACCGCGGGCCGTCTGCACACGAAGCACAACCTGATGCAGGAATTACAGAAGGTGCACCGCGTGATGGGCAAGCAGCTCGCCGGTGCGCCGCACGAAGTGCTGCTCGTGCTTGATGCGACGACGGGGATAAACGCGCTCACGCAGGCGCGCGAATTTCACAAGGCCGTGCCGATCACGGGGCTTGTCATCACCAAGCTCGACGGCACCAGCAAGGGCGGAATGGTGGTCGCCATCCAAAAGGAACTGGGCCTGCCTGTGAAGTTCATCGGGCTCGGCGAGAAGCCGGATGACCTCCAGCCTTTCGACGCGAAGCAGTTTGCCGAGGCCCTCTTCTCCGAATAAACCGCGATGCCAAAGGCCGCCGACATGGACACACGATTCATGCGCTTGGCATTGCGTCTGGCGCAACGAGCGCGCGGATGCACCACGCCCAATCCGATGGTTGGCGCTGTGCTGGTGAAGCGCGGCGAGACTATCGGTCAAGGATGGCATCGCAAAGCCGGCGAACCGCACGCGGAGATCGAAGCGCTGCGTGATGCGGTGCGGCGCGGGAATAACCCAAAAGGCGCGACGCTTTACGTGACACTCGAACCGTGTTGCACACACGGCCGCACGCCGCCCTGCACCGAAGCGATTGTCTCTGCTGGAATCAAACGCGTCGTCGTCGCGGCGATGGATCCGAATCCAAAACACGCCGGCCGCGGCTATCGTCTTCTGCGTCGCGAGGGAATTGAAGTTATCCGTGACGTGCTGACTGAAGAGGCGACGCAGCTCAACGAGAGTTTTAATGAATGGATTGTTCATCACACGCCGTTTGTGACGGTGAAGGCGGCGATGACGCTCGATGGCAAGATTGCCACTGCCGCGGGCGAATCGAAATGGATCACCGGCACGCAAAGCCGTGCGCACGCGATGACGTTGCGGCGAGGTGCGGACGCCATTCTCGTGGGCGTGAACACGGTCTTACTGGATGATCCGGCTTTGACGGTGCGCCGCGGCGAACGAAAATCTGGGAAGAGACGAATCGTTCTCGATTCATTGGCGCGGACGCCGCTTGATGCGCAAATCGTCAACGACGAGTTCGCAGCGTTGACGAGGATTATCGTCACAAAAGCCGCGCCGAAACGCCGAGTCGCGGCGTTGGCGAAGCGTGTGGGTGTCGTGGTCGCTCCGGTTCGAGAAGGTCGGCCGGACCTGCCCTGGCTGTTGCGCCAATTGGGCGCTGAAGGAGTGACGAGCCTTTTGGTCGAAGGCGGCGGTGAGGTGAACGCATCTTTTCTGCTCGGCGGTTTCGCGCAACGTGTCGCCTTCTTTTACGCGCCAAAAATCCTCGGCGGACGTGATTCTCGGCGCGCGGTGGCGGGTGTTGGCGCGCAATGTTTGGCGGAGGTAATCCAGTTGCGCGAGATTGAATGGCGGCGGCTCGGGCCGGATTTACTGTTGACGGCGCGCGTCGGCACGGCTTGATAGGAAACAATGTTCACAGGAATTATTGAGGAGACGGGTGTGGTGGAATCGGTGCGGCCGATGTCGCGGGCGATTCGTTTGGCGTTGCGTGCGAAAGCCTGTGCGCGTGGCTTGCGTGTGGGCGACAGCCTCGCGGTGAACGGTTGCTGTCTCACGGTCGTGAAGATCACAGCGAAGGGGCGCGAGAAATCGTTGCAGTTCGACTTGCTGAAAGAAACGTGGGAACGAACGAATCTGCAATCGGTGCGAGCTGGGTCGCTGGTGAACTTGGAGCGCTCGTTGGCGGTGGGCGGGCGTCTTGGAGGCCACTTCGTCACTGGCCACATTGACGGGCAGGGGAAAATCGTGCGATGGGAACGACAAGGGCAGGATCATCTGCTGGAGATTGCCGCATCGTCGGAAGTGATGCGTTACATGATTTTCAAAGGATCGGTGGCGGTGGATGGCATCAGCCTGACGGTGGCGTCGGTGGAATCGGGGAAGTTTCGCATCTGGATTATCCCGCACACGTTCGAGGGGACCGCGCTGCGCGAGCGCGCGGTGGGCGACGCGGTGAACTTGGAGGCGGATATCCTCGGCAAGTACGTCGAGCGTTTCGCCGGCACGCGCGCTTGAGCGTTATTCCGCGGGGCCGATTCAGGCCGCCAGCGTGGTCCGCTCGTCTGCGTCGGGCGAGAGCCACTTCCGGCAGACCATTCGGATGGAATCAATGTACTGGCCGACTTGCGTCGATTTGTTCACGTAAGCGAAAGTGTCCTTGAGGGACAATTTCGAGGGGACAGCGAAAAGAAGGAATGGTGCGCACGGCAGGACTTGAACCTGCACGAGTTACCTCACTACCACCTCAAAGTAGCGCGTCTGCCAATTCCGCCACGTGCGCAGCAGGCGTGAATTATTCGCTCACAATGGCGGTTCAGTGCAAGAGGAATTTCGAGCCATAGGTACATCTCGTTTTGCGGATGGCATTTTTCGAGGGCTGCCGCTACGTTTCTGCCGTGGCCGAGAAGGCAATGGCTGAGGTGTCGTCCGCTGTGCGGGAGCAGTTCCGCAAAGGCAATGCCGCGCTCGCCAAAGCCAACTGGGATTACGCCATCGAAATCCTGAAGGAACTCCTGCGGCAGGAGCCGGGATTCTTCGAGGCGCGTATGGCTCTCCACGCAGCGCAGATCAAGAAAGGTCAATCCGCAGGCCTCTTCTCGAAAGTCGTCGGCGTCGCGGGCAATGCGCAGTTAATCGCGCGTGGTCAACTGGCGTTACGTAATAATCCCGTCGAAGCGCTGAATCTCGCTGAGGAGATACTCGGACACGATCCGTC
This sequence comes from Akkermansia muciniphila, assembly GCA_945860945.1. Classification (GTDB taxonomy): domain Bacteria; phylum Verrucomicrobiota; class Verrucomicrobiia; order Limisphaerales; family SIAT01; genus SIAT01. The sequence goes on from CAMASG010000048.1 coordinate 13,745, forward strand.
CAGCCATCTCGGACACCGTCTCCTAGCCGATGCGGCGGCGCTATTGGAAATGCCGCGCACGGCCATTGCCTCGTTGGAAGCGATGCGCAAAGCCCGTCCTGACGACAAGAAAATCTGTCTCCAGCTCAGCGGCATGTTGGAGAAGGTGAATCAGGCGCAGCAAGCGGAGGGGTTGCTCAAGCAGCTTTGCCGGATCTATCCCGACGACCAGAGTCTTTTCCAAGAGTTGAAGAATGTTTCCGCGCGCATCACAATGAAGGATGGCGGCTACAACGAGATGGTTCAGGAGGAGGGCGGCTATCGCAGTGTGTTGCGGAATGAGGCCGAGACTGTCGCGCTTGAGCAGGAGCACCTTCATCAAAAGCCGATCGACACGCTCGACATGCTGATCGACAAAGCCGAGGCGCAGCTCGCTGAAGAACCGGATAATCTTCGGCACGCCATCGAGGTCGCGCGACTCAACGTGCAGAAGAAGGAGTTCGATCGCGCCTTGGAATATTATCATTACGCGCTGGAGAAAGGCATCGCCGACGCCCACATCGAACGGGCCATCTACGACACGCAGATCGCCAAGCTGAACCACACGCTCTCACTCCTCGACTCCGCCGAACCCAGTCACGCTGCGGAGATCGAACGTATTCGCGCCGAGCGCGCCACGTTCATTATTGAGGATTGCAAACGCCGCGCGGAGAAGTACCCGACCGACATGTCCATCCGCTTCGAGTTGGGCCAACTCCATTTCAAGGCCGGCCAACTCAGCGAGGCGATTCACGAGTTGCAACGGGCGCAGACCAACCCCGGCGTGCGCCTCACCGCGATGAATTTTCTCGGCCAATGTTTCGCGCAACGCGGGATGCACGACATCGCCATTCGCACCTTCCGCAATGCGCTTCGCGAAAAGCTGGTCTTTGACGAAGAGCGGAAGGAACTGCACTACTTCCTCGGCTGCGAACTGCAGAAGGTGAACAAGGACGAGGAAGCCATCGAGCAGTTCAAGCACATCTACGAGCTCGATATCGGCTATCGCGATGTGGCCGCGAAGGTGGACGCCTACTACGCCAAAATTGACGCGCAGGGTAGTGCGCCGCAGTGATGCGGATCACGCCTCGTTGCTGAAAATTTCCTGAAGCGCGCCGAGCTCGTGCCGGTTTGTGAACGTCTGGAAACCTTCGCCCGGCTGCCGATGTTTGAGATAGCCGTTGAGCATTTTCTCCAATGTCGGTTTGAGACTCTCGAAAGAGACGCCTTGGAATACTTGTCGTCCGACGGCCTGATTCTTCCCGAAGCCGCCGCCGACAAAAACGTGATAGCCCTCTACCGATTCGCCGGCCACTTTCACCTTCGCGCCGAGCAGGCCGATGTCGCCCATGTAATGCTGGGCGCAGGAATTCGGACAGCCGGTGAGGTGGATGTTGATTGGTTGGTCGAGATTGAACCGCTTGTCGAGGTAATCGGCGAGTTCAAGCGCGTGACCCTTGGTATTGCTGCCGGCGAACTTGCAGTAGCTATTGCCGGTGCAGGCGATGATGCCGCTGCGCAGGTTCGACTGTTGCCAGTGCATCCCCATCTTCACCAACGCCTTCTTGAGCGTCTCCACCATCGAGTCCGGCACGTTCAGGATGATGAGGTTCTGCCAGACCGTGAGGCGCACCTCGCCCGAGCCGTAGTTGTCCGCGAGGTCGGCGAGTCGGAGCATCTGCTTCGGCGTGATCTGGCCGACCGGCAACGCCACGCCAACGTAATTCAGGCCGGACTGTTTCTGCCGGAAGACGCCGATGTGCGAGTGAGGCACGGCGGGTAGCGCGCGACCTTCTTCCAACGGCGATTTGCCAGCCGCGTCGAGTGGCGCGCGTAGCAATTGGTAGCCGAGCAACTTCTCAGTCTCGGCTAAATACTGGTCGAGTGTCCACGTTTCGAGAAGATGCTTGAGCCGCGCCTTCTTGCGGTCGCCGCGGTTTCCGTTGGCCATGTACACGCGGACGATAGCCGAGGTGACCTTCAAAACTTCGTCCGGTTTCACGAGCACGCCGAGGTCGCGTGCGAAAGTTTTGTGGCCGGTGGCACCGCCGAGCGCGACTCGGAAGTAGATGCCTGGCTTGATGTCGGTCTCTTCCTTCATCACGCGGACGGCGCGCAGGCCGATGTCGTTTGTGTCCTCCACCGTGCCGACGAGTCCGCCGCCATCGAAGGCGATGTTGAACTTGCGCGGCAGATCGTAGAACGAACGGTCGTTGAGAATCATCTGCCCGAGCTGGTGGCAGAGCGGCGGCGTATCGATCAGCTCGTGCGAATCCACGCCGGCGGTCGGGTTGGCGGTGAGGTTGCGGATGTTATCTGCGCCCGCGCCGCGCGTGTGTAAGCCGACCGACTGGATGCGGCGCACCACCTCCGGAGCGTCCTTCGACTCGATCAGTCGGATCTGGAAGTTCGCGCGCGTGGTGATCTGCACGTAGCCGCTGGTCAGCTCGTCGGCAACACGGGCGATCTCGCGGAGCTGGAAAGTTTTCAACTGTCCGCCGGGAATGCGGAGCCGCGCCATGAAGGCCTCTTTGTTCGGCGTGAGAAAAAAGAGACCGTGCCACTTGAAACGAAAGAGATCTTCCTTGTCGGGAGCTTTGTTCGCGGCGGCGTGTTCGAGCAAGCGCGGATACGAGTCGAGCCCGTGCAGTTCGTGTTTGATTCGTTCCTCGGCGATGAGCGAGGAAAGATCGGGCTTGCCCGGTTGTGCGGCGGGGTTGGCCATCACGTCACCGAAAGCGATGCCGCGATTTTGCAGGCCAGAGAAAAACCCTTCGAGATAAGAGCGCTGCTCGCCGTTCAGCTTCTCGCCTTTGATTTGGTCGATGGGAAGAGTGCTCATCTCAGTAAACGTCCCGTTGATAGCGCTTCTCGGTTTTCAGATTCGCCATATATTCGGCGGCCTGTTCCGCAGTCTTACCGCCGACCTTCTGGATAATCTCGCAGAGCGCGGCGTCCACATCCTTGGCCATCCGCTTAGCGTCACCGCAGACGTAGAAGTGCGCGCCGTCCTCGAGCCATTTCCAAAGCTCGGTCGCGTTCTCGAGCATCCGGTTCTGGACGTAAACCTTCTCCTTCTGGTCGCGCGAGAAGGCGAGGTCGAACCGCGTGAGCGCGCCCTCCTTCTGCATAGCGGTCAGTTCCTCTTCGTAAAGGAAATCGAGCGAACGCTGTTGGTCGCCGAAGAAAAGCCAACTCATGCCTTTCGCTTCGGTGGCGCGGCGTTCCTCGAGGAACGCGCGGAACGGTGCGATGCCGGTGCCGGGCCCGATCATGATGATTGGAGTGTCGCCGCTGACCGGCAGGCGGAAGCCGTGCGAGGTCTGCACGAAGACGGGCACGGGTGTCTGGCCCAGTTCCACGCGGTCGGCGAGGAAAGCCGAGCAGACGCCGTGGCGCTGGCGGCCGTGGGCTTCGTAGCGGACGGCGCCGACGGTGAGGTGTGCCTCGCCTGGATGGGCTTTCGGGCTGGAGGAAATGGAGTAAAGCCGCGGCTGGAGTTTGCGCAAGAAACCGACGAGTTCGGCCGGTGCGAACGTGCCCTTCGGCGTGCGCAGCAGGAGGTCGATGACTTCGCGGCCGTAGAGCCACTTATCGAGCTCGGCTTTTTTGGCCGGATCGAGGAGCGACTTGAGTTCCGCGTCGCCGCCGCGTTCGGCCACGGCTTGCACGAACGAGTTGGGCGGTTGCGAGACGGCGTAGCAGGCGTGCAGCGCGTGGCGGAGCGATGTCTCTTTGCCAGCGGGATCCTTCACCGCCTCCTCGCCATCACAACCCAGCGCAGCGAGAATCTCGTTCACGAGCGCGGGGCAGTTGGTCGGCATCACCCCGAGCGCGTCGCCGACCTCGTAGCTGAGGCCGTAGCCTTCCAACGAGATTTCAAAATGCCGCGTGTCTTTGGCCGAGCCGGGCTTGTTCAACGTGCGGTTCGTGATGAGGCGCGCGGGAAACGGATTATTGCGGTTGTAACCGGCGGTCTTCGCCTCCACCGCTAGCGCGGAGACGCTGGTTTCCGTTTTGGTTTTGACCGCCACATCGGGAGTAACAAGCACTGTGTCACCGCTGGCCGTTTGCATCGCGGGGAGGACGGCCTGCATCCACGCTTTGGCGGCGGCCTCGTAATCGGTGTCGCAGTCGGCGCGGGGATGGACGCGCTTGGCACCGAGCTTCTCGAGTCGCTCGTCGAACTTCCGTCCTGCGCCGCAGAAGTCGGCGTAGTTCTTGTCGCCCAACGCGAGCACGGAGAAATTGAGGTTCTCGAGCTTGGGCGCTTGATCGGAACTCAAGTGGCTCCAGAAAGCGGTCGCGTTGTCCGGCGCGTCGCCATCGCCCCACGTGCTGGTGATGATGGCGAGGCTGGATTCATTGGTGAGATCGATGCTGGTGTAGGCATTGGCCTCGATGACCTTCGCCGCGAAACCATGCTGCGCGGCCTCTTTCGCGAGGCTCTTGGCCAGACGCTCGGCGCTGCCGGTCTGGCTGCCGTACATCACGAGCAGCGGCTTGGTTGGCGTGGCGTCGGGCGCGGTGCCCGGTTCGCCGAGATTCGCATCGGCGAACATGCCGGCGAGGTAGCCGTTGAGCCACGCGCGTTGCTCCGCCGTGAAAGGTGCACTCGCTGGAATGTAGGGAATTGGCATCACTATCGTTCGGTTCATCACATCAACCAAAACGCTATTTAGCAGCGACGATGCCAACGCCGCGCGGCAACGTCACGAAAGAGGGAAGCCGCTCTTGAAAACAATGAGGTGCGCTCATAAATGGCGGTTTCAGCCTATTTATCCCTGTGCAAATTGCGTCAATGACGGCAAGCAGCGTGCCGACGGAAACCCGTTTACTGCATTGAGCTGGCCGGCTTTGAGCGGGTTGTGAAAAAAGAGACAGTGGCAGACGCAACTGCGGCGCGTCTTCGGCGCGTCACTTGAGTGCGTTAAGAAGGAGAATCGGGAGAGAGGAAACCGCGCCGTCGTGCGACGAGCAGATCAATGATGATCCGCGTCGTGATGGGCGTCGCTGGGAGGCATGCAGCCAATCTTTCCGAAAGCCACGATGAAGCCGACCACGCTGATGATCAGGAGCCACGGGCTACCTTTGGCGGTGAGCACGCAACCGAGACCGAGCACCGCGCCCATTCCCACCACCACCAGAATCGAGTAGATAAAATTCACGGCAGCAGCATACGAGTTGTCGCCGCAGATTCAAGCGCGAGTTGCGCAGTTTTCCAACAGCCGGTGCCGCGTCTCCGCGTCGTCACACTTTCAACAACGCCTTTGCCTCGGCGACACCAGCGGCGGGTCGGCCGTATTCGCTGGCAGTGACGCGCACGAGCGCGACGAGTTGACGCCAACGGAACGCGCTGCGTGCCGCGGCGACGACGGTGTCGCGGCTGACATCGGCGAGAAATTCACGGTGGGTGGGAGTAGTGTCCATAGGAATTTGTGAGTTGCACCTACTGGGGACACATGTAGCGAATAGGCTCATTGACGAAGCGCGTCAAGCAACCCTTCAAAAAGGCGATATCGAACCAGAGGGGAAAAGACGACGGTCGCTTCAGCGCCGTTTTAATTGGACTACGGCGGCTTCACCCACACTTCGCCACCGCGTATCTCGACCGGATAACGCGGCAGAGGCTTGGGCGGCGGACCGGCGAGCACGCGGCCATCCTCGGCACTGAAGAAGCCTTCGTGGCAGGGGCAGTAGAACCGACGTTTCTCGTGCTGGTAATTCACGGGGCACATCAAGTGTGTGCAAGCTTGGCTGTAGGCGGCCCAGTCGTGTTCGGTCAAACGCACGAGGATGCACGGATGATTCTCGGTCGGGTAGCAGAAGAGACGGGAACCGCCGATGGGAACCTCGCTCAACTGCGCGATGAGTTTCGGCTCGGTGGCTTCGGGTGGCGGGAAGAGTTTATCTTTCGCCATCATTCCCGCGCTGACGGTCGCGGCCGCGCAGCCGCAGGTCTTCATAAACTGCCGACGGGAGACGCGGTGCTCGTCGGGTTGGCGCAGGGGGAAATCGGCGCGCCACGCGGGAGTGTCGTGCGTCGGGTTCATTCGGTGAAGCCCCCGGCGGACGGTTTTCTGAACTCGATGTTCTGCCACACCGCGGTGGCGGCGACGTCCGGCGCGCCGGCGCGGGCGAGTGAGAGCGGATCGGCGTGCGGGCCTTCCCACGGGAGGAAGTCGGCGACGTCGAACGGCAGCGCCTTCACCTCCGGCGCGGTCATCATGTTGACCTTGGTGCGGACGGTCTGCGCGCCGAACTGGAATTCGTTGACCGGCTTCTCGCGGCGGAATTTCTCCACGTACTCTCGCGGGCCATAGTAGAGCGCGCCGCTGGGACAGACGGTCGCGCACATCGGCTTCTTGCCCACGCTGGTGCGGTCGTAGCACATGTCGCACTTCATCATGAGGTCGAACTCGACCTTCATCTTCGGCACGCCGAAAGGGCAGGCGAGAACACAGTTCGAGCACGAGACGCAGCGTGGCTTGGCGGCGCTGTGGACGATGCCCGCGCTGTCCTGCTTGATGGCGTCCGCGGGGCAGACCTTCGCGCAGGTTGGATCCTCGCAGTGCATGCAGACGACGGGCGCCGTCTGCACGCCAGTGGAACGGTGGACGTAGTCGAGGTGGATCAACGGCGTGCCGCGATGTGTGCCGCACTCGCCGCACGCCGCAACGCACGCCTGACAACCGATGCAACGCGAGGGGTCGATGAAGAACTCGTGGGTGGTGGTCATTTCGGCTTGAAGGCGATTGACTGCCACGGCTGGGGATTAGGTTTCGCCGGCGCATCCGCGACCTTCTCGACTTTGCAGGCGCAGACCTTGAACTCGGGAATCTTCGAGATGGGATCGAGCGCGCGGTTGGTGAGCTGGTTCGCGGATTTCTTGCCGGGCCAGTGATACGGGATGAACACGGTGTCCGGCCGGATGCTCTTCACCACCTGCGCGGGCAC
>CAMASG010000049.1 GCA_945860945.1 Akkermansia muciniphila
GAGATGGTTTCGCCCGAGATGGTTTCGCCCGAGATGGTTTCGCCCGAGATGGTTTCGCCCGAGATGGTTTCGCCCGAGATGGTTTCGCCCGAGATGGTTTCGCCCGAGATGGTTTCGCCCGAGATGGCGCAGTCCGCGGACACAAAAACTGCGGCGGAAGTAAAGCCGTTCCACGCCGAGGACGAGAAGAACATCGCGACTACAACAGCCGTTCCGGAGAAGCCGGAGCATTTGAAAAACGGCAAAGCGCCGGAGCTGGCCTTCGATGTGGAAAGCCGTTTCGGCAATGCCGCTCACGCTGATAAAGCCGACGAGGCGAGCAAGGTTCAGTTGGGGACGAAGCTCGCCGAATCGACCAAGGCTAGCGAATTGGCGAAAGCCGCGAAGCAGGCGGAGAAGGTTTCCTCCGTGCGAGCTGAAGAGATTCCGTCTCGCGCTGGCAACGCGGTTGCGTCTGCCAAAATGACAGAGGCGATGGAGATGTTGGCCGATGCACGCGGACAGGGGCTTTTCGCTGAACAGCGGGATGCGGGGACATCGCGTGATTTTTCCACCGCCACGCCGCGCGTATTCGCGGCCGATTTAGTGGTGCAGCGCGGTTTCGGTGTGCCGACCAATTTGTCAGCAGGTGACACGGCGTCGCGTGCCGGGGTGGTTTCAAAATTGACCGAGGACATGTGGGCCGCCGTCAGTGAATTCAAGGTGAAGGGCGGCGATCGCGTTGAGTTGCAGTTGCAGACGGATGAGCAGACGCGGTTGCGCCTCGAGATTTTTCATCACCGCGGCGTGGTGGAAGTGCGAGCGCGGCTTGAGGGTGGCGATTTGATGGCCCTGACTGCGGGTTGGAATGATTTGCAGAATTTCATGGCCGAGCGTGGTGTCACGTTGCGGCAGTTGGAATCTGAATTGCCGCCGCGTCAACAAAACGCCCAGCCGCAACAACAGCCGGCGTTCGATGCGGAGGCGCGTCGCGAGGCGTTCACTCAGGCGCGTCAGCGTCGATTGCTGGAAGAAGAGGCCTCGCCAATGCGGGTGCGTCCTTCCATCCCCACGGCGGCTGCGGTCCAAGCCGCCGCGTCGCCTGTTCGCCCCGGAACTCGGCGTGGTTGGGAAAGTTGGGCCTGAGCGAATCGGCGGTTTAGTTACGCCTCGGAGTTCGTTCGGTACACGATTCGACTTCGCCTCGGCCTCGGTGCATTTCTTCTGACCTTCATTCGCCCAAGGTCGGCCTCAGTTGTTTTCTGGTCTGATAAGGGCAAATACAATCTTCGGCACGGAAGGTGCTTAAATGCGGTAGGAATGAACTATCGAGACGAAAACGTCCTGAAAACAGGTTTCGCGCGGGCACTTTTTGCCGCTTTCGGACGTAGTTTTCCGGTCCCAATTTGGGGCTAATCAGTAAGAAGGCGAGAATATGACTGTTAATCCATTACTTGCGAGTAACGCGGCGGCTTCGGCGGATTCGAGCACTCGACTCCCCGCTCGATCGCTCAACCAAGATGATTTTCTCAAGCTGCTCGTTACACAGCTCACCAACCAAGATCCGCTCAAGCCGCAGACCGACACCGAGTTCGTGGCGCAGATGACGCAGTTCACGAATCTGGAGCAGACCAAACAGATGAACGCGGACATCGCCAAGCTGCGTATCCAGACAACGCTCGGGCAGAGCGTTGGGTTGCTTGGCCAAGAAGTGGTCGTGCAGGCGGGGGATAACCCAGCTGTCACCGGTCTCGTCACCGGCGTGGAGATCAAGGGCGGCGAGGCGCAAATCAAAGTGGGAACGCAGAGTTACACATTGGGCCAAGTGGTGAGCGTAAGTCAGCGTGCTTTACAGCCGTAAACGGGGCGAAATTTTAAAGCGAACAATCAACCAGCGAAAAACATATGATTAGAGCACTAAATACGGGTGTGGGCGGTTTGAAACAGTTTCAAGTGGCACTGGATGTGGTCGGTAACAACCTGGCCAACATCAACACGGTCGGCTTCAAAAGCGCGCGTGTGGATTTCGCCGATACGTTGTCGCAGACGATGCGTGCACCCACGCCGGACACAGCTACTTCGAGCGGCGCGTCCGGCATTCAAGTCGGTAACGGCGCTTCCGTTGCCACCGTACGTAACTCCTTTACGCAAGGCGCGGTGAACCAGACCGGTGTCCGCACCGACTTGGCCGTCACGGGTGAAGGCTTTTTCATGGTGAAGGATCCCACTTCTGGCGAGATTTTCGCGACGCGCGCGGGCGATTTCCGCGAGGATAGCTACGGATACCTCGTCACCAACGCCGGCTTGCGCGTGCAAGGCGTCGCCGATTCCGTTAACGCTCCGACACTCGTGGGCGATATCAGAGTGGACCGCGGCACTTATGGCGCAGAGAAAACCATTGGCAGCATCGATTTGACCACCAACGAAGTCACTTCCACTGCGCACGGATTTGTTACTGGCAACCAAGTGAACTTCGCCACCACGGATACGATGCCCGCCGCAACTCCGGGCATTTCGAATGCCCTGACCTATTTTGTGCGTAAAGTGGACGACAATACTGTCACGTTGCATCTAACGGCTGCGGGTTCTGCGGCCGGCACCGATCCGATTGATTTCACCAGCGCCGGTGCGGGGACGCACAAGTTCACTCCCGGAGCCAGCGTTGCGCAGTGGAGCGTCGGCGCTGACGGGAAGGTCAACATGCTGTTGACCGACGGTACGCAATACACCCGCGGCCAGATTCTTTTGCAGAAATTCAGCAATCCAAACGCGCTTCTGCGCCAAGGCTCGAACCTTTACTCCCAGCTTGAGGCTGCCGGTTCTCTCTCGACCGCGAGCTACGTATCTCCCAACGGCATTCTCGCCTCAGCCGGCACCGCACAGTCGCAGGGCCTCGGCCGGATCGAAGCCGGCACGCTCGAACTTTCCAACGTGGACATGACGCGCGAGTTCGCCACGCTCATCACCACCCAGCGTGCCTTCCAGGCCAACGCTCGAGTAATCACGACCAGCGATGAGGTTTTGATGGAAATGATGCAGCTGAAGCGTTAAGTAAGAGGACAACAGATCTACTAAGATTATGGCTGACCATCCCACACCTCCCGCCGATGCGAAATCAGCCGATGCCGCGGCGCCCAAGAGCGGCGGTGGCATCGGGGCGATGCTACCCCTCATTCTTACGCCCATTTTGTGCGCCGGCGCGGCGTTCGGCGTGTTCCAGTTCGTCATCAAGCCGGGCTTGATCAAGAGCATCAACGAGGCAGTGGCCAAGGCGACGACCGCTCAAAGCGGTGACGGCCACGGCAAAGCAGATGACGGCCATGGCGCGGCAAAGAAGGACGACGGTCACGGTGCTGCGAAAAAAGATGATGGTCATGGCGCCGCAAAGGATGATGGTCATGGCGCGAAGAAAGACGATGGCCATGGTGCCAAAAAAGACGACGGTGCCGCAAAGAAGGACGATAAAAAAGGTCCGGCCGCAAAAGAAGATGATCCGAATGAACCGGTTGCCGTCAGCGAACGCACGGTGGTCAACGTGGCCAACACCGGTGGCCAGCGTTATCTCGTCGTGAAAATCGCGCTCATTCGTTCCGAGGCCAAGGATTCTGATTTCGCAAAGCGGGTCGAGAAATACGGCGCTCGTTTGGATGCGTCGGCCAACACGGTCCTTTCCACCAAGACGCTGGAAGAGCTGGAGAAGCCGGGAATCCGCACGCTTGTGAAGGCCGAATTGCAGAGCGAGTTCAACCGCATTCTTGGTCACGCCAGCGTGAAGGAAGTGCTGTTTCCCGTGTGGGTTCTTCAGTGATTTGTTTGAAGATGCCGCATGCCTCCCACCATGAGTGACACTCCCGAGACAGCCGAGGTCGCAGGCCAGAAGGTTCATCTCTGGCGTGGCGGGCAGGCAATGCTCCCGCCCCAGGCCATCCACGCATTCGGTGCAGGGCAGACCGCAGCGCTCTCTTCGAACGAGGTGCACCGTTTCAAATCGCATAACGAGGTGCTGGCTCGCAGCGTGGCGGCACGCCTTTCGCTCTTCTTGCGGATGGAGTTCACGCTCGAGCTGCTTTCGCTCGAGGTGGTGGATCTTCAGAAGTTCATCCAGATCACGCCCGCGCCGCGGCACATGATTCTCTTTAAGATTAATCCGCTGCAAGGCACTTGCGTCTTCGACATCGCTCCCGCGCTCGGTCTTTCGCTCGTCGATCGGATGCTTGGCGGCAAAGCTTTCTCGGTGAATCCGAACCGCCCCATTCGCGAAGTGGAGACTGCGTTGCTCGATCAGTTGACGATGATTGCGCTCAAGGAATGGTGCGCCTACTGGAAGAGCGACGACGAGCTGACGCCGGCGATGATTGGCTACGAGCGCAACCCGCGCTTCCTTCATCTCGGCGGGCCCGAAGAGACTTTCTATCACATCTCGATGGAGGCGAGTATCGGCGACTGCGTGAACCAACTCCAGATGCTGATGCCCGTCCGTGGATTGAACCCGCTGCTGCGGAAAATCAACTTCGAAGCCGAAGCGCCTGCGGAAGATAAAGCGCATAAAACAGCCGTCGGCCCGCGATGGAATGCGGCCTACGACAACGTGCCGCTGCGCGTCTCCGCCCACTGGCCGCACATCGATGCTCGCGCTCGCGACCTCCTGAAATTGAAGGTCGGCGATGTTATTCCCGTCACGCCCGACCACGTGAACAAGGTTCAAATTTCACTCGCCGGCCAGACCAAGTTCATCGGCCGCCTCGGCAGCGTGGACAACAAGTGCGCCATCGAGATTACCGAAGCCGTCAAACACTGATTTTATGAGCACTGCCGCCGAACACCCGAACCTCGAGCTCCTGCTTGATGTACCCGTCAAGCTCACCGCCGAGCTCGGTAGCTGTCAGATGACGATGCAGGAACTGCTTCAGCTCAGCGTCGGCGCCATCGTTCAGCTCGACAAGCCGGCCAACGCCAGCGTGGATGTGTACGTGAACGGCCGCCTCGTCGCTCGCGGTGAAGTAGTCGTTGCTGATGATAACTTCGGCATCAAGATCAAGGAGATCATCACCAAGCCCGGCGTATGATGCGCCTGCGATTCGCACTGGTTTTGCTCGCACCGGCCCTCGCACTGTTGATGGCCGGTGACGCGTTTTCCGCAACCAACGTCATGATCTACGGCGCCACCAACGCGCCATCGATGACTGCCCCGTCGTCGGAGAGTCTCGGCGGCGTGTTCATCCGCATGCTGGGCGCGATGGTCATCGTACTCGCATTGGTGCTCGGCGCTGCATGGGCTTTCCGTCGCTCGCGATTGTTCAGACTCGTCGGCGCGAACTCGAATCACCTGCGCGTGTTGGAGAGTAAATCCATCGGCGCACGACACACGTTGCACGTCGTGGAATACGGAGAGCAGCGCTTCCTCATCGCCGACACGCCGACGGGCACGAACTTGATTGCGCCAGTGAGCACGCCAACGGGGACTGCCCTCGCGGAATCGGCTCCGCCCCCCGGCACATTTGCGGAGAAGCTCCGCGCGTTGCTCGACGGAAAGAAATGAACCCGCTTCGCCCTAGTTTTTGGAAGTCCGTCCGGCGCGTTCTTGCGCCGTTGACGTTGCTTGGCCTCGCGCTGTTTGCCTTTGCGCCGGACGTTCTCGCGCAAGTTGTGCCGGCCACATCCGGCGCGAACACGAACGCCTTCAATTTCAATATCGGGATGAACATGCCGAACCAGCCGAAGGATCTGGACGTGGCCATCCGCATCGTTTTCCTCATCACACTACTCTCGCTCGCGCCGTCGCTGGTGATGTTGATGACCTGTTTCACGCGCATCATCATCGTGTTCTCTTTCCTGCGGAACGCTCTCTCGTTGCAGGGCGTGCCGGCGAACCAGTTGATGGTCGGCTTCGCGTTGTTCCTCACGTTCTTCATCATGACGCCGGTCTATCAGCGGATCGATGAGACGGCGATCAAGCCGTATCAAGCGAACCAGATCACCGGCCAGCAGGCGCTCGATCAGGCCTCGGGACACATGCGGGAATTTATGCTGCGGCAGACGCGGCCGAAGGACGTGGAGTTTTTCGTGGGCCTCGCGAAAATGGGCCCGACGGCGGCGGACCAACTGCCGTTGAGTGTGGTAATTCCCGGATTCATCCTGAGCGAATTGCGCACGGGATTTCAGATGGGCTTCCTGCTGTTCATTCCGTTCATCCTGATTGATTTCGTGGTGGCCATCGTGCTGATGAGCTTGGGCTTGATGTTCCTGCCGCCAGCGACGATTTCGTTGCCGCTGAAAATCCTGTTGTTCGTCTTGGTGGATGGATGGACTTTGGTGGTGAGATCTCTCGCGCTGAGTTTCGGAGTGTAGTTATGAGCCCGGATTACTGTGTGGAACTTCTGAAGAGCCTGATGATGCAGGTGCTCATCATCTCTTCCCCGCTTTTGCTGACGGGGATGGCGGTGGGGCTCGTGGTGAGCTTGTTTCAAGCGGTCACTTCCATTCAGGAGCAGACGCTGACGTTCGTGCCTAAAGCGCTCGCGGTAGTGGGGATGCTCTTCATGATTCTGCCGTGGATGGTCCGCACGATGATGGACTACACGATCGGCATTTTTGACAAGCTCCCGCAGATGGTGCGGTAGGAGAAAACGCGGCGTGGGCGGGCACGCAGCAAAAGACCGACGTGCAATTCTTTTTCGATTGGTTTCTGGTTTTCGCGCGGGCAGGCGCGATGCTCTCGGTCTTTCCCGTGTTCTCTGCGGGGGCGGTGCCGGTGCGCCTGCGTATCGCACTTGGCGGTCTGTTGGCCTTTCTCGTCGCGCCCACGCTGGTCGGTGGTCCGAACCCGGCCCAGCTCGATTTGCTGGGTGTGACGCTGTTGCTCTTCAAGGAAATCTCCATCGGCCTGCTGATGGGTTATCTTTGTCGGCTGGCTTTCTTCAGCGCACAACTGGCGGGGCATCTCATCTCGATGGAGACAGGGCTGCAGATGGGCCAACTTGTGTCGCCGGGTGAATCGACGCCGACCGAAGTGCCGGCGGCGATGATGAATCTGTTGGCGACGATGCTACTGCTGTCGCTCGACATTCATCAGGCGATCCTTGTCGCTTTCACGCAGTCGTACAGCGTGCTGCCAATCGACGGCGGCCGGTTGACGGAGGAGCTGTTCCGCAGCGTGACGGCGATGGCGGGACGGACGTTTCTTGTGGCGGTGAAGATTGCGGCACCGCTCATCGCGGTAGGTATTGTGGTGAATTTGCTGTTAATGGTCTTCGCCCGAGCCACGCCGCAAATGAACATCTTTGCCGAGAGCTTCAGCGTGCGCATTCTTGTCGGGCTATCGATTTTCGGGATGACGATGAATCTGACGGCGGAACACATCGCATCTTATCTGCGGCAATTGCCGGAGGATTTCATACTCGTCACCCGTCTCTTGGGTGGTTGAGGGGGCAGGGCCACAATCCGTGGCGCAACCTACCCTGATTCAAGTGATTGGCACGCTTCTGGCTATGTCTGGACACGGTGTATTGTCGTGTTCAAAAAATGGACTTTTTGACCGCTGGGTCTGTGCGGGCGGACGCGTTTGTTTTCGGAAGCCTGATTTATGGCTGAGAACGAAGGCGGCGAAAAGACAGAGCAACCGTCGGCCAAGCGCCTGCAAGAGGCGTTTGATATGGGCAACTTTGCCCGCAGCCCAGAGGTTTCCACGGCACTGATGGTGGCCGCGGCTGTTCTCATCCTCACGGTCATGACGCCGCGGATTTTTGAGACGTTCAAGCTCTACATGGTCGGCACCTTTGCGCAGCTCTCGCGGCCGGCGATAGACAGCGATTCGGTCACTTACCTCTTTTGGAATTTCATGATGCAGGCTGGTTATTGCGTGGTGCCGGTGATGGCCGTGGCTGTGGTCACGTCAATCATCGCGGGCGGATTGCAGAGTCGGTTTAATCTTTCACCCCGCGCGTTCGAGCCCAAGTGGGAAAAGCTCAATCCGTGGCCGGGCATTCAAGGGATGTTCAAGATGCAGTCGCTTGTGCGGCTTGGTGTGAGTCTGCTCAAGCTCGGCTTTATCGTGGGGTTGACGTATCCGGTGGTCAAAGACGTGGTGAAGGACCCAGTTTTCCACGCGGCCACCGACTTCAATCACTTGCTGAACTTCATGGCGCAGACCGCACAGACCGTCGGCATTCGTGTGCTGCTCGGATTGATAGTCGTTGCGGCCGCCGATTATGGTTATCAGTTCTGGCATCATCAGCAGGAGATGATGATGACCAAGCAAGAGGTCAAGGAAGAGAACAAGGGGTCTGAAGGTAACCTTCAGGTGAAGGGCGAGTTTCGCAAACGCCGCCGTGACTTGCTCCGGAAAAAGTGGCTGAAGGAGATACCCACGGCCGACGTGATCATAACGAACCCGACGCACCTTTCCGTGGCGTTGCGCTACGACCGCAAGTCGATGGGGGCACCGCGCATCGTGGCGAAAGGCTCACGGCTCAATGCGCTCCGCATCCGTGAGATTGCGAAGCAGCACCAGATCCCCATCGTCGAGAACAAGCCCGTGGCGCGGATGCTTTTCAAGCATTGCAAAGAAGGGCATGAGATTCTACCGCAACTCTTCGCGGCCGTGGCTGAGATTCTCGCCTACGTCTATCGCGTGAACCGTTACCGCTACTACATACAAGGCCAGCAAGTACCCGCATGAGCGCGGCTCCCGCCAATCTCACTCCCCAAAGCTCGTGGCGTTTCGCCGAGTTGGGCTTAGTGCTCTTCCTGTTCGGCACGCTGCTGCTGCTCGTGCTCCCCCTGCCGCCGATGGTGCTCGATTTGCTGCTCGGCGTGAGCATCGCGTCCGGTCTGCTCGTACTGCTGGTCATCGTTTACATCCGCGAACCGGCCTCCTTTTCCAGTTTCCCGACGTTGTTGCTCATCGTGACGTTGTTCCGGCTTGGTTTGAACGTCGCCTCCACGCGGTTAATCCTCATCGACGGCTACGCGGGTGAGATCATCAATGCCTTCGGCAACCTTGTCGTGCAGGGCAACTACATGGTCGGGTTCGTCATCTTCCTCATTCTCACCGTCATCAACTTCGTCGTCATCACGAAGGGCGCCGGTCGTATCGCTGAAGTCGCCGCGCGGTTCACTTTGGATGCGATGCCCGGCAAACAGATGGCCATCGACGCCGAGTTGAACGCCGGCATCATCAAGGAAGATCAAGCGCGCTCTCGCCGCAAAGCACTCCAGCAGGAGGCCGACTTCTACGGCGCGATGGACGGCTCGAGCAAGTTCGTCCGCGGCGACGCCATCGCCGGCATCCTCATCACCCTCATCAACGTCGTCGGCGGCATCGGCATCGGCGTTTTCCAGAAGGGGATGCCCGTGACCGAAGCCCTCCAGCGTTACACGATTCTGAGTATCGGTGATGGCCTTGTGTCGCAGGTGCCCGCGCTCATCATCTCGACCGCCGCCGGCATTCTCGTCACGCGCGCTGCGAGCGAGTCGAGCCTCGGGCAGAGCCTCACCAAACAGCTTTTCTTCCAGCCGAATGTGCTGAAGATTCTTTCCATCTCGATGTTCGTGCTCGCGCTCGCGCCCGGTCTTCCGATGTTGCCGTTTATTCTCCTCGGCGGCCTGTTCGCGGTCATGCATCGCCAGTTCAGCAAGGCCGGCATGATACTTCCGCTGGTCGTTGGTGGCGGGAGTGGTGGCGGAGGCGGTGCTGCCGCAGCCGAAGTAGGTGGTGGCGGGTCCGCGCCGGCGGGTGGCGGTCCGGGCACGGCCACGAAGACGCCCGACAAGCTCGAGGATCTTCTCAGCCTCGACACGCTCCAGATTGAATTGGGCTACGGATTACTGCAATTGGCGGACGTGCGTAAGGGGGGCGATTTGCTCGAGCGCGTGACCGGCGTGCGCCGGAACTTCGTCTCCGACATGGGCTTCATCATTCCGTCCGTGCGTTTGCGCGACAACCTCCAACTCGCGCAGAACGAGTATCGCTTCATCTTCCGCGGCCAGCTCATCGCGCGCGGCGAGATCATTCCGGGCCAATGGCTCGCGATGAACGTGAACAACAGCACCGTCGTGCTCAACGGCATCCAAACCGTCGAGCCCGTCTTCCAGCTTCCTGCTGTTTGGATCACCGATGTGGAGCGTAAGAACGCCGAGATCTCCGGCTACACCACGGTGGATGCCTCCTCCGTGCTCGTCACGCATTTCGGCGAGACGATCAAACGTTTCTGCCATCAGATTCTCAGCCGGCAGGATGTGCAGACGCTGCTCGATAATCTCAAGCAGTCCAATCCCGCGCTCGTCAACGAGCTCGTGCCGTCGCTGCTCACCGTGGGTCAAGTGCAGCGCGTGCTGCAGATTTTGCTCAGCGAAGGCGTCTCCATCCGCAACCTCATCGGCATCCTCGAGCGCGTCGCCGACCACGCCGCCATCACGAAGAATCCCGAGGAGCTCGCCGAGCAATCCCGCCGTTCGCTCGGCGCGCAAATCATCAAGCCGTATCAGAATGAGCGCGGCGCCATTCTCGCCATCACACTCGATCCGTGGCTGGAGGAGGATCTCGTGCGCAGCCTGCGGCCTTCCGCGACGGAGACCATTCTGTTGCTCGATCCGAAACTCATCCAGCATCTCTCGCACCATCTCTCGCAGACGATGCAGCCGCTCATCGCCGACGGCCGTCCACCGGTCGTCCTCTGCACCTCGGCCATCCGCTACGGCCTGCGCAAGTTCTTCGCCGGGAAATATCCCGAGCTCGCCTTCCTCTCCTACGAAGAGCTGCCGCCGAAGGTCGAGATTCAGGCCGTCGGCACCATTCCCAGCTTGAATTGAACGCCGTCGCGGCGCTCAATGACCGCACGCGATGAGCATGCTCACAATCGTGGCCGAATCCGCGCAGCAGGCGCTGCTGGAAGTACACCGTCAGCTCGGGCCTGACGCTGTGATCGTCAACCTCCGCAAAATCCCCGCCGCCGGTCTCGGGGCTCTCTTCAGGAAACCGCAGATCGAAGTCACCGCCACCGTGCCCACCACCGCCGCGAGCAGCTCGGAGAAAGTCACGCAGCTCAACCAGCGCGTGCAGGAACTGGAACGTCAACTTGCGGGAACGATCGAGGCCAGTGCGGCTGCCGCCACTGCGCGGCCCGAAATCATTTCACCGCGCTCGGTTCCGCGTGGGTTTTCCGGAAGTCCATCTGCGTCGTCGCATGGGCTGATGGCCTCGGCCACCATTCTTCAGAACCTCGGTTTGCTTCCGATGCACCTCGAGTGGCTCGCCGATCGCGTGCGCACTTTTCCGGGCGCGACCGCGCCGCGCAATCTTCGCGAGGAGCTGGCGCTCGTGCAAGAGGTGCTCGTGGACCACGCGTACCAGCTCGCGCGCCGTCACGAGAAGCCCGGTAATCCGGTGCGCGTTTTTATCGGCACGCCCGGCACCGGTAAGACGACCTGTCTTTGTAAATGGCTTACGCAGGAAGTTTTTCTTGGCGGCCGGCCAGCGCAGGTCTGGCGACTCGATGGCGCTGCGCCGAACACAGCGGAGTTTCTCAGCGTGCACGGCGAGATTCTGAATGTCCCCGTCGAGCGCGTCTGGGCCGGCGCACTACCGGATGAAAACGCCGCACGCTTTGTGGATTTGCCGGGTGTGGCGGTCAATGATCCTGCCGCTTTCGCCGCGCTCAAAACGCAGGCCACTCAATTCGTTGGTGCGGAATTGTTCCTCGTGCTGAACGCGTCGTACGATCTCAGCCTGCTGCTGGCGCACACGCGCGCTTTTACGGGGCTGCCGCTTTCCGGAATTATCTTCACCCACATCGACGAGGAGACGCGGCTTGGGAAAATCTGGAATGTGATGCTCAGCGCGCAGCTTCCCGTGATGTGGCTCTCCGGCGGGCAAAACATCCCCGGCCAATTCACACGTGCGCTGCCCGAGATGCTTTTCGACGCGCTCGTGAATCAGAATCTCAAGGGCGAATAACGTCTTCGCTGCAGGCTACGCCGCGCTTTCGGCTTCGGTCACTGCGGCGCGAAGGGTTTTCGCAGCCGTGGGCAACAGCGGTTCGAGAGCGGATAACTGGCGGTTCACTTCGTGTGCAGCCTCTGCAGAGTTGTACGTGAGCAAGCGGCGATACCAACCGATGAACTCGCGGCTCACGGCTGGTTCATTCGCAGGCTGTGTTGCAGCGGCAATCGTGCCGGTAATCAACTGACAGAGAATGATTGCTCCAGCGACGACCGGCTGAGTCCGGTCAGCGGCAGCTTCAAAAAAGGGCAGCGCCTCGGCGGCGTGTCCGGCGGTGAGCAGGGCGATGCCGCGTTGTTTGCGCAACTCCTCGTTGTCGGGATGATTCGCCAGCGAGGACTCGGTCCATTCGAGAGCGAGATCGGGCAGATGGAGGGCCCCGTTCACGATTTCGCAGCCGAGAATCCAAAGGCTCGGATCCATCTGGTCATCCATCGTGCCTTGATGCAGGAGCGGCAATGCCTCCTCGTTCCGGTTCTGGAGGATGAGGAATTTCGCGTAGCCGTGGCGGATGCCGACCGATTGCGGCTCCAGTTCGAGCGCGAGCCCCAATTCCTTTTCCGTCTCAGCGATGTCACCGCTTTGGATGAGGCATTCGGCAAGCAATTGGTGAGGAGCCGCGCCGTCCATCCCTTCGCAGGCAGATGTGAGCGTGGGCTCCTTCAGCTTCGCGACACAGGCGCGCAGATGCGGGATGGCTTCCGGATGCTGATCGAGTTTGATGTGTGCGACGGCGGCGATGTAGTGAATCGATGCCGTCGGGCCACATTCTTGGGCGAGTTGAGAGGTGGCGATTTTGAGCGCTTCCTCGTAATGCTTGGCGGTGAAAAGGTGGAAGGCGAACATCGTTATCAGCCGGTCACGGCCCTCAGGTGTCATGGTCTGTGAGCCGTGCGCCTCGACGATGGCGACGGCTTTTCGGTGCTGCTCGAGACCGAGTTCTGTTTGACCATCGTTCACGAGATCAATGCCATAGTTCATCCACAACGCTGGGTCATTCGGGTTCTCGATTACGGCGAGATCGAGCAGGGCGAGGTTGCGCTTCACCTTGTTCTTCTCCTTCATCACCTCGGGATTATACCCGTAGTGCATCAGGGTGGCGGTGCCCATCGGAACCTCCATTTGCCAGAGGGACTGCCGAGGATAAATGCTGGGGAGAATTTGCTCATGGATACGACCGCTGAAGAAAAGGCCGTGCGCATTGCGGAACAGGCGCGGCACATAGGTGGCGCCGGGGGCCTTCGAGTCATGATTTCTAAGCGGGATGCGGTAGCCGAGAACATTCGGCGTGGAGATGTCTTTCCAGAGTTTCTCGACGCTCTCGGTCATCAACTCCTCGTCGGCGTCGAGGATGAGCAACCAGTCGCCGCGCGCGTGTTCGAGGCCGCAGTTGCGGGCGTCGCTGAAATTATCATTCCACGTGAAGTGATGCACCTCGGCGCCGTGTTCCTTGGCGATCTCGACGGTGCGATCCGTGGAGCCGGTGTCCACCACGACAATCTGGTGGGCGACGCCTTTCACGGAGCGCAGGCATTGGGCGAGGAACCGTTCCTCGTTCTTCACGATGAGGCAGACGCTCAGTCGCGGACGCACAGGCAACTCGGGCAGGGGAGTCCAAGCAATATTCGATGAGATAAGTCGCGGGTGTTGTTTGAGCGCGCGTTGCACAGTATCCGGCGCATCCCACTTTGGCGTGAGCTGAAGCCATCGTTTAATGCAGCGTACCGCTTGCCTCGAGTCCTTCGCGTCGAGCGCGATCTTGGTCATCTGCAGATACGCTTCGGGATGGAACGGTCGCAACGCGATGGCCGCGAGGCAGGCGTTCCATGCGCCGAGATGGTCTCCGGCTTTGAGGGCGACCTCGGCTTGGTCGAGCGTCCCGATTTGAGCACAGAGAGGAAGAGAGACTGTCGCCGTCGCTGCGACAGCGGGTGTCTCTTTTGGCTGCAATGAAAGAGAGATGAGCATGTGAAATGTGCGGTGCCAGTTTCGGTCAGTTACTTGTGGGGCGATTCATCGCAATCTCGGTGGCGCGCAGATTCTCGGCGGCAAATGCGTGAGACGGTTCCAGTTCGAGCACGCGATGGAACATTCCGGCTGCCGAGTCGTATTGGCCTGCTTTGAAGAAACAGACCCCGAGTGCGAGGGTTGATTCGATATCATTCGCGTGACGCTCCAGAATGCGCGCATAGATTTGTGCCGCCTCCACCCAGTTCTGGTTCTGAAAATTGATTTGGGCGAGAAGCGTCAGTCCCTGATGGTCGTGGATGTCGATTTCAAATACGCGGGTCAGCGCGTTTTCAAATGTCTGTGAGTCGCCGAGCTTGATCGCGGTCAAGGCGAGGTTCACCCAAGCTCCGGTCGAGTTCGGAGTGATCTGTGTCAGTTGCGAAAAGAGATCGTGGGCGTGGGTGAACTCATCGCATTGGAAATGAATCTTGGCTAGTATCTCGATTGCCTCCGGCAACTGAGGTCGCACGGCGAGCACCGCTGCGAGGAGTCGGCACGCCTGTTCCAGATGGTTGGCGCTGGTGGCCTGTTTCGCCAGAGCCAGCAATCGATCCACATCGCCTTGCGTGATTTGCCCTTCATTGATGGCGGTGAGCGAGAGATGCTCCAGCGTGATGATGTTTTCCCGGGCGGTGATGTTTTGGGGATCGATTTCGATTACGCGCATATAGATTTCGCATGCCATCTGAGTTTCGTTGCCGCGCACAAAGCAGAGGCCGAGGCAGAGCAGGGTGCTGACGTTGTCGGGGCGGTTGGCGAGAATCTTGGAATAGAACAGGCCCGCATCGCCGTAGCGGCCCATCTCGAAGCTGGTCTTGGCCAGAAGCTCGATTGCGGTTTGATTCGTGGGGTCGATTTCTAGCGCGAGATGGATGGCAGATTCGAACTCGGCGATGCGGTCGCATTTCAGCGCGGCCATCGCGAGCAGTGTGTAGGCCAGCGAATCGCGCGGTCTTAATTCGATAAGCCGACGGAAGCTGAGCCGCGCCGCCGAATAATCACCGCTCTGATAGTGCAGGCCGCCGAGGGCATCCCAAATCCTGTCGTTCTCCGGAGAAAGGCCGGCGGCCAACTCCAACTCGGCCCGCGCGGCGACGAGGTTGCCGGATTGCTTAAAAAAATCAGCGTTCTCGAGCGCTTTTCCGAGAGCGTCTTCCGCAATCGGCGCCAGTTCCGGTTCGGTCACGGCCGGCTTTGTGGGCTGATGGATTTGAGCCAGATTCTCTTCAGCGAGCGTGTCCTCGGGGGCGAGGTCGAGGATGCGCTCGTAAATCATACGCGCCGTTTCGCGATCGCCCGATCTGAAAAAACAGACGCCGAGCGGATGAAGGATATCCACGGCATCCAAGGTGCCTTTGAGGATTTGCAGGTATGCCTGGATGGCTTCCGCGTATTGCTCTTGCTGCAGGCAGAGATCGCCGAGGAGTTTGAGGGCGACGCGGTTGTCCGGATCGATCCCCAATGCGCGGGCCAGTGCCAGCTCAAATTCGTGGATCTGCTCGCTCTTGAACAGCGCGAGCGCGAGGCGGACGTGAATGTCCGCATCATCCGGCAGAATCCGGGCGAGGGATTGGTATTCCGTCGCGGATTCCGTGAAGCGCCCGGCGAAGAAGAGTTGGGCCGCGAAAGCGCTTTGGATGAGCACGTCGTCGGGCGCCTCGTGGGCGGCGATCTTCAAGATAGAGATCGCGCCCGCTGAATCGCCTTGGTTCAGGAACGCGGTGGCGGCGTCCAGCGGTTCATGCTGATGGTCAGAAGAAGGAGTCATATGGGCACTTTTATCCGTGCCATTCATAGCAGGAGGCGTGCCGCCTTCAGAAGGGAGGCTTCGCTGTGATCAGGCTGATTTCCGGTCGGAATCCAGTCGGCAATCTGGTGCGCGAAGGCGACATCCTTCGGGTGCGGGTGCGGCCGATTGCGCCCTGGTCCGGAGTGGCGGAGGGGGTCAGTTAAGAGGCAGGTTTTCGATAAGCGGTGCGAGATACCCGCTCATGGGATATTGGCGCAGGATTTCAAAACGTTCGTCGGCAATCTGATTGCGGTCCGTGCGTTCGAGTAGCGACGCGAGCAGGTCGGGAAGCTCGTCAGTCGGTGCGGACGACCATAGCTGGTCGGTCCAGTGCTGCTCCGTCGCCCGCTCGCCGGCAACGAAGACACGGTTGTTCGCTGGGTAGAGTATTCTGCCGCGTGGCATGTGTGTGTGCTCCGGTGCTTGTTTGAGGGCGAGGATGATTTTCGCACGGGCAATCAGGTCGTTTCGATAAAAAGATACCGAGTCGAATGTGGAGGCAACCTTCATGCCTCGCTGGAGTAACCGATCAAGCATCGCTTGTCGGTGCGGACTGCTGCTGCCGAACCAAAGCAGGTCGATGTCGCGGTCCACTTTGGGTCGGATCTCCTCCATGTGCGGGTGAAATCCATACTCGAGGATATCGGCTTGCACGCCGAAGGTGGCGAGTTGTGCGACTTGGCGATTGTTCCAATCCCAGACCCTGATGGCACCTCGGAGTAGTGGCAGGTAGCGGGTTTCGAAATGCGCCTTTCCGAGGTTGTTGATGCCCCCGTCGGGCGTGAGCAACTCGGTCTGACTGACCACATAGCGAATCGAGCCAGAAGTGAGCAGTTTCACCGCCCCTTCGTCAGCCCTGTACGCATTGAGCAGGATGTTGATCCGGCTCGTATCGATATTCTGCTGGGTGATGCTGCAACTGTGTCCGAGCGATTCGAGCCCGTACGCCATGTATTTCGCAGTATCGAAGAGGAAGTGGGCGTAATTACGCTCGCTTCCCTCGATGATGGTGACGTTGAACCTCATGTGAGCGTGATCACACGGCCATCAAGTTTTAAACAAGTGGAGCCTTGGAGAATTACTGCAGCAGCTTCAGTGCGGACTGCGGCATCGCGTTCGCTTCGCGGAGCATCGAGGTGCCGCTTTGCACCAGGATCTGGTAGCGCGCGTACTGGGTAGTTTCTTCCGCCACATCCACGTCGGCGATACGGCTAATGGCGATGACGAGATTTTCCTTCGTCACCGAGAGCCGTTCGTGAGTGAAATTCAGCCGAGATTGCATGGCGCCTAGAATGGCGCGGTCGCTGGCGATCCGTGTGGTCGCCTTTTTGACCAAATCGATGGCGATTTTCGCGCTGGCCGTTGAGTTGAGATTCACGTTATCGTAGTCGGAGTTCAACCCAGTGGCGAAAGCCGAGATATCCTGCACCGATTGATTGATGGCGACGACGGAACCGCTCGCGATTTTCAGCGCGTTAGCATCTTCGCCGCTGGTGATCGGGTTAACGTCCACGAACTGACCTTTTTTGAGTTCGCTGGAGAGTTTCGCGCCAAGGGGGTTAGTGCCTTCGAGATTCAGGCGCATGCTGGCACCGTCCACAGTCGTCGTTACTTTGGTGGTCAATGCGCTGTCCGAGTAGAGCTCAAACGTGTCGGCCGTGAGTTTTTTGACATAGCGGTCAGTGAATGTGACAGCGCCAGTCGCTCCACCGATATCGGTCACCTGCACCTTGTCACCTGTGGAAAGCCCGTGGCTGGCTTTGGTGAAGATATCGTCAGACTCTTCCCAAGCAACACCAGTGAGCTTGTTGCTCTCCATGGTGATGGCGGTGCCGGCAGCCGTTGTGATTGCCGAACCGCCCGCGGTCGCGGAGAGCGTGAATGTGTTCGCGTCAGCCGACGCCGCGACATAGTAAGTCGTCGCGGCACTCACGCCGACAAGACTGGTTCCGCTGCTGATGAGCACCTTGTCTCCAACGGCCAAGCCGTGTGCAGTGGAGGTGAATGTGCCGGCGCTCGCGGTGGCGCTGGTCAGAGTGGACGCCGCTATCACGCCCGCGGAAGTAAAGGAACCCGCGGCCAGCGTTTTGGCATTTGCGTCGGCCGAGGTCACGTTCTCGTTGACAATGGAATCGGCTGCAAACTTGACGCCGCCGTTGTTGGTCGCGGCCCACGCACCGGCGTTGGTGCGCCAGAGGTCCACGGAAGTCTTGTAGCTCGTGGCGGCCGTTTTGTAGCCGTCTTTGCTCACCTGCCACGCGTCGGTGGTGAGTGTCCAGGCATCCTTGCCGTTGTTGATGGCGGCTTGGTACGCGGGCGCTTCCAGATTGATGGCCGCCATCGCGAAGGTGATACCTTCGGAATCCACGGTGACGGGAATCGGGGTGGAGGAGAAGAGGGCGACGCTGTTGAATGTCTGGTTGGAACTGGCGCTGATGAAATCTTTGAGCTGCATGAACTCCTGATTGTACAGGCCCAGATCCTCGCTGGATTTGGTCGTATCCAACGCAAGCATGGCCAGCTCGCCCATGCGGCGGAAGGCTTTGTCCACCGTCTTCAAAAAGCCGTCCTGCGTCTGCGTGAACGAAATGGCGTTGATCACGTTGCTCACGGTGCCGTCGAGGCGCTTGACCTGAGCTTCGAGGCGGGAACTCACGGCGAGGCCGGCGGCATCGTCGGAGGGGACGATGATTTTGGAACCGGAGCTGAGACGCGCGAGCGCCTTGGAAAGATTGACGCTGCTGGCGTTCAGGCTGTTAGCCGTGGCTAGCGCCTGCGTGTTCGTATTGATGACCATAGGTTGTGTTGGTTGTATTAGTTGTATTCGCTTTTAGGACGGTCCTTCTTCGAACTCGCCCCTGCCGTTCGGCAATTCCCCATTGCACAGCAAGTGTGATGCCACTGGCGCGAAGCTAGGTGGATAAAAATAAGGCCGGGCGCGACTTGTGGTCACGCCCGGCCAGGCCCAAACCCTTTTTCAAAAAGTCCCGCTCAATGGCCCCAATCGGGCGGGGTGTGTTTTACGTAGCGTGCGGCGTCAGCTCATTACTGCAGGAGCTTGAGCGCGGCCTGCGGCATCGCGTTCGCCTCGCGCAACATCGAGGTGCCCGACTGCACCAGGATCTGGTAGCGCGCGTACTGCGTCGCTTCTTCGGCCACGTCCACGTCCGAGATACGGCTGATGGCCGCGCCGAGATTTTCCTTCGTCACCGTGAGTCGCTCGCTGGTGAAGTTCAATCGTGATTGCACGGCGCCGAGTTTCGCGCGGTCTGTCGCAATCTGTGAGATCGCGAGTTTTACCTGAGTGATGGCGACTTGCGCCGCGGTCACGGAAGTCAGGGTGATGGAGTCGTACTCCACACCGAGCTCGGTGGCGAAGGCGGACAAATCCTGCTCGACCTTGCTCATGACGGCGACGGCGCCACTGAGAAGCTTGCCGGCCAGAGGGTCCTCGCCGCTCAACGACGGATTGACGATCACGAACTGGCCCTTCTTGATTGCGGTGGTGAGGTTCGTGTTAGTGGGGATGTAGCTTTCGAGATTCAGGCGCATGCTGGCACCGTCCACGGTCGTCGTTACTTTGGTGGTCAATGCGCTGTCCGAGTAGAGCTCAAACGTGTCGGCCGTGAGTTTTTTGACATAGCGGTCAGTGAATGTGACGGCGCCGGTCGCCCCGCCGATGGCGGTCACCTGCACCTTGCCACCTGTGGAAAGGCCGTGGCTGGCTTTGGTGAAGATATCATCGTCAGCTTCCCAAGCAACACCAGTGAGCTTGTTGCTCTCCATGGTGATGGCGGTGCCGGCAGCCGTTGTGATTGCCGAACCGCCCGCGGTCGCGGAGAGCGTGAATGTGTTCGCGTCAGCCGACGCCGCGACAAAGTAAGTCGTCGCGGCACTCACGCCGACAAGACTGGTTCCGCTGCTGATGAGCACCTTGTCTCCAACGGCCAAGCCGTGTGCAGTGGAGGTGAATGTGCCGGCGCTCGCGGTGGCCGTGGGCAACGTGACGCCGCCGGTCAAAGGCTCCATCACTTCCTTTGTGGTGAAAGAGCCGGCGGCCAGCGTTTTGGCCGCCGTGTCTGTGGCGGTCACGTTCTCACTGACAATGGAGCCGGCAGCAACCTTGAAGCCGCCGTTGTCGGTCGTGGCCCACGTGCCGGCGTTGGTGCGCCAGAGGTCCACGGAAGTCTTGTAGCTCGTGGCGGCCGTTTTGTAGCCGTCCTTGGTTACCTGCCACGCGTCTTGGGTGAGCTTCCATGAATCGGTGCCGTCGTTAATCGCGGCTTTATACACGGCGGCATTCAAATTGATCGGGGACATCGCGAAGGTGACACCTTCGGAATCCACGGTGACGGGGATGCTCTCCGTGGAGAAGAGTTTTACGCCGTTGTAAGACTGGTCGGCGGAGGCAGCGATGTAGTCCTTGAGCTGCGCGAACTCCTGGTTATACAGGGCGCGGTCTTCGTCGGACTTCGTGGTGTCTTGCGCAAGCATGGCCAGCTCGCCCATCCGGCGGAAGGCTTTGTCCACCGTCTTCAAAAAGCCGTCCTGTGTCTGGGTGAAGGAAACGGCGTTGACGACGTTGTTGAGAGCGGCGTCGAGACGTTTAACTTGCGCCTCCAATCGCGAGCTCACCGCCAAGCCGGCGGCATCGTCGGAAGGGACGATGATCTTGGAGCCGGAGCTCAGACGCGCGAGCGACTTGGCGAGCTGGGTATTGCTCACGTTGAGGTAGTTGGCCGTCTGCTGGGCCTGGGTATTTGTATTGATGACCATAGGTCTTGTTAGGGTT
>CAMASG010000050.1 GCA_945860945.1 Akkermansia muciniphila
GAGAGCTTCAAGGTGCTACCGTAAAAGTTGCGCGGCGTTTCGCCTGCGTTCGTTTACGGCTTGGCGGCCGGCTTGAGCGGCATCAATTCAATCAGCTTCGCGCCGATTTCCTGGGGCTTCTTGCCTGTGTTCGCGGTCAGACCCGCAGCGAGTCCGGAGATGTAGGCGCTGGCGGAGGAGGTGCCGGAGACGTAATAGGTTTTGCCGCCGTATTGGACGAGGCTGCCGCCGGGCGCGCCGATGTCCACAAACTCCCCGCGATTCGCGTAGCTGGCGAGTTGGCCTTTGGCGTCGGTGGCGGTGACGGCGATGACCTCGGGGTAAGCGGCGGGATAAGTGGACGTGGTGACGGGCGTGTTGCCAGCGGCGGCGATGAAAAGGACGCCGCGGTCGTTGGCTTGTTGGATGAGGCTGTGGAGGAATTTGCTATCACCGGTGCCGCCGAGGGAGAGGTTGATGATGTTCGCGCCGCCGTTAAGAGCCTCCTGAATGCCGAGGGCGACCTCGAAAGTGGAGGTGCTGCTGCCCGTGCCATACACATCTATGGGCAACACGCGCATGGGCGTGGGCTCCTGCTGGCCGATGGGTACTTGTCCGTAAGCGCGCAGGAGAGTTTCGAGCATCGAAGTGCCGTGCGTCGGAACGGTGTCGGAGAGCTGGACGGGGCCGGCGACGCCGATGCTTGGCAGAAGCCAGCCCGCCAAAGCGTCGCTGGGTTGAATGGCGGTATCGATAAGCCCGACGATGAGTGAACCCCCTTGCGCAGCAGGTTGGGCTTTGAGGACGAAAGCGGGCAGGGGAGCGGCGTTGACAGCGTCGGGGCGTTGCGGTCGTTCGACGACGAAGATGGAATCGACGCTGGCCGCGTCGTCGTTGCGTTCGAGGAACTGGCGCGCGGCGTTGGCGGCGGCTTCGGTATCGAAGCGGAAACGATACGCGTTCAGCCCCTCGATGCGTCCGGTGATTTTCGCGCCGAGTTGGGCGGCGAGCGCCTCGGGCCGCACGCCGGGCTTGAGTTGCACGAGCAGCTCGTTCGGAATGGTTTTACCTGTGGCTCGCGGCTGGATGCGTTCGGTGGCGGCCGCCTGATTTTGTCGGAAAATGTAGAGGTTAGCCGAGCCGTTGGTCTGCGGAATGAGCGCGAAGCTGGTCGAGCCGAGTAGCATCTTGAGCGCTTCGCCGGCCGGTTTTGGGCCGAACTTCGCCGCGACGGTCTGTTTCATCCCCGGCTCGACGAAGACGCGCCAACCGGTCTGCGCGGCGATGGTTTCGAGGGTTGCGGACAGCTCCAATCCGGCGACACGCGCTTCAATTTCGCCCTTTTTCGCGTGCCAGACGAGCGCGTTCGTTTCGGCCGCGGATAACACCCGAACGACGAGGAAAGCGCAGGCCAACAGGAGTGGAGCGAGCTGATTCACAGGCGGAACGTAGCCGTCGCCGAGGCTTCTGGCCATTGGAAAAATGGGACAGATATGGATGGTTCTCGACGAGGGCAGGGAAATAGGGCTTGCGATGGGCCCTTTAAACCTGCTAATAGAACCATCCCTATGGCTGCTATCGGTCGATTCCAAAAAGGTGACGAAACCTTCTACGCCAAAGTCGTAGACGGCGAACTTTATAAGCTGATTGGCGACGTTTTCGGGTCGCCTTCTTTCGCCAAAAAACCCACGCCACTCAAAGGCGTGAAAACGCTCACGCCGGTGGCGCCGAGCAAAGTGATTTGCGTCGGCTTGAACTACGCCGACCACGCTCGCGAGACTGGCAAGCCGCTCCCGAAGGAGCCGCTCATCTGGTTCAAAGCGCCGACATCGCTCATCCCCGACGGCGCGAAGATCGAGGTGCCGTTCGCGCATCACCGCACGGATTTCGAGGCCGAGTTGGCCATCGTGATCGGCCGCAAGATGCGCAACGTCACGCCCGCCGCCGCCGCTCGTTACATTTTCGGTTACACCTCTGCGCAGGACATCAGCGACCGCACCATCCAGAACGGCGAGAGCCAGTGGGCGCGTGCCAAATCCTTCGACACGTTCACGCCGCTCGGGCCATACGTGGAGACGAAGATTGACCCGCATGATTTGACGATCCAGCTCTTCCAGAATGGCCAACTGCGCCAGAACTCGAACACGAGCCAGCTCATCTTCGATTGCTACAAGTTGGTGAGCTTCATCTCCACGAACATGACGCTGTTGCCGGGCGATGTGATTTTGACTGGCACGCCCAGTGGTGTTGGCCCGATTGATTCCGGCGACCGCCTCGAGGTTCGCATTCAAGGGCTGACTCCGCTCATCAACACCGTCAAATAATCTGACTTTCGTCGCCAGACGCCGAGGCGCAGAGAAAATCTGAACTCGGCGTCTTCGCGTCTCTGCGGTTAATCTTCTTCCGACATTTGATTTATGCGCTGGACCCAAGCCTTCATCCCGACTCTCAAAGAAACGCCCGCCGAGGCGGAGATTCTCTCGCACAAGTTGCTGCTACGCGCGGGTCTCCTCCGCAAACTCGCCGGCGGCCTCTACACGTTCCTGCCGATTGGTCTGCGCTCGTTGCGCAAAGTGGAGCGGATCATCCGCGAAGAGATGGACCGCACCGGCGCGCTCGAAGTGCTGATGCCCGCGCTTCAACCGCCGGAGATTTGGCAGCAGAGTGGCCGTTACGAAACCGCCAGCGAAGTGCTCTTCAAGGTGCGCGATCGCGCGAAGAAAGAATGGCTGCTCGGTCCCACGCACGAGGAAGTCATCACCACGCTCGCCGCGGGCGAGATCAACTCCTACCGCCAGCTCCCGAAGAATTTTTATCAGGTCCAAACCAAGTTCCGAGATGAAATCCGCCCGCGCTTCGGCCTGATGCGCGCGAAGGAGTTCATCATGAAGGACGCCTACAGTTTCGACGCGACCGATGAGGCGGCGATGGCGAGCTACAGCAAGATGTATGACGCCTACACGCGCATCTTCAACCGTTGCGGACTGAAGAACTTTCCTGTCGAGGCCGATACTGGCGTCATCGGCGGCAGCCATTCGCACGAGTTCATGGTTCCCGCCGAGACGGGCGAGAACGAGGTCGTCTATTGCGATGCCTGCCACTACGCGGCGAACGTCGAGAAGGCTATCAGCGGGATTCCCAAAACCGCGGCGCGCGAAATCGGAGCGGTCGTTGAGAAATTCGCCACGCCCGGTGTTATCACCATCGATGCGCTGTCCAAAGCACCGTTCAGCGTGCCGGCCAATCGCCAGATCAAGACCCTCGTCTACGTCGCCGACGGCAAGACGATTCTCATTCTGATCCGCGGCGATGATCAGTTGAACGAGACCAAGCTTATGGCGCGGACCGGTGCGGTCGCCGCGCGTCCTGCGACGCTCGAGGAATGCGTCGCTACGCTCGGCGCGAAGCCCGGCTCGCTTGGCGCGGTGGCGAATGTCCCCGCCGATGTGAAGGTCTTCGCTGATGAACGGCTGCGTGGCGCGAACGAGATGACCACCGGCGCGAACGAGGACGGCTTCCACCTTCGCAACGTCTCCATCGAGCGAGACATCAAGGTGACCGAATGGTTTGATCTGCGGACGGTCACCACTGGCGAGCCTTGCGCCAAGTGCGGCAAGCCGTTGAAAATCCGCCGCGCCATCGAGGTCGGTCACGTCTTCAAGCTCGGCACGAAATACAGTGAGAAGCTCAACGCGACATTCCTCGCCGAGGACGGTCAGCGTCATCCGTGCGTGATGGGCTGTTACGGCATCGGTGTCACGCGCACGCTCCAGGCCATCATCGAGCAGTGCAACGATAAGGACGGCATCGTCTGGCCGAAGTCGGTTGCGCCATACACCGTCTGTATCACGCCGCTGAACATCGCGCCGGACGGCCCGGTGATGCAGCTCGCCGAGAAGATTTACGCGGAGCTGACCGCCGCTGGCGTGGACGTCATTCTCGACGACCGCGACGAACGGCCCGGATTTAAGTTCAAGGATTCCGAGCTCGTCGGCTTTCCGCTGCGCGTCGGCATCGGCGAGAAATCGCTTGCCAAAGGCGAGGTGGAACTCAAGCCGCGCGCCGGCGAGTTGATGTCGGTCAAGGCCGAGGACGCAGTGGCCAAAGTGCTCGAGTGGGTGAAGGCGGAATAGCTGATGTTCGATCTCCTCAAGACCGACCACACGTCCAAGGCCCGTCTTGGCCGGCTGACCACGACGCACGGCGTCATCGACACGCCGGTCTTCATGCCGGTCGGCACGCAGGGGAGCGTGAAGGCGCTCGACCCGCGCGAGATGATCGAGATGGGCACGCAGATCATCCTCGGCAACACGTATCATCTCTCGATTCGGCCCGGGATGGAGATCATCAACGCTGCAGGTGGCCTGCACAAATTCATCAACTGGCCGCACCCGATCCTCACCGACTCCGGCGGGTTCCAAGTCTTCAGCCTCGCCAAAATCCGCAAGATCAAATCGCACGGCGTCGAGTTCCGCTCGCACTTGGATGGCTCGCTGCTTTTTCTCGGGCCGAAGGAATCGATGGGCATCCAGCGCGAGCTTGGCTCGGACATCGCGATGGTGTTCGACGACTGCCCGCCGCACACCGCCACGCTGAAGGAAGTGAAAGCCGCCGTGGATCGGACCATTCGCTGGGCGGAGGAATGCCGTGTGCAGCCGCGCGCAGCGGGACAGATGGTTTTCGGAATCGTGCAGGGTGGCAGCCACGCCGCGATGCGCGAGGAGTGCGCGAAGGCCCTCGTGCCGATGGAGTTTGACGGCTACGCCATCGGCGGCGTGAGCGTTGGCGAACCGGAGCCGGAGATGTTGAAGGCAATCGAATTCACCGAGCCGCATCTGCCGGCGCACAAGCCGCGCTA
Organism: Akkermansia muciniphila; assembly: GCA_945860945.1. Taxonomy (GTDB): domain Bacteria; phylum Verrucomicrobiota; class Verrucomicrobiia; order Limisphaerales; family SIAT01; genus SIAT01. The sequence continues at coordinate 4,838 of CAMASG010000050.1, forward strand.
CGCGATGGGGCTTGGCACGCCGGCGCAGCTCGTCGAGTTGGTGGCGCGCGGCGTGGATATGTTCGACTGCGTGTTGCCGACGCGGGTCGGTCGAAACGGCACGGCTTTCACGCGCAAAGGCGCGATTGTTTTGAAGGGCGGGGGATACAAGGCAGATTTCACGCCGATTGAAAAAGACTGCGAGTGCTACGCCTGCCGGAATTTTACGCGCGCCTATCTGCGCCATTTGCTGAACGTGAACGAGATTCTCGGGATGCGGATGTTGAGCGTGCACAATAGCCATTTCTATCTCGCGCTGATGGCCGAGCTCCGCGCGAATCTCGCCGCGGGCACGTTCGGCCAGTTCCGGCAGGAATTCATTGCTGGCTACGTGCCGACGCGACGTGTGCTTAGCGCGCGTGCCGCGGCTGCGGATTTGAAGCAGTGAACCGTCTGGCAGAATGTTGTCTTGCCAAAAACGGCGGCGTCCCTAAATTAAGCGGCTCAATTTGACTTATGAATATCTCGTTACTCGCAAGCATCCTCGCCATGTCCCAGCCGCAGCCCGGTCAGCCGGCTCCGCCGATCTGGATTCAGCTCGCGCCGATGGTGTTGATCTTCGTGGTTTTCTATTTCCTGCTCATCCGGCCGCAGCAAAAGAAGGCGAAAGAGCATGATGCGCTGCTCAAGACGCTCAAGGCGGGGGACAAAGTGTTGGCCGCGGGCATTCTTGGCACGGTCACCAGCGTGCGCGAGAAGTCGGTCGTGATCCGCTCGGAAGAGACGAAGTTCGAGGTGCTCAAGTCGGCTGTGACCGAAGTGATCGAGCGCAGCGAGAGTGGCGAGAAATCTGAGAAGTCCTAATCCGACGCACGTTTATGGTTCTGACCAATTTTCAACGGCTGGCGATCATCTTGTTGGCCACCACGTGGGCGCTGTTCGAGTTGTATCCACCGACCGGACGCGACCTGATCGAAGTGTTCCAGGAGAAGGCGCTCAAACGCGACGCGACCTTCGAAAAAATGGTGGCCGATGCGCGCAAGCTGCGCGGTGACCGTGCGGAGCTGGGCTTTGACAGTCTGCGGCAGGCTTCAACCAACGTGGCGTTGACCAACTATTTCCCCACGCCGCGTGGAGAATACCGCGATCTGAACCGCGCGATACTCAACAAGCTCCAGCGCGAGGCGGCCGGCAAGATCAAGCTCGGCCTCGATTTGCAGGGCGGCACACAGTTCCTTGTGGAGATGGATGCGGCCCAATTTGCCGCGCTCACCGACAAAACCGATGCGCTCACCCGGACCATCGAGGTGCTGCGCAAGCGCGTGGACGCCTCCGGCGTGGCCGAGCCGATCATTCAGCCCGTCGGCGAATCGCGTATTCTCATCCAGTTGCCCGGTCTCTCCGAGGCACAGCGCGAGGACGCCCGCACGCGCATTCAGAAAGCCGCGTTTCTCGAGTTCCGCATCGTGCATCCTGATAGCAGCGGTGACGACGGGCTCATCAAGCCCGGTTACGAGCTGATGCGGGAGAAGCAAAAGGGAGCGAACGGCGCGGAGACTTCGGCCCCCGTGTGGGTGAAGAAGAAAACGGAGATGACGGGCGAGCATATCAGCCGTGCGCAGGTCAGCCGCCATCCCCTCACAAATGAGCCGGAGATTCTTTTCGAGCTGGACGAAAAAGGTGCCGAGATGTTCGGCAAGATCACGCAGGATAATTTGCAGAAGCGGCTGGCCATCGTGCTCGACGGCGAGCTGATTTCGGCGCCGACCATCCAAAGCCAGATTCGCAACCGCGGCCAGATCACCGGCAGCTATACGCTCGAAGAGGCTCGCCAGCTCGCCAGCGCGCTCGAGAACCCGCTCAAGACGCCGGTGAAGATTATTGAGGAACGCGACGTGGATCCTTCGCTCGGCCGCGACTCGATTCAGAGCGGTTTGCGCGCGGCGATTTACGGCGTGATTGCCGTGGCGGGTTTCATGGCCGGATATTACCTGCTCGCCGGCATGATCGCCAACGTGGCGTTGCTGCTGAACATCGTCGTGCTGCTCGGCATCATGTGCTCGGTGGGTACGACGCTCACTCTGCCGGGTATCGCGGGCATCGTGCTCACCATCGGCATGGCGGTGGATGCCAACGTGCTCATCTACGAACGGTTGCGAGAGGAGTTGGCGCTGGGCAAGACACTGCGCGGAGCAATCAGCGCAGCCTACGATCGAGCGTTTAGTACGATTTTCGATTCGCACGTCACCACGCTCATCGCTTCAGTCATCCTGATTTATCTCGGCACCGGACCGGTGAAGGGCTTCGGTGTGGCGCTGACCATCGGCGTCGCGGTGAGCCTCTTCACGGCTTTGATCGTCACGCGTTTCATTTTTGAAGCGCTGCTCTCCAAGAATCTTATCAGCAGTCTGCCGATGTTCCACCTCATCAAGAACACGAAGATTGATTTCATGCGCTGGGCGGTGCCGGCATTCATCCTCTCGTGGACGCTCATCGCCATCGGCAACGGCTACGGCATCTACCGCGGCAAGGACGCTCTCGGCGTGGATTTCCAAGGCGGCGACAACCTCACGCTCAAATTCAGCCAAGCCGATAAGGTGGCTTCGGAAGAAGTGCGCAAGACGGTGGACGCGCTCAAGATTGGAGAATCCACCATCCAGTATCAGAAAGACCTCGCCGTTGGCACCGAGACGCTGCGCATCACGACTGCGTTCGACAAGGGTGTGGCGGTGCAGGAGGCGCTGGTGAAGCAGTTTCCGAAAGCGAAGTTCGAGCGGTACGCCCTCGACAAGGTCGGCCCGACCGTCGGCGCGGAGATTACCAAGTCCGCACTCCTCGCCGCGTTCTTGGCGATGTTTGGCATCCTCGTGTACGTAGCGTTCCGCTACGAGTTCAGCTTCGCCGTCGGCGCAGTGGTGGCGATCACGCACGACGTGTTGATGACGACGGGTTGGTTCTTCCTCTCCGGCCGCGAATTGAGCGCGCCGATTGTCGCAGCAGTGCTGACCATCATCGGCTTCTCGATCAACGACACGGTCGTGATCTTTGACCGCATCCGAGAGGACCTGAAACTCGGCGTGCGCGGAAGCTTCCGCGAGTTGGTGAACCAAGCGCTGAATCAGACGCTCAGCCGCACGATCATCACCTCCGGTACGGTTTTCCTCGCGACGTTCTCGCTGTACCTCTTCGGTGGCGGCGTGATCAACGACTTCTCCTACACCTTCCTCGTCGGCATCATCACTGGCACCTACTCCTCCATCTACATCGCCTCGGCATTGGTGGTGTGGTGGCACAAAGGCCAGCGCCCGCAGATCGGCGCCGGAGCCGTCGCCGCCCAGGTGGACGCGCCGGTGGTGAAGGCCTAACGCAAAGCGATCCAAGCGATGCTGGCCGTGATGGAAATTCAAGCGTGGCATTGGATCGCATTCATCGGGGCAGTTCTCTTTTTTCTCGCACTCGACCTCGGCGTGTTCCACCGCAAGGGACATGTGGTGACGTTCAAGGAAGCGCTGGGTTGGACGACACTGTGGTTTGTGATGGCGATGGCCTTTGCCGGCGCCTTGGTTCCATGGCTCGGCAAGGAGTCGGCCACGGAGTTCGTCACCGGCTATATCATCGAGCTCTCGCTCTCGATGGATAACGTCTTCGTCATCGCCCTCATCTTCGCCTACTTCCGCGTGCCGCGAGAATACCAGCACCGGGTGCTCTTCTGGGGCATCATGGGCGCGCTGGTGATGCGTGGCGTGCTGATCGGTTTCGGTGCGGCGCTGGTGCAGCAGTTCTCGTGGGTACTCTACCTCTTCGGTGCGTTCCTGGTCGTCACCGGCATCAAGATGTTCTTCGCCGACGAAGAAGGCGTGCATCCGGAGAACAACCTCGTCATTAAGCTGGCGAAGAAGTTCTTTCCTGTGACGGCCACGTTTGAAGGTCAGAAGTTCTTCACGCTGCAGAATGGCAAGCGCGCCCTTACGCCGCTGGCCGTCGTGTTGCTGATGGTGGAGACGACCGACCTCATCTTCGCGCTCGATTCCATCCCTGCCATCTTCGCCATCACCACCAAGCCGTTCATCGTTTTCACCTCGAACGTCTTCGCCATCCTCGGCCTGCGCTCGCTCTACTTCGTGCTGGCCGGCGCCATCCAATACTTCCGTTACCTCAAATACGGCTTGGCCATCGTGCTCGCCTTCGTCGGCGTCAAAATGCTGATTGATCCGCACGATCACGCGCCGCAGTGGTTCCAAGCGAAGATTCCGACGAACCTCTCGCTCCTCATCGTGGTCGGTATCATCGTTGCGGCCGTCCTGATTTCGGTCGCCGCCGCTCGTCGCGAGGCGAAAGAGAAGTCTGTGGTGAAGTGACGTTTCGGCTTGCGCCGCCCACCGCACTTCGCCGAGCTTTCCGTCGTGCGTCATCGGCTGCTCTCCCAAGATCTCGAAGAGATTCTCCGCGAAGAGAGCGGCTCGCACGGCATCACGCTCAACGAGCTGATGCGGCGCACCAAAGGCCGCGGCATCTACATCGCGATGGTGCTGCTCTGTTTGCCGACGCTGACGCCGATCCCGCTGCCGATCATCAACAACCTCATCGGCTTCGCTGTCGCGCTCATGGCGTTCCAGCTTGCGATCGGCCGCACGCCGCGTTTGCCTAAATTTCTAGGCGACCACGAGATGACGCTCGATCATTGGAACAAAATCCTTCGTGCCAGTGTTCGCGTAGTCCGTTGGATCGAGAAGTTTTCGCACCCGCGCAAGACTGAATGGCTCGCATGGCGCGGTGTTCGCACAGGTAACGCCTTGCTCATCACCGCACTTGCCATGGTTCTCGCGCTTCCCATCCCCATCCCATTTGCCAACTCCTTCCCGAGCCTCGCCATCATTCTCATCGCCGTCAGCCAGATGGAGGAGGACGGCTATCTCATCTGGGCCGGTTACGCCGCGGCCGGCGGCGTGGTCGTCTACTATATCGTTTCCTTCGAGTTAATCGTTGGGAGTATGAAGGGCGCGTGGGGGTTGCTGCTCAAGTTCTGGGAATACATCGCCTCCGCCTGATGAAATTTCGTTGGAACATCGCCGGGCCCCAGCCGCTTCTCGCGAACAAGCTCATCGAAGAACTCCGACTCTCGCCATTACTTGCTCAATGCCTTCTCAACCGCGGCCTGAGCGAACCTGCATTTGCCGTCGCGTTCCTCGAGCCGCGCCTCAAGTCCCTTGCCGATCCGTTCCTGCTCCCGAACATGGCCGCCGGCGTCGAGCGACTCTGGCTTGGGCGCAATCGCGGTGAACCGATTGTCATCTTCGGCGATTACGACGTGGACGGCGTTACCTCCACCGCGTTGCTTCTCGAGTCTTTGCGCGCGCTGGGTTGGAAGGCCGAGGCGTATCTGCCAAGTCGGATGGACGAAGGCTACGGCCTCACGCAGGAGGGTGCGGAAAACTGCCTGCAGAAGTTTCCCCGCACGACACTGCTGCTCGCCGTGGACTGCGGTTCGACGGCTGTGGAAAGTATCGCGTGGCTGCGCGGGCGCGGCGTGGACGTGCTCGTGTTGGATCACCATCAGCCTTCGAATCCTACGCCGGCCGCGGTGGCGTTGGTGAATCCGCAGCTTTCGCCGGACGGTGCGTTCGTCGAACTTTGCTCCGTCGGTCTCGCTTTCAAACTCGTTCACGCGATTGTGAAACGCGGGCGCGACGAGAAGATTCCAGCTTTCACGGACTTCGACCTTCGTCCGTTGCTCGACCTCGTCGCCCTCGGCACCGTGGCCGACCTCGTCCCGCTCACCGGCGAGAACCGTATTCTCGTTCCGGCTGGGCTGAAATGCTTGAGCGAAACCCGCCGACCGGGACTTGTGGCGCTGAAGAAAGTGGCGGAGGTGAACGGCGAAGTGAACGCATACGCGGTCGGTTTCCAACTCGGCCCGCGCCTCAACGCCGCTGGACGAATGGAGAACGCCGAGGCCGCTTTGCGTCTCGTCCTCGCCAAGGACGCCACCGAAGCCACGCCGCTGGCGGCCGAGTTGGACGCGCGCAACCGCGAGCGGCAGGAGGTCGAGCGCGGCATCGCCGAGCAAGCCATCGGCGCCGTGCGCGCGCGGTTCGATCCCGGGCGGGATTTCATCATCGTCGAGGGCCAACTCCTCTGGCACATCGGCGTCGTGGGCATCGTCGCGTCGCGTGTGCTGCGCGAATTCTATCGGCCCACACTCATTCTCGGCGGAGACAATGCTGCCTTTCGCGGCTCGGGTCGGAGCGTCGAAGGCTTCGACCTCGCCGCCGCGCTGCGCGAGTGCGACGACCTTTTGATCCGCCACGGTGGCCACGCGATGGCCGCGGGCGTCACGGTGCATCCGGACAAAGTGGACGCGTTGCGCGAGCGCCTCAACGGCATCGCCCGTCGCACGCTTCGTCCCGAGCAACTTCAGCCGCCGCTGCGTCTCGACGCGGAGGTATCGCTGGTTGATATCACGCTGAACGCCGTGGAGGAGTTGGCGCGACTCGAGCCGTTCGGGCAGGGCAACTCCGCAGTGCAAATCGTGGTGAGGAATCTTCAGTGCAGCCGTCCGCCGTTGCGGATGGGTAAGGAGAAGCAGCATGCAAAACTGTTCGTGACCGACGGACTTGCCAACTCGGAGGCGGTCTTCTGGGGCGTTGGAAACGCTGCATTGCCCGAGGGGCGGTTCGATCTCGCCGCCGTTCCGCAAATCAACGAGTTCAACGGCCGTCGCAGTGTTCAGCTCAAGGTTCTCGACTGGCGGCCTGCGACGACTTAAAAAGACTCATGGTTTCCGCTGTCATTGTCGCCGCTGGTCGAGGCACTCGAATGGGGTCGAGCATGGACAAGCTTTTCCTCGAGGCTGCCGGTCGGCCGATTGTGGCGCACACGTGGGCGCACTTTGATGCGGCATCGTGCGTCGATGAAATTGTGATCGTTGTGCGTGACGGGATGCAGGGTGACTTCGAGGAGTTGGCTCGGCAGTTCGATTTCAAAAAAACACATCGGTTCGTGGTCGGCGGTGCGGAACGGCAGGACTCGGTCTGGAACGGTTTGTCGGCGATTTCCCCGCAAGCCGAGATTGTGGCGATTCAGGATGGCGCGCGACCTTGCGCGGATGAGTCGTTGATTGCCGCGACGATTGCCGCCGCACGCGCGACGGGTGCGGCCGTGGCGGCGCAGCGTGTGACGGACACAATCAAGGAATCGGATGGCGGCAATCGCATCGCGCGCAACGTGGATCGGTCGCGGCTTTGGTCGATGCAGACGCCGCAGACGTTTCGCGTGGAGGTGATTCGCGGTGCCCTGGTCGCCGTGCGCGAGCGCAGACTGCATGTCACCGACGATACGGCCGCGTGCGAGTTGATCGGTCAGTCGGTAGAGTTGGTGGAAGCGACCGTTCCAAACCCGAAAGTGACGACGCCGGCCGACTTGCCGTACATCGAATGGTTATTGCAGGGCGGGGGACGCTGAGATGTCGCGTCCGTCCAAATTTCTCCGTTCGTTGGCTTGCTAATACGGTGAAGCAAATCTAGAATCGAATCGTCCACAAAGGATATTTTATGAAGAAGCGCATCATCTACACGTTGCTCCTCGGCATCCTCGGCTTGAACCTTCTCCTCGGCGCGCAAATCTACATCGGGCAGGCGCAGGCCGCCGCTCGCGACGATGTGTACGCGAATATGGAGGTCTTCACGCGCGTGCTGGAATTGGTCCGCCAGAATTACGTGGACGGCGGGAAGGTGAGCTACGAAGACCTCGTGAACGGCGCGTTGAAGGGGATGATCAACACGCTCGATCCGCACAGCGAATTCATGGACGCGCGGAAGTTCGACGATCTGCGCAAGGACACGAGCGGCGAGTTCGGCGGCGTGGGTATCGTCATTTCGCTGCGCGACAACGTCATCACTGTCGTTGCGCCGATGGATGAATCGCCGAGCGCAAAGGCGGGCATCGCCGCCGGTGATCGGATCGTGAAGATTGACGGTCAAGGCACTGAAAAAATCACGGTCAACGATGCGGTGAGCAAACTGCGCGGCAAGCCGGGTTCGAAGGTGACGATTTCAATCATGCGCGCCTCATTCCAGAAACCGAAGGACCTCGTTCTCGAGCGCGCTATTATCAAGGTCAGCAGCGTGCGCGATCTGAACGGGCGCGGCGAATATCCGTTGGGCGCGGACAAGACCGGCTACATTCGGATCTCCTCGTTTGGCGAGCACACGGATGAGGATCTCGAGAAAGCTCTGCAGAAGCTCGAGGTGCAGGGGATGCTGTCGCTCGTGCTTGATCTGCGCGATAACCCCGGCGGTCTGCTCGACCAAGCCGTGCGGGTGAGCGAGAAGTTTTTGCCGAAAGGCCAACTCGTTGTTTCCACCGAAGGCCGCACCGCCCTCGAACGCTCGCAGCACAAAGCCGCTGCCGCCAATCACCGCCGGATTCCTATGGCCATCCTCGTCAACGAAGGCAGCGCCAGCGCTTCCGAGATCGTTGCCGGTTGTCTTCAGGATTTGAAACGCGCCGTGCTCATCGGCGAGAAGACTTTTGGTAAAGGTTCCGTGCAGAGCATTCTTCCTCTGAAGGATGGCGCCGCGCTGCGCCTCACGACCGCGAAGTATTACACGCCGAGCCACCGCGAGATTCACGGGAAGGGGATTCTACCGGACACCGTGGTGCCGATGAGCCCCGAGCTGGAACGCGATGTTGCGCTCAAGCGGACGACCGGCGGCATCGAATCGCTCGATGAAAAGGATCGCGAGCGCGTCCGCAACGCGCGCGATGTGCAGCTCGACCGCGCAATCGAAGTGCTCAAGGCGCTGAGCGGAAAAGTCGCCGGCAAGTAGCCGCGGCTTCCTGCCGCATTTCACGTCTGGCCGCCGATGCGTCTTCTTGCCATCGAGACTTCGTGCGACGAGACCAGCGCGGCCGTCATCTGCGACGGCGCGGTGCTGAGCAACGTCGTCTCCTCGCAGATTAAACTTCACGCCGAGTATGGAGGTGTGGTTCCGGAACTGGCCTCACGCGAACACCTGCGAAATCTTCTGCCGGTCATCCGCGCCGCGCTGAACGAAGCGAATCTCTCCAATGCACAACTCGACGCCGTCGCTGTCACGCAAGGTCCCGGTTTGCCCGCCGCGTTGATGGTTGGGTTCAAGGGTGCGCAAGCGTTCGCCTTCGCGCTCCGGCGTCCGTTCCTCGGCATCAACCATCACGAGGCGCATCTTTACTCGCCGTGGATTACCGGCCAACCGCCGCGCGCCGACTTCGCCGCATTTCAACCGAACGTCTCACTCATCGTCAGCGGCGGCCACACGATGCTCGTCCACGTGCCCGGCGAATTGAAACACCGCGTGCTGGGCGCAACGATTGATGACGCTGCGGGCGAGTGCTTCGACAAAATTGCCAAGCTCATCGGCCTGCCGTATCCGGGCGGGCCGGAACTGGACAAGCTCGCCGCGCAGGGGAATCCGCGCGCGTTCGATTTCCCGCGCCCGCTGCTGCATGAGGCGAACGACAACTTCAGCTTCAGCGGGCTCAAGACCTCCGTGCGTTATTTCGTGCGCGACCATCCGCATCTGCTCGAGAACGGGCAGTCGCTGCGCGATCTCTGCGCGAGTACGCAGGCGGCCATCGTGCAGGTGTTGGTGACGAAAACGATGCGTGCGGCGAAACGGCTCGGCGTGCGGTGTGTCACGGCTTCCGGCGGCGTGACGTGTAATTCGGGTTTGCGAAACGAGCTGGCTGCCGCGTGTGCGAAGAACGGTTTCACGCTGCGTCTCGCGGAGAAGAGTCTCTGCACGGACAACGCCGCGATGATCGGGATTCTCGCCGAGCGGAAGCTGCTCGCGGGCCACGCGCCGTCGCCGTCGGACGCCGAGATTAACGTCGGCTGGGCGTTGGCGTGACGGTCACTTCTTCTTCGTTCCGAAGCGTTCTTGAAAAGCCTTCACCGCCTCGGCGCGTTCGGCGTCGTTGAGTTTGCCGTCGCCGTCTTTATCGAAAAGTTTGAGCGCCTCCTGCATCAGCGTCGTCATCGCCTCGCGATTTCCACCACCGCCGCGGCTCATCCCACTCGCGGCGATACCTTGCGCGAGATGTTCGGCATCCACCGTGTAGGCGTAGAAAGCGATGCACATCTCGTCCGTCGTCTGCTCGCCCCAGCGGACGGCTTTGGGCGGGTGGCTCGGGTTCGCGGGGTTGTTCGTCGAGTTGTCGTATTGCGCGGTGAGCTGGATTTTCGTACCGGCGGGGAACTTGAGCGGTTCCTTGAAATGATAGCCGAGCTGCCAGTTGAAGTTCCAGTCAGGCACGGTGACCATCGGCTGCTTGGTGCCGCCGGGCAGCGTGGCTTCCACGTTCATCGAACGGCCGATCAAGTGCATGTGCGGCCAGACGGCGAGCACCGTCACGCCTGCAGGCACGGTATAGGTGTTGGTGACGTTGTAATGAGCGTTGCCCGGCGGGATGTTCAGGCCAGGATAAGCGTGAGTGTGAATGCGCACGCGTTTATCGACCGGCCCCTTCACGAAATGGAACCCGATTTTCGTGAGATCGGTCTCGGCTTTGCCGGTCTTGTTGTAATGCACCTGCAGAATGATGTCCGCGCCCTTTGGCACGAACATGCCGTGGCCGGCGGGAAGGTGGCGCGGACTTTTGCCCGGAGCCCAGCCCTCGAGCCATTGCGCGCCGGGCACGCCGGGACCGCCGAACGTCCGATAGCCCGGTTCGGGTGTCGCCGCGTCGCGCTCGCGCCCTTTGCCCGTGGTGTCGGTGAAGGCGACGACGTGGTGAACCACGCGCCGGTTGCTCGGGCGCACTTCCAGCGCCGAGAGATAACGGTCCTCGGTGAACTTTGTTGGGATGACGAAGCACTGGTAAACATCGCGCCCATCGGCATCGAGCGTGAACTCCTGATCAGCCTGAAGTACCAAGCCCGGTTCGCCGAGCGACCAGCCGGTGGTAAACTTCGGCAGTGGCGGCAACTCGGCGCGGTTGCCCTCGGGCGCGCTCGTCGCAGCCCATTCCTTGATCAACGCGATCTGCGCATCGCTCAAGCGCGGGTCATCGTGGTAAGCCACGAGTCCGGGCGCGGCCTTCCACGGCGGCATCAGCCGCTTCTCGACAGCCGCGACGATGGTCTTGGCCCGCTTGCGCGCATCCTCGTAAGTGAGCAGCGGGAAAGGGCCGACCTCGCCGGGGCGATGACAGGTCGCGCAGTGGGTGAAGAGGATTGGCGCAATCTCCCGGCTGAACGTCGGCGCGATGGGCTTGGCCAGCGCGGACGGCGTGGAGGAAGTGAAGAGCGCGCAGAACGCGAGCGCAGTGATGAGGGGCAGGGAGCGGTTCATTTCTTCTTTGGTTCAGGGATGAAACAGCCGATGGCTTTCGTCTCGGGCACGGCCACAGGCTTGCCAGCCATCACGGACAAAAGCGCTTCACGCAGGTCATGCCGTGTCGTCACGTTGCGCTCCTTGCCCAGATCTTGGAAGCGGTTATTGATGCGCCCGCGATAAAGCACGTTGCCCGCGGTATCCAGGACCACGGCCTCGGGCGTGACGGTCGCGCCCGCTTTCCGCGCCAACTCGAGCTGCGGATCGAGCAGCAACGGCGCGGACAGCTTGAACTCGGTCGCATGCCGCTTCGCCTCGACGGCCGTCACCTCGGGATCGGGATAGACGATGTAGAACTGCGCCTGCGCGAACTCCCCGATCAAGCGGCCGATCTCCGGCGCATACATATTCGAGATGGGGCAATCGTAGGCCACGAAGAGTAGCACGGCGGCTTTGCGGTTCGCCTGCGCGAACGGTTGATGAACCTTCCCCTCCGCATCATACCACGCCAACGACTCCGCCGCCCAGAGGAGCGGAGCAACCAGAGCGAACAAGATGGCGAACGCGCGCGATAAAATCATTCCAACCTAGAGACGACTGAACCTTAAAACTGGTTACCCAGCATAATCGCCAAGGGCCATTCGTCGAGTGCCAACCGTTTGCCTCGCCACGACAGAGAGTCGGCGCGTCACGATAACCGCTCGGCACATCGAGACAGGCGTTCGGCAGGGCGCGACAGGCGTTCGGCCTAGCGGGACAAGGGCTTGGTACGTCATAACGACCGTTTAGCACATCGGGACAGATGCTTGCCGTGCCGAGATAACCGCTTGGCGTGTAAAGATGATGAGTTGGTGATGTGAAAAAGCAGGCATTAGTAATAATGTTACATGTGTTTAAGGCCTTAAAAAACCCAATTTCATTGGGTTTTCAACGCGAATAAGGCGGCCGAAATTAATGTGTAACTTATTTCGATAATAGCGCGTCATTATGAATGGTCGGACACATGTAATCGGTCGGTATATGAATCAAGACCTTGGCGGTGGTGGGCGTTGAGGGATTGGTTTTCGGTAAAAAAATAATAACCCAACAAAAACATTATGAAGAATCAACTCACTAAAGATATCAGACGCCTTATCGAAGGCTGGAAGAAATACGCCCCTGCTCTGGAGTTCGCGGGGATGACAGTGCAGGAGTTCGAAGCCAAATTTAACGATTTGGCCCAGCTTTTGCGGGTGATGGAAGTGCTCCGTAACGAATACAGCGGCAAGATTGCCGTTCGGGAAGGGTTGGTTGGCGATCTGAACCTGCTCTTCTTGCAAATCGTGGACGCCATCAAAGGCGACAAGCGGTTTGGTCGCTGGAGCGAGTTCTACCGTTTCCTTGGGTACAAGACGCCAGATGAGAAACATTCACCTAGCCCAGAGCCTTCGGAAGGCGAAGGGACAGATGAGGCGACCGGCGCGGGCGAAACCCCGCCTGAAGGAGGTGACCTGCCGAAAGCGGCGTAAAGAACAAGGTGAAAGGGTCGTCTGCAGCGGCCTGGACACGGCGTTTTTCAGAAAGATCAGAAAGTTTGAAAGATTGGTGGTAAGGTCAGCGATATACTAAGTAGATGCAACGCATGGGGACAACCGCTGGGAGTCAATGCTCGAGGATTGCGCCTATGAAAAATACAATTCTCACCGCGGTTCTTCTGACGACGGCCCTCTGGTCCGCGATGGCGGCGGATAAAATCAAAATGTCAGAACCAGTTCAAACAGAACGGATAAAGGAGTTGGTGGGTCTCGAAACGCAAGAAGTCGTGGCGAAACTAAAGCGGAAGCCGTATCTCTCCTACATCGAACTTCTCGATGACGATAAGACGCAAACGCTGGTCTGGTCCTTCCTTCTCAAAGATTGCGACAAGTGTGGAGAATGGGTTGCCCTGCATCCAAACGACAAAACGCAGGTGTTCTGGCTTCCATCGGAAAAATGCTCACACCGAGAAGTGGTAGTCGGCAATAAAAACTACTTTAGAATGACAATTGAATTCCGGCGCGTGGGTAACTCTTGGGTGAGTGGCAGGGCCGAGTATGAGTACACGATTAGGAATTAGCGGAGACAGAACCTGCATGACGTCGAAAAAGCTACTTTTCCTTTTCTTCGCTCTCACTCGAGTGGCTGTAGCCGACCTGACTCCTGGCTACACCGTTGTCCAAAGATTCAAGACTCCCCTTGAATTGAGACGGGAGCTGCGATCCGCGAGCCAAACGGGGAAGACGGTAACGCTGGCCGTGATGGTCGCGAACAAGGTGGCTGCCACGAACTCGCCTACGACGAAGAAGCCGACAGAAACAGTGGCGGCGGCAACGATAAAAATCACTGGCTCGACCATCTACAAAAACAGAATCCAGTAAGCACTTGGCAATCTGAAGGAAATAGCGGAAAGTGGCGCATAATAATTCAGACTTACATGATTCGCTGTAGTTTCATTTCAAGCGTGGTTGCCTGTTGGTTTCTGATGGGCTTTGTTGCGTCGTTGGGCGCAGAGGAATCGAGGGCGTTGCGAGTGCTGTTTGTTGGCAACAGCCATACGTGGATTGATAGAGGCTACGATGTGCCGAGGACGGTTGCGGCGTTCGTGAATGCGAATCCCGCTCATCGGCGAATCGAAACGGCGATGGTGCCGGTGCGGCAGACGTTGCAGTTGCATTGGGAATCCGGCGCCGTGCAGAAACGGCTGAAGAGTGAGCGCTGGGATTACGTGGTGATTCAGGGACAGAGCGGCGAGGTGTTGTATGATAATCAAGGAATGCGTGAGTATGGCAAGAAGCTCGCGGAAGTGGTGAAGGCGGCGGGAGCCAAACCCGTCTTCTACATGCTGTGGGAGCGGCGGGATTCTCCGGGCACTTTCGAGCAGATCATCCAGCCCACTTACACCGAAATGGCGCGAGATAATGAGGGTGGCCTCGCGCCGGTGGGCGCGGCGTGGATGCAGTCGCTCAAGCTGCAACCGAAACTCGCGTTGCACAGGCCCGACGGCAACCACTCGAATGACACGGGTTGCTATCTCACGGCGTGCGTTTTCTACGCCTTGTTCACGGGAGAACGGCCGCAGGGATTGGCCGGTGCGGCGGGGTTGTCGCGTTTGCCAAGCGGCGTGTCAGCGTTTCTGGAGGAGCGGGCGTGGGAAGCGGCGAAGGAACATTTGATGGAACAGCCGGTGGCGCAGTCGGCGTCTGTGCCCGCATCCACGCCGACAGTGACGCCGGCGATTGCCGTTGCGCCGACGCAGTCCGTGAATCTACCTGTGCTTCGCAACAACCGGATAGTCTTGCGAGTGCGGACAGCGCCGAAAATAGTGGTTCGCACGCGCTGATTTTCACCGGTGCGATAAAAGAAAAAGGCTGGGATTGTTCCCAGCCTTTTGTGTTTTCCGTATGAGAATTACTGCGCCTGTTCGACTTGGTTCGGCGATTGGCCGAAGGCGAGCAACGGGATGAAGATGATTGGCAGCAGGACGATGCCGATGAAGAAGGCGGTGCCGTGACCGAGGCGCTCGGAGATCTTGAACCAGATATACCAGAACACGAACATGCCGACGCAGGGAATCAGCAGCAGGATGATCCACCAGAGCGGCAGGGCGGCGACATTGAGCAGCGGGACGTATTGGGCAATGGGAATCCAGATGATCGCCCCGGTTCCTCTCCGGCTTTCAGGCAGATGCGCTTGAAGCAGTAGCATAGGAACGCATAGACGGCGAGGACGAGGACTGTGGCGACGCCGATGATGGCCAACATGACGCCTGGGGGGAGGCCAGCGGTTTTATCCATTATGTGTGGCTCCGGATTTTGATTGTCTGGTTGCGGTTGGGTGAGACACGGGGAGAGTTGGTGAATCGCGGACGGCTTTCAAGCCGAAAGGCGCGACAACATCAAGTTAGCCTGAAGCCGGATGCGGGATCGCGTGTTCCGGCAAATCACTTCGCCAGCGTCTTGCAGAAACGCTCGAGGCGGTCCAGGCCCTTCTCGATATTCGCAAGGCTGGTGGCGTAGCTGATGCGCAGATAATCGTCCGCGCCAAAGGCGATGCCGGGCACCGCGGCGACTTTTTCCTGCTCGAGCAATCGCGCGCAGAAGTCAGCGCTCTTGAGACCGAGCTTGGAGATGTTCGGGAATAGGTAGAACGCGCCTTTGCTGTTCACGCAGGAGATGCCGGGGATGCTGTTGAGCTTCTGCCACGCGCAGGTGCGGCGCTTGGCGTACTCGGCGAGCCAACTTTTCAAATGATCCTGCGGACCGTTGAGCGCGGCCACGCCACCCTTTTGCGCGAAGCT
>CAMASG010000051.1 GCA_945860945.1 Akkermansia muciniphila
ACCAATCGTAGCTGAACCCGAGCGACTTAATTTGGCGCGTGAAGTTGGTGATGTTCGCCTCGGTGGTCACGCGCGGGTGCTGACCGGTCTTCACCGCGTATTGCTCCGCGGGCAGGCCGAAGGAATCCCAGCCCATCGGATGCAGCACATGCCGACCCTGCGCGCGTCGCCAGCGGGCGAGAATATCCGTGGCCGTGTAGCCCTCGGGATGGCCGACGTGCAATCCCGCGCCACTCGGATACGGAAACATGTCGAGGATGTAAAACTTCGGCGGCAACTGCGTTGCGGCCACTTTGCCGGACAGTCCGTGACGCAAGGCGAACGGATGCGTGGACGGCACGGCATCACCCGGATTGAAGGCGCGAAACGTCTCTTCACTTTCCCAGTGGCGTTGCCACTTCGGCTCGAACAAATCAAAAGGATACTGCCTGCGCATCGACATAGGGCGGCGATGATGAGGAAAGGCCGTTCACAGGGCAATCGCGGAGTTGGTTTGTGAGGGATGAAGTGACTGCTGCCACTGTCACCAGCACTTCTTCTTCAGGAAATAGTGAACTGATAAATAACGAATGGGGCGTTAGCGGCTGAAGTCCACTTGCGCGACTTTGCCGCCCTTGAGTTGGAGCCGAAGAATGGTATAGAGGTTCGTGCCGGAGAGATTCGTGGTGGATAAATTGGTACTCGGGGACGGGGGAGTGATCTTCATTTTCTCGTAATTCCACCATCCGTCCCGAGTCGAGTCTGGCATGCCAAAGGTGTCCACAACCAAAGCGTCGGACTGGCCGAGATAATACGATTTGAGCCGGTCTGCTTTCCACGCGTTATTTTTGGCCAGCTTCTTCGTCTCCACCGTTGAACGGCTGCCATCGGGGTTCCAGAGAACCTTGCTGGTCAATTGGTCATCTTTATAAATCTCTTCAAAAGTGGGTTTGCCGTCCGAATGCCATCCTCTGGTCACCCCATTTTTTTTGCCAAGATGGTACACGGTGGCGGAAAGCATTTTTCCGTTGGGATACCATTCGGCGATCGTTCCGTGGGGCCTGCCATCGCGCCATTCGCCCTTGCGTGAGGCGTTACCGTTTTCATACCACGCCTCCTCCGCCCCATTCTTAAGGCCGCTCTTGAACTCGACACGGGAACGGCTGGTGCCATTCGAATACCACGTGATGGTCGCTCCGTGGAGAATGCCTGCGAGGTAATGACTTTGTGCCGCCATCTTGCCGCTGGCATACCAGACCTCCTCTAACCCTTCGCCAGCACCGTTCGCATAGGACAACTTGCTGTGCACTTGGCCATTGGCGTGCCAGACGGTTTGTAATCCTTCCAATCGCCCAACTTTGTAGTGCGACTCTTTCGCCATCGCGCCGCTCGCGTGTCGGTCGATGACTTTGCCGGTGTAGGGTTCTTTTTGACCGGATTGGTGGATGCGACCATCCATGGTCGTAAAAACGGCCGATTCCAAATCGCGCTTCGGAGCCTGGTTTTGCTTGGTGGCCTTCGTCTTCTTATCACACGAGACAGACAGCAGCAGCGCCGCCAGCAGAAGAACGATACGTCGGTGATTCATCGTTTCCGATCGTAGGCGAATACGGACTTTATCTGCAAAACATTTCCCCTTTACATAGCCTCTTTTTGGAATATCGTCAGCCACCTGTCCGATTCATCGACGCCTATGAGACCAATACTTGTCGCCCCTGTTTTGCTGGTTCTGTGCGTTGTGTTTCAGCCGTCTCAGGCCCAAGAGCCCAACGCTCTGGTTGCGCCTGAGGGAATCAAGCCGGTGCCCACGCGTGTTCAGTCCACGAACGATGCTAAGCGCACGCGCGAGTTGCTCCGTTTCGGCGTTCAACGCCGTGTCGATAGAGGCGCGGCCGTGGCAGCGGGTGATGAGCAGGCGAACAAAGCCATCGAGCGCGCGTTGAATTGGTTTGTCGCCACCCAGAAAGCTGACGGCAGTTGGGATGGCGACAATACTTCCCGCATCGGCACGACCGGCTTGGCCATGCTCAGCTTCATGGGTTACGGCATCACTCATGCCGAGCGACTGAATAAGTCGTCGATCCAAGTCGGTGATACGGGGCATCGCGATGCTTTGGTCAAGGCGGTGGCTTGGATGCTCAAGCAAGTCGCCGCGGACGGTTCGCTCCGAGATGGCGGTCGGATGTACGATCAAGGTATCGGCACCTACGCTCTTTGCGAGGCCTACGGGTTGACTGGCGATGCGAGCTTGAAGGAGGCCTGTGAAAAAGCCGTGGCGTTTATCGTGAAGGGGCAGAATGAATCCAGCGGCGGCTGGCGCTACGTTCCTGCGGCTTCCGCAAATACGGAGAAGGGCGATCTTTCTGTCAGCGGCTTTCAGATTATGGCCGTCGAAAGCGCTCGGCACTCTGGCTTAAAAATCCCCGATAACACATTCAAGCTCGCCAAAGATTTTTTGGACAGTCGCAGTAGTGGTTCCGCTTTGGGCCTTTACGGTTATCACAAAGACGAGCCATCGCCCAAGCCCGCTATGACAGCGGTGGGGATGTTCTGCCAGCAACTGCTCTTCGAAAATGGTACGCAGCCGAACGTCTCTCGGATCGAGGAGAGCGCCAGTTACATTCGTGCCAATCTTCCGAGCGTCGAGAACGTCAATTACTATTACTGGTGGTACGGTAGCTACGCGATGGGATACCACAGCAACGTGTCTTGGGGCGAATGGTATTGGGGTACCAAGGAAAGACCTGATTATCCCGGACTTGGAACCATCCTTCTGGATAGGCAGGTGAGCTCTGGAGATAACGCCGGCAGTTGGTCGCCCGAAGGGTACATGGCCGCTGGATTCGGTCGTCACGTGACAACCGCTTTTGTCGTGCTTGCGCTTGAAGTTCCTTACCGTTTCATTTCAATTCCAAATTCGAACGGCTCCATCCGCATAAATCTGAGAAGGTAACCATCCGTTTCGTTTCTTCCATGCCGTGCGCGGCATTGATTTGGTTGGATTTCCGGTCAATCCGGTTTATCTGAACCCGATGACGACACTCCTCATCGCCACGCGTAACCGGCACAAGGTCGGCGAAATCCAAGCCATTCTCGGCTCCGGTTTTCGTTGCCTGACGCTCGAGGATTTCTCCGGCGCGCCCGCGGTGGTGGAGGATGCCGACACCTTCGCCGGCAACGCGTTCAAAAAGGCGCAAGCGCTCGCGTCGTGGTTGGCGCAACAGTCCTCGTCCGCAGAATCAATGCAGTTCGTGTTGGCAGATGATTCGGGCTTGGAGGTGGACGCGCTCGGCGGTGCGCCAGGCGTGCACTCCGCGCGCTTCGCCGCACTAGATGCGAAGAGTGACGGCAACACGCCGGACGTGGACAATAATGCCAAGCTGCTTCGCCTGCTCGAGACCGTGCCGCGCGAGAAACGCACTGCGCGTTTCCACTGTGTGATCGCGATCGTGTCTGTTCAATCATCCGCTACGGGCCGGGATTTGCCGACGTTCGATGGCGCGTGCGAGGGGCGGATTGATTTCGCGCCGCGCGGCGCGGGCGGTTTCGGCTACGATCCACTCTTCATCCCCGACGGCTTTGTGGAATCGTTCGCAGAGTTGGGTGAGGAAGTGAAGAACCGCTTGAGCCACCGCGCGAAGGCGCTTGGGAAACTGCGCACGTGGTTCGCACTGCGGAGTTGAACTAGCCGCTCTTCGGTTCGAAGGAGGAGAGCAAATCGGCCATCGGATTGAGCCCGGTGGGCTTGAACGCCGCGGGATCGAGCGTGCGGCGCAGATACTCGATGGCGTCGCCTTCGTTCTGCACCGATCGGGGCAAGGTCGCGCCACAGGCGTTCTCGTGGCCGCCACCTTGTAACTGGCGCGCGATCGGCAAAGCCTCGCCGTTTTGACTGCGAAAACTCACCACCACTGTGCGGTTCGCCTTCACGTAGAGCGTCATCAACACCGGATACGGGGTGGTTTTCTCGACGAGCAGGCGGTGGACGATGAGGTTCGGATTGCCCACGGTGGTGTTCACGAGGCCGAGAGTGGGGCTGATGCGCAGGATGTTTCCCTTGCTCCACTCGTAGCCGATCGGGTCCTCGACACGGCGCTTCACGGTCATCACTTCTAGTAGCGGATGGTCGATGAGCGTTTCCAGTCGGCCGCCGGTGATGGCGTGGAGATTCCAGAAACCGTAAATCTTGACCAAATTCGCGTAGTCGAGCGCGAGCGGGAATTCCGGTGCGTCCTCAAGAAACAGATCGGCGATGTTGCTTAAATGGACGAGGCGGTCGAGTTCGGCGTTGGCGAGGCCGTGTTCGCGGCAAAGATCGTAGCAGAGGAGTCCGGCGGATTTCTCGGTGTTGTGAATCAACCGCGCGTGCTGCGCTGCGGTCGTGGTCTGGTGATGGTCGATGACTACCCAGCCGTGCTGGTCGAGTCGCGACTCGAACGTGAGGTCGGTGACCCACGCGGATTTCTCGATCGGCTCGCGCTTCTGCCACGCGACGTAGTTCCACGCCTCGAGGCGCACTGGCGCGCCGAAGAGTTTTTCGGAAAGACGTTGGAGCAACAGTCCAGCAACGTAACCATCGAGATCGCTCTCGTGCGTGAGGATGACCTCCGGCTTGGGAAGCGCGGACATAACCCCGCCAATCTAGAAGAAAGGGCGGCCGTTGGCAATCCGTTGTTCAGGGAAAGGTGGCGCTGAACTTTTCCCTTTCGCCGACGGCCGGTCTCTCCCACAATCCCGCTCTCTTTTATGAGCAATAATCTATTCGATCTCACGGGCGAAGTGGCGGTGGTAATCGGCGCGACGGGCGTGCTCGGCGGCGCGATCGCCGAGGCGTTCGGCGAGGCCGGCGCGAAGGTGGCTGTGCTCGGCCGCAACGCCGAACGCGGCAACGAGCGCGTGAAAAACATCCGCGCCAAAGGCGGCACGGCGGTATTTTTCGAGTGCGACGCGATGAGCCGCGAGAGCCTGTGTGCGGCGCGCGAAGCGTTGGAGAAAGAGCTCGGCCACACAACCGTTCTGCTCAATGCCGCGGGCGGCGCGGATCCGAACGCGATTGTGACCGCCGACAAACCGTTGGAGAATCTGCCGCTGGCGGCGTGGGAGAAGAATTTCGCTCTGAACCTCACCGGCGGCGTGCTGCTGCCGTGCCAAGAGTTTTGCCCCGGCATGGTCGCCCGCAAGCGCGGCAGTGTGATCAACATCGCCAGCGTTTCGGCGCACATCCCGCTCTCTCGCGTGATCTCGTACAGCGCGGCGAAGGCGGCGGTGCTGAGCATGACGCAGTTTCTCGCCCGTGAATACGCGAAGAGCGGCGTGCGCGTGAATTCGATCACGCCTGGGTTTTTCCCCGCGGAGCAGAACCGTAAGCTCCTCTTCAACGACGATGGCTCACCTTCGGCGCGCACGATTTCGGTCTGGGCGCACACGCCGATGGGCCGTTTCGGCGAGGCGCGCGAGTTGGTCGGCGCAGCGATCTTCCTCGCCAGCGAGAAGGCTGCGAGCTTCGTCACTGGCACCGACATCCGCGTGGATGGGGGATTCCTCTCGCAGACTATTTAACGCGTCGCAAAGTTTGAGATGCCCATGAACGTGTTGTCTAAAACGGCGGCGAGTGGCGTCTCCGTTTCCGTTGAAGAAGTCGCATCGCTGGTCGCGCAGGGATTCTCTGCCGCTGACTATCGAGGCAAGAAAGTTCTGTGCGTCATCCCCGACGCCACGCGCACCGCGCCCGTGGGACTGTTGTTTCAAACGCTTTTCCGCCACATCGGCGGTGAAGCAAAGTCGCTCGATATCCTCATCGCGCTCGGCACCCATCAACCGATGAGCGAGGCGGCCATCTGTCAGCGGCTCGAAATTACCGAGGCCGAGCGGACGAGCACGTACAAGAGCGTCCGATTTTTTAATCACGAGTGGGATAACCCCGCGGCGCTGCGACAGGTCGGTGTGATTCCGGCGGACGACATCCGCGCGCTTTCCGGCGGGCTCTTCTCGATGGACGTGCCGGTGGAGATCAACAAGCTCGTATTCGAGTACGACCAGATCGTGATTATCGGGCCGGTGTTCCCGCACGAGGTAGTCGGTTTCTCCGGCGGCAACAAATACCTTTTTCCCGGTATCGGCGGTCCGCAGATTTTGAATTTCTTCCACTGGCTCGGCGCGGTGGTCACGAACCCGATGATCATCGGCAACAAGTGGACGCCCGTCCGCCGCGTGGTGGACCGCGCCGGGGCGCTTGTGCCGGTACCGAAGCGTTGTCTTGCGATGGTGGTGCGGCCGGACAAATCGCTCGCGGGACTTTTCATCGGCACGCCGGAAAGCGCGTGGGACGCCGCGAGCGAGGTGTCGCGAGAGGTGCACGTCACGCGTGTGGATCGTCCGTTCCACAAGGTTCTCTCTTGCTGCCCGCCGATGTACGACGAGCTATGGACCGGCGGGAAGGGGATGTACAAGCTGGAGTCAGTTGTCGCCGACGGCGGCGAGTTGATCATCTACGCGCCGCATATTACCGAGGTTTGCGTGGCTCACGGCAAGACGTTGCTCGAGGTCGGCTACCATTGCCGCGACTATTTCCTCAAACAGTGGGACAAGTTCAAACATCACCCGTGGGGCGTGCTGGCGCATTCGACGCACGTGCGCGGGATCGGCACCTACGAGAACGGCGTGGAGAAATGCCGCATCCAAGTGACGCTTGCGACGGGCATCCCGCCCGAGGTCTGCAAGCAGATCAACCTCGGCTATCGCGATCCGAAGACGATCAATCCTGAAGCGTACGCGAACCGCGAGGCCGAAGGAGTGCTGCTGGTCCGCAAGGCGGGCGAGATGCTTTACCAACTTTCGGATCCACCGGCGTGGGCGAAGCGGAGTTAGGACTTCTTCTTCCTGGCGACACCAGACGTGTGGGATGTGCGGAACGGCGCGTCGTAACGCGAGATGAGACGCATGTTAGCGCCTCCGCCGAAGCTCCACACCGCGCTGGGTTGAAGCCCTGGGATTTCAAAACTCAACGTCAGCACCCGCGCGTTTGGAGGCAGTTTGCCGAGTTGGGGAATCAATTGCGCGTGCAACTCCGGCAGCAGATAGAGAATCACCACCGTGGCTTCGCTCAGGTCGGTCTGAAGAAAATCCTCCTCCCGCACGGTCACCAGATGATCCACGCCCTGCTGCTTGGCGGCCTGCTGCGAGGCAGTAACCAAGGCGTCGTCAATCTCGATGCCGACGACCCGCACACCGTAGCGTTTCGCCGCGGTGATTATCACCCGTCCGTCACCGCTGCCCAAATCGTAGAGCACGTCGCCTTCGCGCAACTCAGCCAATTCCAACAGGGAGTCCACGGCAAGCAGAGGCATGCCACGGAACGGAACAAGGCGCGCAAGTAGGGTTTTCTGGCTCACGTTTTTAGTGATGTGGCTTGGGTTAAACCACATCTAAACTTGGCATTTTAATTACGTTTGTCAACGCAGCGGAGTTGCGTTGACAAGCTGCTATCCAAAGGGCGAAATCGCGTCAACGAAAGCGGAGGAGACGTGCGGAATGGCGGACGCTGGAAGTTATTTCTTGGCTGTGCTTTTGAAGAACGACGGCTTCGTTGCAACCGATTTCATTCCCAGCACGTGATGGGCGCCGCTGCTGACGGCGATGATGTTGCCGGTGTTTTCAGGAATGCGTACCGGCAAGCCGTTTGAATCTTCCAACATTCCCCACAGGAGAATCGAACCATCCGCTCGCAACGCGACCGAGTGGCGCGCGCCTGCGGCGATGGCGATGACGTCGCGCAAATCCGCGGGCACATCGCATTGGCTGTAAGTGTTCAGACCCCACGCCGCCACGGTGCCGTCGCGGCGGAGCGCGAGGCTGTGATGATGGCCGGCAGCGATGGCGATGACCTCTTTTAATCCAGCGGGGATGCTGGTTTGCCCAGCATCGCTCCGTCCCCACGCGGTGACGGTGCCGTCTTGCCGCAGTGCGACGCTGTGATCGTGGCCTCCCGCGATGGCGACGACCTTGCTCAAGCTGGGAGGCACATCCGTCTGGCCGGCTGTGCCCAATCCCCACGAGACCACGTGACCATCGCTGCGCAACGCCAGAAAATGTTTTGTGCCGGCGGCGATGGCTACGACGTTGCTCAAGCCGAGCGGCAGATGAAATGATGCGTCGCCGACGTGGACGAGGCTTACGGCGCCATCGGCGTGCAAAGCCAACTTTTGATTGATGCCAGCGGCCAAAGCCACGACATCGTTCCGTCCGTTGGGAAACAGCGCCAGATCCGTTTTCAACCGGCCCCAAGAAACGACCGAGCCGTCGAGGCGGAGTGCAAGGTTGTGGCTGGTGCCGGCACCGATGGCTTTCGCGAGGCCTTCGACGAGGACGCTTTGATTCTCGTCATTGGCGCCCCACACCACGAGTTCGCCGATGCGCCGCTGAGGGTGGGTTCCCGCACTTGTGGCACGCTGGCCGTGCCAGATTTTGATCGGGCCGGCGGTGTCGCCGTGGGAAGGGATGCGGGCGATGAGATCGTTGTCCCCCAAAACTTCAAACGCGCCGGCAACACCGTTGAATGTGACAGCGGTCGCGCCGTTGAAACCGCTGCCGCGCAGGGTGACATGCCGGCTGGTGGCGGTGGAAGTTTCCACGCGGGCTTTCGCAGAGATCTCGACGGGCGAGTTTTGGCGTCCAACGTATTTGGCGCGCAGTTGAAAGGCGGGTTCGCGGTTGGTCGTGCTGGCGCCCGAGTGCTGCGCAACGGTGTAGCTGATATTTGGAGACTCGTGGACCTGCATGCGGACTTGGACGTAAAGCTGGTTTGTGCCGGCGAACTCCGCGGGCAGATCGAGGTCGTAAGTGTACGGTGAGCCGTCACGGGTGATGTGGTCCAGTTGCTGCCAACTGCTTCCGTCGATTGAGAGATGGAGCGACTCGGTGCCCCAGCCTCTGCCGCCGGCTTGCACGCGGAAATCCCAGACTGCGGCGCGGGATTGCAGATGAATCCGTCGCGTGTTCGCGGGGAAGGTGAAGCGATAAGTGAGGCGCGCTTCGACGTCATTTTCCAGCGGGCCCCAGTAGATTTTTGGCGCCGTTTGCCACTCGATATATTTGCGAAGATTGATGCGCTCGATGACGTATTGCTCCGCCTCCGGCTCGGTTACGTTGCGATAGCTGTAATCGAAATCCCACTCGCGTTCGGGTGCTGCCGGTTGGGCGAACGCGGCGGGTCGGCGCAGGTGCGGATAAATCCAATTGGCGAGGAGAAGAAGAATGGCAAGGGTCGCTGAGGTCGTCAGCCGGCGCGTCCAGATACGCGCAGGACTGTCTTTCACCGAACGTCCCGCGGCGAGCGCACGCAGGTCCACGAGCATCTTTTCGGCGGTGGCGTAACGTCGGCGCGAGTCTGGATCGCAGGCGCGAATCAGGACGGCGTTCAACTCGAGCAACGGTCCGCCGCCCGATTCACCGGCGAACGTCGGCAGCTCCGGAAACTCGGTGCGGTCGCGGCCGGTGGCGATTTCGTAGAGCACCTTGCCGAGGCTGTAAATATCCGCCGGCGGCCGACCGGGACCTTCGGGCGGCACGTAACCTTCGGTGCCGACGAACGAGACGGCGTCATCCGAATTGGTCACGAGGCCGATGTCCGCGAGCTTCGGTTGGCCGTCCACGAAGATGATGTTCGCGGGTTTGATGTCGCGGTGGACGAGTCCGCTGCGGTGCAGATGCGCGAGGCCTTCGGCCAACGACAGCCCGAGCCGGACGCATTCCTCGGCCGGCAAATACGTGCGCCGGCGCAATTCGCTGCGGAGGGTTTTTGGACGATACGTTTCTGGGATGATCTCGCGGCCGCGCTCCTCGTCGTCGCCCAGTTCCATGACGTAGTAGAAATAATTGGCCTCGTCGTTGCGGCCGATGTGGAGGATGTCCACCAAACCGGTGTGCCCGCGAGAAATCGGCTCGGCTCGGCGGATGCCCGCGAACTCGCGCTCGAAAGGGCGTGCATCCTGAAAGTTCGCGCGTCGGACGATTTTCACCGCGCGCCATTCGCCGGTGATGCTCTGCGCCAGCCACACTTCGCCGTAACCGCCGCGGCCGATCGGCCGTAGCAGCACGTGGTCCGGAATGCTCGGCGGAACCGGCGTGTCCGGCGAAAGAGGAGCGTTGGTTGGTGGTTCTCCCATCAGTTGCATCAGAGGCCAATCGGCCTCGTTGGATTCCAGCGGATTCAACGGCCGCCGATTCCCAGTGATTGAATGTATGAATCAAGCGTGACACAATCGGCATGAAAGCGCCACCAGGGAAACCTTGATACCTCTTTCAAGACGGCCGCAGCGGTGGCCGCGTGAAATTTTCCCTTTCTTCGCGGTGCCGACGGGCGTTTCATCGTGGCGTGCAACTCGATATCCACGCGGCATTGCCGCAGCGCCGCGATTTCCGCATCGGCGTGCTCGGCAGCGGGTTCATTGTCAGCGATTGCCATCTCGTCGCCTATCGCAAGGCGGGCTTCAATCCCGTGGCTATCGCGTCGCGCACGCGCGCCAATGCGGAGAAGACCGCCGCGCGCCACAACATCGCGAAGGTATACGACACATACGAGCAGTTGCTCGGCGATCCGTCGATTGAAGTGCTCGATATCGCCGTGCCGCCGAACGCGCAGTTGGCGCTCATCAAAGCCGCCTGCGCGCGGCGCACGGTGAAGGGGATCCTCGCGCAGAAACCGTTGGGCATGGATTACGCCGAGGCGGTGGAGGCGGTGCGCTTGTGCGAAGCTGCGGGCATCGTGCTCGCGGTGAACCAGAACATGCGTTACGACCCGAGCGTGTGTGCGGCAAAATCGTTGCTCGTGGCCGGCGCGCTCGGTGAACCGGTGTTGGCGACGATTGACATGCGCGCCATTCCGCACTGGATGCCGTGGCAGGCGGAGCTCGGCTGGGTCACGCTGCGGATCATGTCCATCCATCACCTCGATTGTTTCCGTCACTGGTTTGGCGAGCCGGAGCGGATTTTTTGCAGCGTGCGAACCGACCCGCGCACGAAGTTTCCGCACGCGGACGGCATCGCCACCTACATCCTCGAATACGCGAATGTCCTGCGCTGCGTTGGAATTGACGACACGTGGACGGGCCCGGCGAAGGAAGGCTGCCCGAGCGACGTCCGCATCCAGTGGCGCATCGAAGGACTCGATGGGCTGGCTATCGGCGACATAGGCTGGTGTCAAAATCCATACACGACGCCGAGCACGATGCGCTACGCGTGCAAGGGCGACGCGCAGTTTCACGAGCCGCGCTGGACGGAGAGCTGGTTCCCAGACGCGTTCATCGGAACGATGGCGCAATTGCTCGTGGCGCTGGAGCAGGGGACGGAGCCGGCGATTGGCGGCCGCGATAATCTGAAAACGATGGCGTTGGTGGAAGCGGCCTACCGCAGTGTGGCTGAACGCCGCTCGGTAGCCGTGACGGAAATCACGAGCCCATCGCATCCATGATGCGAGCCGCGAGTGCGGCTCCGCTTACTTCACGTAAAGCGGTTCTTTGAGGACACCTAGCTCGGCGTAATTGCGGAGCCGCTCCAGAGCCAGCTTTGAGATGCGGATGCCAGCGACGAGAATGACAAGCCCATCCTTCGTCTCGGCATCCGTCATAAGAAGCTGGCCGGCCTTCACATCCGCCGAGCTCAGTCCCTGAATGCCCTCCATGTCGGGCGAGGTTCCTTTGAGTACCAGACAGGCGTGGGCCGCCTCGAGCACAGTCGGATCGTAAACGCCGAAGCGGTCTTTCATTATCGCCAATGCCGTCGGCTTGGATTTCTTCTTTGCCTCGAGATCGAGCAGGTCGTTGAGCACTTTCAATATCCGTCCGCCAATCGGAATCTGGTCGCCCACGCACGCGTCATTCGGAAAACCTTTGCCGTTATAATTCTTGTTTTGATAACGAATCATCTCGGCGGCGCCCTCCAACCGCGGTAGGTGGCTGAGGAGATGGCTTGTCGTGTGTGGTAATCGCCCGACAATCTGTTGTTCGTCGCTGGTGAGTTCCTCTCCAGCGTTCACTTTTTTCAGGAGAGCTGCTGGGAGCGTCACATATCCGAGCGGCGCGAGCATCGCTGCTGTCTCCAGCTCCCAAAGATTGCTCAATTTCAACTCCCTGCCGATTTGGTGGGCGTACTCGCGCAACTTCTGGCTTTGGCTGAACTGCTGGGGCGCGGATATCGACAGAACTTCCGTGAGGAGATGCAGGCTGCCGTTGAAAGTTTTATCGAGCAACTCCAGTTCGGCGTTGGCTACGGCATGCTGCTTCTCAGCCTCTTCAATCGTGTGAAGGAACGACTCGGGCGTATTGTCCTCGGTGACAAAGGCGAAGATGTGATCGCGGTTCACTGCTTCGAAAATGACGTCGGCGCGGTCACGCGGCGCAACCAATATTCGCGTTGTTTTTGTTGCGTGCTCGAAGGCTTCAGCGAGAAACGCGATGCTGGTGCTGGCCGCATGATCGCGGCTGTCGCAGTTGCAGACGACCACGGCAAACGGCGGTGATTGGCCCAGCAATGCGACTGCTTCGGCGGAATCGGTCGAGACGACCGTTTCGTGTCCAGAACCAAGGCCGTTCACCCACGCTGCCAAAGATCCACCCTGCAAATCCAGCAAGAGAATTCGGGA
The DNA here is from genome assembly GCA_945860945.1 of Akkermansia muciniphila. Taxonomy (GTDB): domain Bacteria; phylum Verrucomicrobiota; class Verrucomicrobiia; order Limisphaerales; family SIAT01; genus SIAT01. Next base: position 12,617 of record CAMASG010000051.1, read on the forward strand.
GTTCATTGATTTCAAACAACTTGTAACAGAAAGGCTAGATTTTGCACGTTTTTTTACTATCATCGGGGAATAGTATGAAACTAGGCATCATCAATAGCGCGTTCCAACAGGCGGGCGTGGACACCGCCACCGGCCTGATGCACATCGCCCGTACCGGATTCGACTGCGTGGACATCTTCACCGAGGCCGATGGCATCTCGCGCAAAGAGATCAGCCTTGTCGCTCGCGCCTGCGAGAAGCTCGATCTGCCCGTCGTTTCGCTGCCGGTCGTGAGCGTCGGGTTGATTGATTTCAACGAGCCGGTGCGCGAATTCCATCTGGCGCGGACGCGGAAGTTCATCGACCTCGCCCACACGTGGGGCGCGCAGAACATCCTGCTTGTGCTCGGCGAGTACATTTGGCAACGCGAGGTCATCCCGCCGCAGGAGCAATGGCAGTGGGGCATTGAGACCTGTCGGCGGTTGGGCGATTACGCGGACAAGAAGGGCGTGGACATCGCGCTTGAGCTGGAGCCGTTCCGCCTGAGCCTGCTCCACAACGTGAGCGAGATGGTTCGTTTCGTCGACGAGTGCAGTCATCCGCGCGTGCGTGCGAATATCGACATCAGCCACCTCGTGTTGTCCGACACGTCGCCCGCCGATTTGCGCCAACTCAAAGGCAAAGCCATCCACGTGCATCTGAGCGATTGCGATGGCAAGGTGCACGGCGACCTGCCGCCGGGCCGCGGCGTGGTGAAGTTCGCGCCATATCTCCAAGCCATCAAGGAACTGAAAATTGATGGCGCCGTCTCGATCGAGCTCGAGTATGCACCTGATCCGAAGCGCATCGTCGAGTGGGTCGAGGAGGCGTACACGCAGACGGCGAAGTTGATGGATCAAGTTGGGCTGCGCAGTTGAATCGTTTTATTATGACGACCCACGCCATCACGCCTCAGCAAGTTCTCGAATTCGAGCGCGATGGTTATCTCATTGTCCGCGGCCTGTTCGATGTCGAGGAGGCTGGCATCCTGCGCGCCGCCGCGCGTGCGGATCAGGCTTTTCAGGAACACGCGCACGGCATCGAGGATGGTCAGGGAGGCAAGGCGCATCTCGCCCTTTGGAACAAGGCTGGCGAGGATTTGTGGGGCGCCGTCGCGCGCTGCGAGCGGGTAGTGAATGCGATGGAGCGACTGCTCGGCGACGAGGTGTATCATTACCACTCGAAGATGAGCATCAAGGAGCCGCGGACCGGCGGTGCGTGGGCGTGGCATCAGGACTACGGTTACTGGTATCAGAACGGCTGTCTCTTCCCCGACATGGGATCGGCATTCATCGCCGTGGATCCCAACACGCGCGCGAACGGTTGTCTGCAAGTGCTCAAAGGTTCGCACAAGATGGGACGCATCGATCACGGGCGTTTCGGCGAGCAAACGGGCGCTGACCCCGAGCGCGTCGCTGCGGCGGTGCAGGGGATGGAGTTGGCTTATGTCGAGCTAGCGCCGGGCGACACGCTGTTCTTCCACAGCAACACGCTGCATCGTTCCGATCAGAACAAGTCCGAGCAACCGCGCTGGTCGCTCATCTGCTGCTACAACACGCGGCACAATAATCCGTACAAAGAGTCGCACCATCCGTGTTACGAGCCATTGGAGAAATTATCTGATAACGCCATCCGCGAGATGGGCGCGAAAGCTTTCGGCGAGCGCACCGATTTCTGGAATCCGGCCGCGGACGAAACCACTGGCGCCGGAAAGAAGTGAGGCAGTCGCGTGCGCGTCGGCTAGATGCCGAGGTTCGCGAGCGTGGTGGAGATGCGGTTGACCAATTGCGTCAGCTTCGGGTGCGATTGCTCGAAGCCGGTGACCTCGACCGAGAGGCTCTGCAACGCCTCGTGCAACTCATGCGCCTCGGCCGACTCCACGCGCACGACTTTCTCCGTGATCTGCCACGCCGCCGTGGTGTGAGTGCGCGCGAGCACGTCAATCTCGGCGTGCAATGTTTTCATCAACTGCTCCACCTCGCCCCGCGTCGACTCGTCGAGTTGTTGCGCCGCGGTCAACTTGGTTTCCAACTTGGTGAGCGTGTCGTGAATCATGAGTTGCCTGCGGTTTCTGGTGCAAGATAGCCCAGCGCGGCCAAAATGGAAGGGACGCACCGTCGCGCTCAGTGCTTGGCGTGAAGCGCGCAGTGCGGGTTCTGCGCGAAGGCGAATTCCGTCACCGGCTTGCCGCCAATCAGATGCTCTTGTATAATCCGCTCGAGCGTTTCTGGCGTACAGGAGTGATACCAGACGGCCTCGGGATAGACCACAGCGATGGGGCCTTTGGTGCAGACACGCAGGCAGTTGGCTTTGGTGCGGAAAATCAGCGGGCGCGCGCCGGTGAGCTTCAGCTCTTTCATCCGCTTCTTCAGGAACTCCCACGACTCCAACCCCTCCTTCTGGCTGCAGCACTGCGGGTCGGTCTGATCGGCGCAGAGAAAAATGTGCCGATGATACTCCGCCAATCCCAAATCGGCGGCGGCTTCCTGGAGTTTATGACTCATCGCGTCGTTCCGTTGTTTCGTTAGGCAATCTACCGCTCTCGTCGCTGGAAAGGAACTACAAGCTTGCGCTTGGCCGGTTGCGGTTTGGTTTGATAGCTTGGCGGCCGATGAAACCCGCCAAGCTCACCATCCTCGTCGCCGTCACAGTGGCCTCGTTCTATTCCGCGTCCGCCGCCAATTGGCCTGCGTGGCGCGGGCCGACTGGGAGCGGCGTTTCGCCCGAGAAAAATCTGCCGACGAAATGGAGCGCGACCGAGAACGTGCGCTGGAAAATCCCGCTGGCCGAGCGCGGCAACTCGACGCCCGCAGTCTGGGGCGAGCGCGTCTTTGTAACGCAAGCGGCGAACGACGAGCAGCGTCGCACGTTGATGTGTCTCGATCGGCGCGACGGCCGGTTGCTCTGGGAACGCGGCGTGGATTACACAGCGAGGGAACAGGCGCATCCGGACAACCCGCCGTGCTCCGGTTCGCCGGCGACAGATGGCGAGCGAGTGGTCGTCTGCCACGCCTCGGCCGGCGTGTTCTGTTACGATTTCTCTGGGAAGGAACTCTGGCGTCGCGACCTCGGCAAACTGGATTTCGAGTTCGGTCCCGGCGCTTCGCCGTTCATCCACGGTGATCTCGTGTTCCTCTATCGCGGCCCAGACGCGAAGGCTTTTCTCATCGCGCTCGATAAACGGACCGGCAAAACGATCTGGAAGAACGACGATCCGCCAGTGGTCACCGCTGGCCGTGTCGATGGCTTTCGCGGACAGAAGGGATTAGTCAGTTCGTACAGCATGCCGATTCTCGTGAAGGCCGGTGGGCGCGAAGAATTGGTGATGAGTTTTCCCGGCACGGTGCAGGCATTCAATCCGACGGACGGGCGGTCGCTCTGGTCGTGTGGTGGATTGAACCCGCTCGTGTACACCTCGCCAATTTCAGGCGATGGAATTGTGGTGGCGATGGGCGGCTACTTTGGCAACACCATCGCGGTGCCGGTCGGCGGGGCGGGTGATGTGACGAGCAAACGTCTCTGGCAAACGGTGCGCACGAAGAACCGGCTCGGCTCCGGCGTGATTCACAGCGGCCATGTTTACATCCTGAACACCGAGGGTATCGCCGAATGTATCGAGCTGAAAACCGGCAAGGCCGTTTGGATGGAGCGGTTACAGGGCAAAGGCGCGAAGCAGGAATCGTGGTCATCGATGGTGTTGGCCGGCGACCTGATTTATATCCTGAACCAATCGGCTGAAACTTACGTGCTCCGCGCCAGTCCGAAGTTTGAGTTGGTGACCGTGAACCCGCTCGATGGCGCTCTCTGCAACGCATCGCACGCGGTGTCCGATGGCGAATTCTTCATCCGCACGCAACGCCATCTCTGGTGCATCGGCGAAAAGAAGAAAGCGACTGCTGCGCGCTGAAAGCGAATCCGTGAGAGAATTGCGTCCGTTCAGGCCAACGACCAGCGCGCCTGTCGCAGCACGGCTTTCGGTCGGCCTTTCATCGATTCGTACCAGACGGTGACCAGCGAGCCGTCGTCAATCTGTACGGTGCTGGGATAGCCGAGGTCGCCGCTGACGCCGTCGCCGGAGAGAATCATCGCCTCGCTCCACGTCCGGCCGTTGTCCTCGCTGAGTCGCGCCTGATTTCCGAGGGGCGCGCGGCGGTGGCCGTAGGTCATCAGCAGTCGGCCGTCGCGCAGGCGCAGCAGATGCGAAGGCAAACCCCACACGCCGATGGAATGAGGTTCGCTCCAGGTCTTGCCGCCGTCCGTGGATTCGCACTGCAATGTCTCGCCGCTGTTTACTTTGTTGTGATTCCGGATTTGCACGAGAATCGTGCCGTCCTTCGCTTCGATCGCGTACAGCTCGTGATAATCCTTCGCGGCGTCGCCTTTACGCGTCGGGATTTCCGCCAGCCAACGCCACGTCTGCCCATCATCGGCGCACTCACACACGCCGACGCGGCCGCTCGTCCACAGTTCCTTGCCGGCGTAGAGCAACCGCCCGTCGCGCAATTGGGTCGGACCATGCGGACTGTTGACGATGCAATCGTAACGTGGCGACCACGTCTTGCCGCTGTCGGTTGAGCGCAGCATCCATTGTCCCAACTCTTTGGTTCGCGCCTCGGCGTCGAGGCGGCCGTGCGCGGCCTGCCAGCGCGCGAGTCGTTCGGTCGGCCACTTGCCGGCTTTCACGGCCGCTTCGAGAATGGGCGCGTAAGCCAGTGAAGTGAACGTGGTGACGAGCAGTGTGCCCTTCGCCGTCTCCAGCACGCCGGCGTCGCGGTCATCAATCGCGCCATCGAGCAACACGCGCGGCCAAGTCCACGTCGCACCGTTGTCGCGCGAGGTCATCGCAACCACCTGACCGAAAGGGCAGACGTGTTCCTCGCGGCCGCCGGACCAGACGAGCCACAGTTCGCCATCCCGCCGGCGCGTGAGCGTGGGCCAGCCGTGATACAACTCGGGTTGATTGGAAATAACTTTGGTCTCGAGCAATTTGAAAGAGGGCGCGACTGCGCGCGCGGACCGCACGAACGGCCCAGCGATCACAGCGGCCGCGGCCGCGGCGAATGTGCGGTCGAGAAAGGCGCGCCGCGTCTGGCGCGAGGAAGGGCGGAGTGCTTTGTTCATCGTGGATATTAGTGTGGGGGTTCTGTGCGATTTGAAGTGCGTTGTGGGTTTCGTTCTAGCCCAAACAAATGACGAAGTCCATCGGGCTTTCCGGCGGACCGGCCAAAGTTATAGAAGCCGCGGAAAGGCGAGCGACGAAACGGAAAGTCCCGAGATGGGACGGGCGGAATTATTTCGCGCCAGTTGCGGGGCGGCTGGCCGTATTATCGTTGCCCTGCGTGGGGCTAGCAGCTTTGGCGGCGAGCGTGTCGGAATAGGCGGCGACGATGGAAGCGGTCTGGTTGATGGTGCGGGCGTTGTCGGCATCATCTGTGACGCCGGTCGCGGTGCCGTAATAGCTCACGCTCGGATTCGAGAAGTAGGGTACGCGGACGCCCGGCGCGTAGGCCATCACGGTCCGATAGTCGGAACTCGGCGCCTTCGAATCAGTAGGCTTGAAGCGGTGACCAAAGGAATAGGGGAAGGCTCCCGTCCCGCCGCCGTCTTTCGTGTGAGTGCAGCCGAGGCCGTGACCGGTTTCGTGGATGAAGGTGAGCATCGGGGCGGCCTGGAGTTCGACCACGTTATACCCATTGTCCGGAATCGCCTGTCCGGGCATCACCCAACCCACGCCGACGGAGGAGGCGCCGTGTGCCGCGGTGAAGAGGGTGACGAGATCCGCTTTGTATTGGAGCCGCAACTGGTGGACTTGCGCCATAGCCGCAGTTGAGCCAGTCGTGACCGCATCAAGATCATCGGCGACGCCAGCGCCCTCGGTGTAGGACACTTCCGTCATATGCACCACACGGATCGTCGCGTTGATCTTGCTGTTTTTCAGCGCCGTGTTGGCCTGCGCGGCGGCGGTGGTGATCATGTTCTCCGCGCCGCTCTTGCCGCCGTGATCCGCTTTCGCCTGCGGTGTGTACACGACGAGAATGTCAATCGTCGCGCTCCCTCCGGCCTTTGTTGGCGTGGCTTTGGTGGGGGCTGTGACAGCCTTGGTCACGGCCTTCGTGGGAGCGGTAACGGTCGTGGTGTTGGTTGGCGGCGCGATGGGCGGCGCGGTAACCGGTGGAACGGTTGTGGTGACTACCGGAGTGACGGGCGCGGTCGCAACGGTTTTCGTGGTGGGAGTAACGCGTGTGGTGGCGGTGGACGAGGAAGTGGGCGCGCGCAGGTTGACTCGCTGGACGGTGGCGGGATTGATGTATCTCTGCGAGGTGCGGCTGGAGGTGCTTTGGAAGGCCATCACGGCCTTGCCATCTTTCGAACGGCGCGCGATGTCGCCGCTGCGGCCGGCGTCGCAGTCGGGAAGTTTTTCATTGGCCACTTCGAGAATCTTGTGGATGCCGTCGCTGGCGTGCGAGATCAGATACATCCGGCCGTCGGGCATCATCACGGAGCCGGCCAAGGTGCCGCCGCCGGCCACGAGGATGACCTGACTATGCGGCATCTCCTTAATCGCGCCATAGCTGGTGATGCTTTGATTGAGGTTCTCCTCCGTGCGCTCGATTATAACTGTGGGGGCATCGCCCTTGAAGAAGTTGAGCCGGACCTCGCTGTTGGCCTGCGCCAGTTGGCTGACAACCTTTTCGTTCAGGCGGACAAAACGCACGCGCTTGGCGAGATCACGATCCGCGGATGAGGGGGTGGCGGCATCCGCCGGCACATCGGCGAAAAGCGGCGGCGGACTGGGGCGCTGAAGCAACCAGAGCACAGCGCCGCAAGCGAGAAGCAGAACTAAGGCGATGACGCTAATCTTTTTCATGTGAACTCGGTTGCGATTACTTGGTGAAACTGTCGTGACACGCTAATAGAAACGCGCCCGTTATAAAGGGTCATTTTACGGTTGATTCACTATCTTCTGTTTCCGTCCTGCGGCGCCGCATTGGTCGCCGTCATTACCGCGGATGGGCCATTGGTCATGCTCGTAGTTATTGTGGTGGATGTATTGGTGGTTGTTATCGTGGGGGCGGGTAGCGTGGTGCTCACTCCTGAGGATGATCCGGCTCATTTGCCGGCGCTTGGAACACGTAAATTGACTCTAGTGATGCCCACGGACTTGGGTTGTTGCCCTGGTGTGGGTCCCGGGCTTGTGACTCCCGCGCTTGTGGTCGCGCTACTGGTGTATGTCTGCACCACTTTCCCATCATCGTCCTTTACGGTGACCACATAGTCCCAAATGGTGATGGAATCGACTTCGGAACCTTCGTTGACGACAATTTCAAATAGTGAGGCTTGGTTCTTGAAGGGAGCTATAATTGGATTTTTCAGGGTGAGGGCATTCACGCGGCCGCCTGTGTCGGCAATCGACTTTCCGTTGCTCTTGCGGGGCGGGTAGTACACGTTGAGTGAGTCTCCAATCAAATAGGGGCTGAACACTATCTCAATAGTACCGGAATCGACGGTGGCATCGAATGTGTCCGCATACTCACGACCCCCCGCGCCCCACCCACCGCC
>CAMASG010000052.1 GCA_945860945.1 Akkermansia muciniphila
GCCACCTCGGCGTAATCGGCCGGATCGGTCACGACCGTCACGCTGTCGTGATTCTTCGCCGCACTGCGCAACATCGAAGGCCCGCCGATGTCGATGTTCTCGATGGCGTCGTGAAGCGAGACGTTCGGCTTCGCGACCGTCGCTTCAAATGGATAAAGATTCACCACCACGAGATCAATCGGCTGGATGGCATGCGCCTTCACCGCCGCCTCGTGCTCGGCGTTGCCGCGGATGTAAAGGAGACCGCCGTGGACGATCGGGTGCAGCGTCTTCACGCGGCCGTCGAGCATCTCGGGAAAACCCGTGTGCTCGCTGATGTCCTTCACAGCGAGGCCCGCGTCGCGGATGGCCTTGGCCGTGCCGCCCGTGGAAAGCAACTCCACGCCCGCAGCGATGAGCGTGCGTGCAAAATCAACCAGACCAGTTTTGTCGGAGACAGAAAGAAGTGCGCGTTGGATTTTAGCCATAAAACAGGCGGTTAAAATCGCGACGCGCGCGCGAACCGTCAATCGGCAAATGAGAGAAGTTGTTCGCGCCGATCGCGGCGAGGACGCAAAACGTCGCGCCTCACTTCGCGGGCAACTCGCGCAGTTTCAGGTTGCGAAAGGCGCAGCCGTCGCCGTGATCGGTGAGCATCAGATGCCCCTTGATCTTGTCGCCGAAGCCCTTCGCGTTTTTGAATTTGCTCTTCGCCAGCGCGGCTTTCACCACATCGCTGCCGAGCTCGTACTCCACCACCTTCTTACCATTAAGCCAGTGCTCGACATGATTGCCGCGCACGATGAGCCGCGACTGGTTCCATTCGCCGGCGGGCTTGATCGGCTTGTTCTCGATTGTTGGCAGCACGTCGTAAAACGCCGCGGTGAGATGCGTGCCGGCGCCTTTGGCGTCGGGGTGCTTGCCGTCGTCGATCATCTGATACTCGTGGCCGGGCGCACCCGCGCGTTCCTCGGTGACGAGATACTTCACGCCGTTGTTGCCGCCAGGCGCGAGCTTCCATTCCCATGCGAATTCGAAATCGAGAAACGTCTGCTCGGTGACGATGTCGCCGCCGCGTTCGCCGGCAATCTTTTCGAGAACCCCATTCTCGACCTTCCATCCCTTGGCGGGAACGGTCTTCTGTTTGTAACCGCGCCAACCAGCGGCGGATTTGCCGTCGAAGAGCAACTTCCAACCGGCGGTCTTCTCATCGGCGGTCAGTTCGTTGTCAGCGGCGAAACCCGTCGCAGTGAAAAACGCGGCGGCCAGAAGTGCGAGAGTCAGTTTCTTCATATTCAAATTAGGGTTTGCGGACGCGGATGTTGCGGTACCAGACCTCTTCGCCGTGATGCTGGATGACGATGTGGCCTTCGGCCTGTTCCATGAAACCCTGCCAACCCTTGAACTTGCTCTTCTCGAGCATCGCCTTGATTTCATCGCTGCCCCACTTGTAATCGAGCAGCTTCTCGCCGTTCAGCCAATGCTCGATCAGATTGCCTTTGCAGACGATGCGGGCCGTGTTCCATTCGCCGGCGGGGTTGTATTTCTTCTCCTTCATCCCTTTGCCGATGAGGTCGTAGAGCGAACCGGCGGTGCGCTTCGGAAAATTCGCTTTGCCGTCGGGATGCCGCTCGTCATCGAGCACCTGCATCTCGGGACCAGTCGCGTAAGCCGCTTTGCCGGGAATCTCTTTCACGCGATACATCACGCCGCTGTTGCCGCCTTGCGCGACCTTCCACTCGTACTCGAACTCGACGTCAGCGAACTTCTCCGCCGTGGCGAGATCCACCGGTTGGCCGCCCTGCGCCTTGCTGAGCGTCTTGAGCGTACCGTTCTCAATCTTCCACGCTTTGTCAGGAAATTCCTTTTGATTGTAACCCCGCAAGCCCTTCGCAGTCTTGCCATCGAACAGAACAACCCACTCGCCGGCGGATAGCGGCGACACGGTGGAGACGAGAGACGCAGCAAACAGAGCCGCGCAGAGGAGACGATGTAGTTTCATAAACGTGGGGGAAAGTTGTAACGGTTAACGGCGCGAAGACAAGCCTGTGCCGCAGATCACTTCAAGGAAAGCCGGCGCAGACGGATGTTGCGGAACCACGCCTCGTCACCGCCGTGCTGGAAGGCGAGATATCCGTTCTTGCGCGACATGAAATCCACGTTTGCCGCCAGTTTACTCTCACCCACCAACTTCTTCAGCTCCGGGCTATTCCAGTCGTATTCGAGCACCTTTTGCCCGTTGACCCAGTGCTCCACGCGATCGCCGAGCACGACGAGCTTGCCTTGGTTGAACTCGCCCGCAGGTTTCATCTCCACAGCGCTCGGGGCAAGCAGTCCCGCCAACCCGCCGGGCGCGAGCTTCGGATCCTTACCTTCGTTCACAAGCGCCATCGCCGGTCCGACGTGGCTGGTGCCATCGGCTTCTTTCGTGCGATACACCAGCGCGCTCTTCGCGCCCGGCTTGACCTTCCACTCGAACTCCATCTCGAAGTTTTCGTATTCGAGCCGTGAGAGCAAATCCGCCGGTGCGGCGTCGGGAATGGACTTGAGCGCGCCGCCTTCCACCGCCCAGCTTTCCTTCGGAAACGCATCGCCAGCGCTGCCGCGGAAGAACGCCGTGGACTTGCCGTCGAAAAGCGTGGACCACTTCGGCTCCGTGCTCGCTGGCCCGCCGGGCGTGGACGAAACTACCGACCGGCTCACGGCGGGCGTACGCGGAGCGACCGCAGCAGGAACCGCTTTCGGGGTCTTGGCCGGAGGCGCTTTGGCGGTCTCGGCAGGCGTGGTTTTCGGCGCCGGATTCGCCTTCGCAGCCTCCTGCTTTTTCTTCTTCTCCGCAGCCGCGCGCTTCGCGTCCTCTTCCTGTTTCTTTTTCACCATCTCGGCCAACCGCTTTTGGTCGGCGTCGTAAGCCTTCTTCTGCGCCGCTATGGCCTTCTTCTGCTGCTCAATCGCTTTCTTCTGCTGTTCGACGAATTTCTTCTTCTGCTCGGCGAACTTCTTTTGCTGCTCCACTTCCTGCTTTTTACCGAGCTCCATCTCGCGTTTGCGCAACTCCTCCTCGCGCTTCTTCAATTCAGCCGCGCTGGGCGCTTTCTCGGCAGCGGGGGCAATCGCGAGCGAACCGGCGAGGATGATCTGCGCGCAGAGAAGCGTCGCGAGGAGGCGGAGTGTGGAAGTTTTCATATGCCGGACTGTTCACTGATTAGACTACGCCAGCCGCACAAAAGTTACAATCTCGAGAACTATTGCGTAGCTGGAGGAGGCATCTTCTCGCCGAGGCGCAGATAATGCCACAGGGCGTCGATCTGCTTGGCCGCATCGCCGCCGAGCACTTCGGCCAGCGGGCTTTTGCCTTCCTCGTCGAAATAGACCGGCATCTTCGTCTGCGGATCAATCCGCTGGGGATTCAATATCCAGCGGCGATAATACGCCGGCTGCAGCCGCGCCGCGCTCAGCGCGAGGTTGATTCCGGGCGCTTCAAACACCTGAGTCGGCGCCAGACCCGCCACGCCGTGACACGAGATGCAGGAGAAACCACCGTCCACGCCCGCGAGCTTTTGCCCGTGCTTCACCAGGCCCGCATCCATCGGCGGTTCGGTGGGCGAACGCGGCGACAGCCCGTGCGTCTGCGCGAGACCGGCCGCAAGCCACTCCGCGCGGCGGGGAAACGCCGGCATCCGCGCGCTCAGCCACGGACGCGGGCGATCGACCAACACGCCGGAAAGCAAATCGCGCGTCCACTCGGGCTTGAGTTTACCGCCGACAATTTCAATCGCAGGAAACCCATCAACCTGTCCGTGGCAACCGGCGCAATTGAGCACGCGCACTTGACGCGCTGCGAACTCGGTTGGCGCGTGGCGCTCGAGCGATTTGCGGTCGGTCGCAGCGAAAGCGGACAACGCCGCGCGATCTTCAACGGTGAAATGAAACTGCGGCGATTTCGATCCGGCGGCGGGCTTCTCCCCCAGACAACCGCCGTTCCACTTCGCGGCGACGAGCTGCGTGAGCGGCTGGGTGACGAACTCGTTTTTCACATTCGGCAGCGCGTGACAACTCAAGCAGCCGGCGCTTGCCACCAGCTTCTTGCCGCGTGCGAGGATTGTAGGATCGGTCGGCGCACCGGGCAGTTTGAACATCGGTAGTTTTTCGAGTAACAGTTTGGACACTTCATTCGCTTCCTCGGCCGTGAGCCGGAAGTCCGGCATCCGCGTCCACGCGTAATGCCGCTCCGGCGCGCGGAGAAACTCGACGAGTTTGCCGCCGGGAAACTTGCGCGTCAGATGATCGAGCGAAATCTTCTTCGCGTCAGCCGCCGCGCCGGGCAGGTTGTGGCACGCGTTGCAATGCAGCTTCTCGAGTAAAGTTTTCCCTTCCTCCTGCTGCGCAGCGGGGCTTTCGGCCGCATTCGCCACTGCCGCCACCAGCTTGTACGGCTTGAGAAATGTCAGCGCTGGCCCGACGGCATTGAGTGAAGACAGATAAGCAGCGGTTGCATCGGCATCAGCCGGCGCTGAAGTGCCGTGGAAAACTTTCGGCATCTGCGCGCCAGCACGCTGCGCGTGTGGATCGAGAATCCATTCCTTGAGCCACGCGAAATGTCGCCGCGTACCAATGCCATCGAACGACGGCGCGTCCATCACCAACTCGGGCGCGCCTTGCGCGGAAGCGGGCGTCGTGTGGCATTTAGCGCAGCGGTGCTCGAGAAATAATTCACGACCGAGACGAAGTTGCGCGCCGCGCGCGGTCTCGCCGCTGGGCGTGTGAGCGAGTTGCGTGGAAGGAATCGGCTCGGCAGGCACGGGCTTGTCCGGCTTGTCGGACCAATGCAGCCGCAGATAAGCATCGCCCTGCGCTGGACTGGTGAAAATCACTTTGAGCGCATTCGCCCCTTTCGAAAGACGGATTGTCTTCGAGCGCGGCGTGACGCCGTTCTTTCCAGCGCCCTCGAGCACAATCGCGCCGTTCAACTCCACTTTCACTGCGCCGTTCAACTCGGCTTCGAAGGCGTAATCGCCCCGCAAGTCGGCATTCACTACGCCCTGCCACTCGGCAGTGAACGGCCCCGCGGGAATGAACGGCGTGACAGATTGACCAGCGGCGACGTGGAGCCAGACATTCGGCGCGGTGGCCGTGTCGCTGGCGGCGCCGGCTTTGAAAGTGACAGCGAGTCCGGCCGCGACAGGCGCGGGCTTTGCGGGAGCTTGGGCAAGAAGCGCGATGGGCCACGCGGCGAGAAACGCGATGACGGAACGGAACTTCATCTTCATCTTCAAAAGATTGCTGACTCGATGAGTAACACGCGGCTCACACGCGAACCGCGTTCACCTGTTCAAATTGAAACGGGGGCGGTTGCCCGCCCCCGTTGTGTTAGCGAATTGGCCGCGCAAACTCAAGGAATCGCGTTGATCGTGTGCAGGACGCGCTGCGTGATCTCGGAGCCGTCCTTGGCCTTGAGCTTGTTGAAGTTGAGGAGTTGCTGCATCGCCGGCTTGAGGTCGGCGATCTCGAGCGTCACGGTCTTGCCATCAGCGCTGAGCTTGGCGGATTTGATATCGAGCTTGTCGTGGCCCTTTTTCGCCGGATCATTCACGGAGATTTCGGGCGAGCCGTAGTTGGAGGTGCGCATGTAGTTCCAGCGCTCGCCATTGTAATTCTGCACGTCCTCGGCCGAAGATTTCTCAAGCGGCTGGGTGAAGGAGAGGCTCACGCTGTAGCGATCCACCTTCAAGCCGGAGACGGACTGGACGGGCTTGCCGGTGTAACGGACACGGTCGAACCCGCCCTCTTTGGCGGCGTTGCTTTGCCAGCCGCGCAGACCGGCGTTGTAGAGTTGGCCATCACGCGGATTGAAACGCGGACGCATCGCGGACGACGTGAGCTTGATGGGAATCTTCACCGCGCCGGCCTGCATCACGTTACCCACCTCCTGCTTCATGATCAGATAGAGCGAGGACTGACCGTAGGAACAATGCAGCAACTCGCCTTTGAACGGGCCCCACTTGTCGCTCGTGACCCACGTCTGGCCGCCGCCGGAATTATCCCACGATTTGCTCAACCACATGAGCGGCTGCTGGAAGCTCTTTTTGTCGAGGCCGTGGTTGAGATCTTCCACGCCGAGGAAGGAACCGGGCTTGACCCAGTTGACCGGACAGGCGGGAACCCACGAGCCTTCGTTATCGCCGGTGGTCACCTGACCGTCGGGGCCGACGCCGATACCGTTGGGGGCGCGCACGCCGGTGGCGTACACCTCGAGCTTCGATCCGTCCTTGCTGATCTTCAGCACGCAACCGGCGTGGGCAGAAATATCGCCGTTGCCGCCGCCGCCGCCGAATCCGCGCCCGCCGCCCTTCACCGGACCGGCCTTCGCGGTGTAAAAGTTACCTTCCTTATCCGTGTGCAGATCGAACACGAACTCGTGGAAGCCGGGCGAACTGGTGATCTCGTTGTTGAAGTTCTCGTAGTAATCGGCCGCGCCGTCTTCATTGATGTCGTGGTAACGCGTGATCTGATCGCGGCCGCTCGTGTAAACCACGTCGTTCACAATCTTGAGCCCGAGCGTCTCGAAGCCGCCCGAGGCGAAACGACGCCACTCGAGATTCTCGAGTTTCTCATCAATGCCGCTGACGATCCAGATGTCGCCGTCCCACGTGCTGAGCGCGGCGCGCTTGCCGTCGCTGAAGAAATCCATCCCACCGAAACGCACGCGGCGGTTCCACGGATTCTTGTCCGGCGCGGTGATCACGTCGGTGACGAACGCGCTGTCGGGCGTCTTGCTGCTCTCGATCACGCCTTTGGTGACCACCGTCTCCGGCCAGTGCGGCTTGCCGCCCTTGGCGAAATCCGCCAGCGCAGGCTTCACGGCGGCGAGCGCGGCGAACTTCGCCTCATCCGCTTTCGCGCCTTTCCAAATCACGACGTTGAACAAGCCGGCCGTGGCGTTGGCGATTTTCAACACGACGCGGTTGCCGTCCGCGACGGCCAGAGCGGCACCTTTCGGCGCGCCGACCAACTCGACACGCGCGATCACGCCGTTGCCACAATCCACGACCGCCGCGCCGTTCTCGATTTTCGCAGCGCCTTCGCCGTCGAGAATGAGCGCAGTCAAATCCGCTTTCGCCGCGTCAATCTTGATCGTGCGCAGGAACGCAGTCTGGCCATCCTGCTCCACGCTGCCGGGTTGGTCGTAAATCTTCGTGCCGTGAACGGTGTAGGCGAGAACGACTTTGTCGCCAACGACGTAGTGGCCGTCCCAGCGGGCCCACGATTTCGGCAGCGGACCAAACGGTTCCTTGCGCGGATCGGCAAACGAGCCGGCGGCGTCGGCCCAACCGGGACCGGACTTGGTGCCGAACTTCTGTTCGCCGAGAGCCTCGGGGTGGCCGCCGTGGCTGCCATTGAAAGTCACGCCCTTGTCGCTAATGAAGCCGACGAGGTTGGTCTTGCCCTTCTCGGCAGCCGCGGCTGCGACCCAACCGGCGGAGAAACGGAGCAAATCCGTGTCGAAACTCATGAAGGCACCTTCGCCGACAATCATCGCCATGCCTTTGTTCGCCTTGTTGCCGGCGGGGAACTTCGCGCCGATGCAGGCGGTGGTGATTGGGAAGTCGGCTTGGATGAGCTTGGATTTGGAATCTTTCCAACTCGGTTTTGCCGGCGCAGTTTGCGCACTGGCGGCCACGATTCCCGCCACAGCCAGTGCCGCGACGACTTTCAATGTGATTTTCATCGTTGGTTACTTTCTCAGGTTCAGAGCAATCGCGTCCAGCCTCGAAACAGAGATGGAACCGCGAGCGCTTGCTTTGACCACGCGTGCCGTCAAAGCATTCAAGTGGGAAAAGGCAGCCGCGTGGAGCGCGGGGACTTGACGCGAAGACGCGCCCCACCTACGCTGACCGACCTTCGCGCCACTTGGCGCAGTAAAAAACGAAAGGTCTGTCTGTGAATGTAACGGTTGAAAATTTGGCCCCGTGCAAAAAACTCATGCGCGTGGAAGTGGAAGCGGGCGCGGTGGACGCCGTGTTTGCGGCGGTGACGGCCGATTTCCAGAAGAGCGCGCAACTGCCGGGTTTCCGGGCCGGCAAAGCGCCGAAGTCCGCTGTGGAACGTGCCTACGGTCCGCGGATCGACGAAGAGGTCAAGCGCAAGCTGATCAGCGAGCATTACCAGAAAGCGGTCACCGACCAGAAACTTTCGCCGGTGGTCTATCCTGACATCGAGGAGATTCAGTTCGGACGCGGCCAGTCGCTGCAATTCGCAGCCACCATCGAGACCGCGCCGGAGTTTGAGTTGCCGGATTACAAGAGTTTGCCGGTCAAGCGTGAGAAATCCGAAGTCACCGACGACGATGTGGTGAAGGCGCTCGACGTGCTGCGCGAGCAACGTGCCGAGTATAAAGATGTGGAACGCGAGGTGCGCGATGGCGACTTCGTGGTGGTGAACTACACCGGCACCTGCGACGGCAAGCCACTCACCGATCTCGCGCCGACCGCGCGCGGCATCACGCAGCAGACCGGTTTCTGGCTGCGCATCGAGAAAGACCATTTCATCCCCGGCTTCACACCGCAGCTCGTCGGCGCGAAGAAGAGCGACACGCGCGAGGTGAAAGTCACCTTCCCGACCGATTTCGTTTCCGCCCCATTGCAAGGCAAGGATGGCGTTTACAACGTCGAAATCGTCGATGTGAAAGAAAAGGTGCTGCCCGATCTGACTGAGGAGCTGGCCAAAGGTTTTGGCGCCGAGAGCCTCGAGAAATTGCGCGAGGGCGTCCTCACCGATTTGCAGAACGACCGCGCATTCCGCACCGAACGTGCCACGCGCGACCAACTCGTGCGTGAGTTGCTCGGCCGTGTCACCTTCGAACTGCCCGAGACCGTCGTGCAGACCGAGACCCGCAGCGTGGTCTATAACATCGTCGCCGAGAACCAGCAGCGCGGTGTGCCGCGCGAGTTGCTCGAGAAGCAGAAGGACGAGATTTATCAGAGCGCCGCGAGCACCGCGAAGGAACGCGTGAAACTCACCTTCCTCGCCCGCCGCATCGCCGAGAAGGAGTCGCTCAGGGTCACGCAGGAAGAGATCACGCGCCGAGTGCTCGTGCTCGCCCAGCAATATCAGATGGAGCCGGGCAAGTTCATCAAGGAGCTCCAGAAGCGCGACGGCTTCGGCGAGATCCACGAGCAGTTGCTCATCGCCAAGGTCGTGGACTTCCTGCTCAAGGAAGCCCAGGTCGAAGAAATCGCGCCCGCCGCGATCTAAAAAGCATTCTCAAAAACACAAAAGCCACGGGATAATCCCTGTGGCTTTTTCTTTTTAGAAACTCATAGGACAGCCGTTAGAACCGCACCTTGAGCGACGAATGCGCGCGGCGCAACGTGGTTTCGGTCGTGTCCCAACCGATGCAGCCGTCGGTGATGGAGACGCCGTACTTCAGCGCCTTGTGATCCGAAGTGAGCGCCTGCGCACCAGCGAAAAGATTGCTCTCGATCATCACCGCGTGAATGTGGCGCGCACCAGCCGTCACTTGAGCGAGCACGGCATCGAGCACCTCGGGTTGGCGGGCGGGATCCTTGCTGCTGTTGGCGTGGCTGCAATCAATCATCAGCGAGGGCGGAAGTTTCTGCTTCTGGAGCAACGTCACGGCCTCACCCACTTGCGCAGCCGAGTAGTTCGTTCCGTTACTGCCCCCGCGGAGGACGAGCTGGCAATCGGGATTGCCGGTGGTGGTCACGGCGGACGCACGACCTTCGGGTGTGATGCCGAGAAACGTCTGCGGCTGGCGCGCAGCGAGAATCGCGTTCACGGCCACTTGCAAATCGCCGCTCGTCCCGTTCTTGAAACCGACCGGCATCGAAAGGCCCGAGGCCATCTGCCGATGTGTCTGCGACTCGACTGTGCGCGCGCCAATCGCCGCCCAGCAAAGCGAGTCGGCAATGTATTGCGGTGTGATCGGATCGAGCAACTCGGTGGCGGTCGGAATCCCGAGATCGAGTACGCGGCCGAGAAATTCGCGCGCACACTTCAGGCCGGCCGGGATGTCGCACGTCTCGTTCAAATGCGGATCCATGATCAACCCCTTCCAGCCAGTGGTGGTGCGGGGCTTCTCAAAATAGACGCGCATCAAGATGAGCATGCGGTCGCTCAACTCGTTCGACAGAGCGGCAAGCCGCTTCGCATAATCGACGCCCGCATCCACATCATGAATCGAGCAAGGACCAACCACGACCAGCAAACGCGGATCGCGACCGTGGATGATCTCGTGGATTTCGCGGCGCACGCGCGCGACCAACTCCGTCTGCGTATCCGTGCGCGCGACGAGTTGGCGCATCTCCATCGGGCTTGGCAGCGCTTCCGATGAGACAATCCGCAGGTCCGTAACCTTTTGCATCCCGTTATTTGTGCGGTCGCGCGAGGCGGGTTTCAAGAAACTTCCGTGAAGGCGGGAATAGAGACGAAGCGAAGACGCCTCCGAAAAACTAGTTCTGCTGCTGTTCCAACGTCGCGAGCACCTCGGGATCGCGCACGTCCACCCAGCGTCCCTCGATCTTCAAACCCGCCAGAGGATGGTGAGTCTTGATGAGCGCGCTGATAGCGTCGGTCAGCTCGTATTCGTCGCGCGGCGATTTCTCCAGCTTGGCCGTGAACTCGAATAGCGACGGGCGAAAAATATAGATGCCGGCGTTGTACCACGCCGTCTCGCCCGACTTCAGCCAACCCTGCGCGCTCAATTCCTCGAGCTGCTTCGGTGAAGGTTTCTCGACGAGATGTGCCAACTCGAACTTCTCGTTGAAAAAGAAAAGTCCGCCCTTGGTCACATCCTCGCTGCCGATCACCGTCACCACGCCGGAGAAGTGGCCCTCGTTGTAACGATGAATCATTCGCGCGTACGTCTCCGGCTTCACGAGAATGTCGCCGTACGTGAGAACGAAAGGTGACGCGCCAATAAATGCCTTCGCCAACTCGGGCGCTTTGCCGGTGCCGTCCTGCACAATCTGCCGCGCATACTGAATGTGGACGCCCCACTTGGAGCCGTCGCCAAAGTAGCTTTCCACCACGTCCGCACACCAGCCGGTAATAATGCAGAACTCATGGATGCCCGCGGCTTTGAGCCCCTCGACGATGTGCTCGAGGATCGGCTTCCCGTGCACGCGGAGCATCGGCTTCGGCAACTCGGCCGTGAGCTCGCGCATCCGCGTCCCCTTCCCTGCGGCGAGAATGACGGCTTTCATTTTCTGCGTCTCGGCGGTTAAAAGAATCAATGAATCACGCGCCGAACTTGTCGAACATCTTCCCGTTCGCCTGCATCAAGCGGATGAGATACTTGGCTTCGAAGACGCCGAGCGAACCGACGTTCGCCCCCGTCTCGGTGAAGCGATCGAGCTTGTCCGATCCGCTGCAGGCCGAGTGCAGCAACACCGGCTGCGGATGCCACGAGTGGCCGCGCATGGAGCACGGCGTCGAGTGGTCGCCGGTGATCGCCAGCACGTCCGGCTTCTTCTCCAGCAAGATCGGGAGCGCAGCGTCGAAGTCCTGAATCGCTTTCACCTTCGCGTCGAAGTTGCCGTCCTCGCCCGACTTGTCGGTGTACTTGTAGTGGATGAAGAAAAAGTCGTGATTATCGTATTCGGCCTGATATCGCTCGAACTGTTCGGCAATGGTCTGCGGCCCCTCGATCTTCACCATGCCGACGAGCTGGGCGAGGCCCTTGTACATCGGATAGACAGCGATTGCCGCGGGGCGCATCGCGTAACGATCGGCGAAAAGCGGGATGGCCGGCTGATGCGCCACGCCGCGCATAAGGAAGCCGTTGGCCGGTTGACGGCCTTTGAGCAACGGCAGCGCGACCTTGTAGAAGTCGGCGATGAGCTTCGCCATTTTCTTCTGCTTCACGCTCTTCGCGTTGATCGGTTTCGCGACGGCGATGGGCAACCCCTCGCGATTCGGATCGGTATCGGTCAACGGCCCTTCCAATCCTTTGCCGCGGAAAATGACGACGAAGCGGTGTTCTTTGCCCGCTCTGATGACCACCTCGGTGTCGCCGATTTTCTTGATCTTGCTCGAAAGCACCGCGCACAATTCTTCGCACACCTCGGTGGCGATGCGGCCGGCACGGCGATCGGTCACGAGACCTTTGTCATTGAGCGTGCAGAAATTCGCGCGCGCCGCCACGTCACCGGCGTTCAACTCGATGCCGAGGCCGAGCGCTTCAATCACACCGCGGCCGACTTCGAATTCGAGCGGGTCGTAACCG
This sequence comes from Akkermansia muciniphila, assembly GCA_945860945.1. Lineage (GTDB taxonomy): Bacteria > Verrucomicrobiota > Verrucomicrobiia > Limisphaerales > SIAT01 > SIAT01. Next base: position 12,227 of record CAMASG010000052.1, read on the forward strand.
AAAAGCGCGAGGTGACCGGGGCCGCTGCCGGGCGTGATGCCCGGCGCGACGGGCGTCATGCGCCCCTGCGCGCAGCCGTTTTTCACCAGCCGATCGAGGTTGGGCGTCACCGCCGCTTCGAGTGGAGTGAGGTTGCCCTGCGCGGGCGTGGCGATATCGCCGAGGCCGTCGAGCACCACGAGGACCATCTTGACGGGCGTTTTGACCAGCAGCTTCGCGTAAAGTTCGTCGAGATTCATAGCAAGGTAGGTTTCAAATCCAATTTCTGAAATGCGCCGACACCGGCACGCGCGCGAATAATGCGAGCAAGGCCGCTGGAGCGTCAACGGCAGATTGGTGACAGCGCAGAAACAATCGGCCGCGACCAGCGCAAGCCGCGCCGGATTTTCACTGCCGCACGCGGGCGACGAACCTCGCCATCCGCTCGGTGGCGGTCTGAATTTGCTCGAGCGAGGTCGCGAAACAGCAACGCATGTAGCCTTCACCGCTCGCGCCGAAAGCGCTGCCGGGCACGGCGGCCACTTTCTCTTCCTGCAACAGGCGCACGGCAAATTCCTTCGAGCTCAATCCGGTGCTCTTGATGCACGGAAACGCGTAGAAGGAGCCGCGCGGCAGATGGCACGTGAGGCCCATATCGTTGAACGCCTTCACGATGAAATTGCGGCGCAGCTTGTATTGCTCCCGCATCTCGGCACAGGCGGCGGCGCCGTGCTTGATCGCCTCGAGCGCGGCTTCCTGGCTGATGATGCTGGCGCAAAGCATCGAGTATTGGTGGATGCGCATCATCGCATCAATCAGCTCCGCCGGGCCGCAGGCGTAACCGATGCGGAAGCCGGTCATCGCGTATGCCTTGCTGAAACCGTGCAGGAAAATTGTGCGCTCCGCCATGCCGGGCAGCGACGCGATGGAGACGTGTTCGCCCTCGAAAGTCAGCTCGGCGTAAATCTCGTCCGTGAGAACGACGAGGTTGTGGCGCTGGACGACCGCTGCGATTTTCTCCAGCTCCGGCCGCGTCATCGTGCCGCCGGTCGGGTTGGTCGGGAAATTCAACATCAACGCCTTCGTGCGCGGCGTGATGGCTTTTTCAATCGCCTCAGCGGTGACGGCGAAGCCGTTCGCGGCGGTACATTCGATGGCGACCGGCTTGCCGTGCGCGAGCGCGATGCTCGGCGAATAGCTCACGTAACACGGCTCGTGGTAAATGATTTCGTCGCCGGGATTGATGACGGCGCGCAGCGCGAGATCGAGCGCTTCGCTCACGCCGACGGCGATGAGAATCTGCGTCTTGGCATGGTAACGAACGCCGAAATGTTCCACCAAATGTTCGCTGATGGCTTCGCGCAGGCTGAGCAGACCGAGGTTCGATGTGTAGCTGGTCTTGCCACGCTCGAGCGCGTAGATGGCCGCCTCGCGGATGTTCCACGGCGTGACGAAATCCGGCTCGCCGACGCCGAGCGAGATGATGTCCTTCTGGCCTTGGACAAGATCGAAGAACTCGCGGATGCCCGAGCGCGGGATGGCGCGGACGTGACTCGCGATACTCTGGTTTGGTTGGAACGGCGTTGCCATTGAGCGGTGGAAATTAGAAATAAAAGGCCCGCCCAGCAAGCCCTGAAGCTCACGGGACGGGAAAGATTAGGCAGCCGCGGCGTCTTCTTTGCGCCGGAGAAGCGGCTTGGCGTGCTCGGTGACGACTTCCTTCGTCACTTGCACGGCAACAATATCTTCGTTGCTGGGAACCTCGTACATCACCTCGAGCATCAGCTTCTCGAGCAGGCTGCGCAGGGCGCGCGCGCCGGTGCCTTTCTTGTGAGCCAGCCCGGCGAGGGCGTGCAGCGCGTCGGTCGTGAATTCCAGCTCCACGCCTTCCATCCACATCAGCTTCGCATACTGCTTGGTGAGGGCGTTCTTGGTATCCGTGAGGACGGAAATCAACTGCTCCTCCGTCAACTCGCCGAGGACGGTGAACATCGGCAGGCGGCCGATGAACTCGGGGATGAAACCGAACCCGATCAAATCCTCCGGCTCGACCTTCGCGAGCGCTTCGCGCTTCTCGACGGGACCGGTCTCCTGACCTTGCGCCGGAGCACCGAAGCCGAGCGTGCGGCTGCCGAGCCGGCGCAGGATGATGCTATCCAAACCAACAAACGCGCCGCCGCAGATGAACAGGATGTTGTGGGTGTCCACCTTGATGTACTCCTGCTGCGGATGCTTGCGGCCGCCCTGCGGTGGGACATTGCAGATGGTCCCTTCCAAAATCTTCAGCAGCGCCTGCTGCACACCTTCGCCGGAAACGTCGCGCGTGATGGAGACGTTCTCGGTCTTGCGAGCGATCTTGTCGATCTCGTCGATGTACACGATGCCCATCTGTGCGCGCTTCACGTCGTACTCGGCGCTCTGGAGCAGGCGCAGGACGATGTTCTCCACGTCTTCGCCGACGTAGCCAGCCTCGGTAAGCGTGGTGGCATCGGCGATGGCGAAGGGAACATCCAAAACCTTCGCGAGCGAACGGGCCAGCAGCGTCTTGCCCGAGCCGGTGGGGCCGATGAGCAGGATGTTGCTCTTCTCGATGACGATATCGTGGTGCGGCGTGGACACGTCGGCGATGTCCTCGGTGTGGGCTTTGTCGTGGAGGATGCGCTTGTAATGATTGTGAACCGCGACGGCGAGCGTCTTCTTCGCGTGATCCTGACCGATGCAAGCGAGGTCGAGTTGGCGCTTGATCTCCGCCGGCTTGGGCACCTTGAGCTTCGGGAGCGTCTTGCGCTGTTCAGCCTGCAGTTCCTTGTCGAGGACGCTTTTGCAGACGGTGATGCAGTTGTCGCAGATGTAGACGCCGGGGCCGGATATAAGCTTCCGCACTTCCGCGTGCGATTTGCCGCAGAAGCTGCACAAGGTCAGGTTGGTCGGCCGAGCCATTCTATTACTCCAATTCTTCGGTGCCGTTACGCCGGCACACTAGTCTTATCGGGCAATCCTGGAACTTCTTTACGAGAAGCTACAACTTCGTCCACGAGACCGAACGCTTTGGCCTCGTCGGCGGTCATGAAATTATCGCGGTCGCAGGCCTTCTCGACGACTTCGATGGGCTGCCCCGTGTGCTTGGAGATGATGGAGTTCAAGCGGTGCTTCAGCTTGAGCATATACTTCACACGAATCTCCACGTCGCTAGCTGCGCCTTCGGCGCCGCCGAGCACCTGATGGATCATGATGTTCGCGTTCGGTAGCGAGAAGCGTTTGCCCTTCGCGCCGCCGGAGAGGAGCACCGCGCCCATCGAGGCCGCCTGGCCGATGCAGTAGGTGTTCACCTCGCAGGTGATGAACTGCATCGTGTCGTAAATCGCGAGGCCCGCCGTGACGCTGCCGCCCGGCGAGTTGATGTAAAGATGGATGTCCTTCTTCGGATCGCTCATCTGCAGGAACAGCAACTGCGCGATGATCACATTCGCCACCATGTCGTCCACCGGCGTGCCGAGGAAGACGATGCGATCCACTAGCAGACGCGAGTAAATGTCATACCCGCGCTCGCCGCGCCCAGTTTGTTCAACGACGTAAGGGATTGGAAATCCGGACATAACTTGTTGTTTCAATTCGCGCAACGTAAGTGAGTTGCCCTCGCCGCGTCAAGCAAACCATCGTGGAGCAGCGAGTGGCTATTAGCAATCCATCCTACCACAGCTTAGCTGGGTTTGACCAACTGGCGAGCGGGAGATTGTTCACCACGCACCATTTAGTGCACCTCAACCTTCAAACGCGCGATTCATCCTCGCGCGGTCACGAGAGCCGCCCGCGCCGCCGCAGTTTCCGCCGCCTTCTTGCTCCGGCCCAGCCCCCGCCCCAACTCCGCACCGCTGTGCCACACCGCGCACTCGAACACGCGGTCGTGGTCCGGCCCGCTGGTGTTCAGCAGCCGATACTCGACCAACTCCGTCGAACGCGCCTGCAACAGCTCCTGCAATTGGCCCTTCGGATTATCCGACGACGGGTCGCTGGCGAAGTCGGCCAAGCCCTCCGCAAACTCGCGGAGCACGAATGCCCGCGCCGCTTCGAAGCCGCCATCCAAATAAATCGCCCCGAGCAACGCCTCGAACGCGGCGGCCAAAATGGAGGCGCGTTCGCGCCCGCCGTTGGCCAGCTCACCGCGGCTCAGCAGCAGATGCGCGCCGATCCCGAGCACCCGCGCCCGTTCCGCCAGCGCCGTCTCGTTCTCCATCCGCGCGCGCGTCTTCGAGAGCGCCCCCTCGTCGAACGCCGGATGGGCCCCGTAAAGCGCCCCGCTCAATGGCAGTCGCAGCACCGCGTCCCCGAGGAATTCGAGCCTTTGGTTATGCTCGCGCGGGCCGTTCAACTCGACGGCGGCGGAGGGATGCGTCAACGCCATTCGCAGCAGCGCGACATCGCGAAAAGTATGGCCGAGCCGCGTTTGAAATGACTCGAGATCGGGCACAGTGGAAAGACCGTTCAGCCCGCAGCGGGCTCTTCGGTCGGTTGCGGTACAGCGACGGGTTCGGTGGATGTTTCCGTCGCGGCCGGTTCCGCGGAAGCGTTCGACGGCGGCGCGGGGTTCAGCCCGTGTTCCATCAAATGCGCCACCTGCCGTTGCACATCCTCAAGCTGCGTGAGCTGCAAATCGGGATCGGGGATCGTGAAAAGATCGCCCGTCTTCGGATGCTCATACACGAAGATACGCCGGCCTTCCTGCCGCAACTGCTCCTTCACTTTGAGTATCCGTTTGCGCTCGAGCATCACGGCGAGGATGTAACTGGTCGCGCGATAATTCGGGTCATTCAGCTCGACCAATTTACGCAGCAACGTCTCGGCCGTCTCTTTCTGGATCGGATCCGGCGGCGCGGCCGGCGGCACGTGATAGATGCCCTGCCAGTGCGAGACGAAACCCTTCTGCTCGCCCGCTTGTTCGCTGACGGCGCCGTGTTTCGCCGTCCAACATTTCTCGCAGAGATCCAGCCTTTGATACTCGCGACGGTGCTCGACGAGGATGGTGTGATAAGGCTGCTTGTCGGCGAAGGCCGCTTCGCAAGCTTGGCAGGCGTGGGCCCGCGATTGAATGTTCCAGTCGATCATCGCAACATTGCCGCGCAGTGCGGCGGAAAAACCGCGCGAGTATCGCCCGCCGCGCCGGGACTGCAATCCCAATTCCAATCCGGCTGCGACCGCGGTTACGAAACGGGCGCAGCAGCCACCGCGCGTTTGACTTCCGGCAACAGCACGCTTTAATCCGGCCATGATTCGCTCTCTCTTCCGCACACTCGCAATCTGCGCCACGCTGTTGCTCTCGCCCTTAATCCTCACTGCGGCTGAGACGATTCCGCAGCTCGAATTGCGGTCCGCGTGGCCGAATCTCAAAGTCGCCCGCCCGCTTTGTCTCGAGGCCGCACCGGATGCCTCGGGCCGTCTCTTCCTCGTCGAGCAGGCCGGCCGCATCCTGATTCTTCCGCGCGACCGCACCGCCACCAACACCGTCACCTTCCTCGACATCACCGCGCGCAAGCCGTACGAGAAGGACGAGGAAGGCCTGCTCGGCCTGGCCTTCCACCCGCGCTTCAAGGAGAACGGCAAGTTCTACCTCTTCTACTCGCAGCAATCCCCGATGCGCAGTGTGGTGAGCGAATTCACCGTGTCGAAGACCGATGCGAACAAAGCCGATCCCGCCAGCGAACGCATCCTGCTCACCATCCCGCGGCCGTTCTGGAACCACGACGGCGGCGCGCTGCTCTTCGGCAAGGACGGCCAACTTTACATCAGCCACGGTGACGGCGGCGAGCGCGACGACCCGAATGACAACGCTCAAAATCTCGGCACCCTGCTCGGCAAAATCCTGCGTATCGATGTGGACAGCCGCACCGGCACGCTTCCGTATGGCATTCCCAAGGATAATCCCTTCGCCAATCGCACCGGCGCACGCGCCGAGATCTGGGCCTACGGCCTGCGCAATGTCTGGCGCATGAGCTTCGATCGCCAGACCGGCGCGCTCTGGGCCGCCGACGTCGGTCAGGATAAATGGGAGGAGATCAACGTCATCATGAAAGGCGGCAACTACGGCTGGAAAGTCCGCGAAGGGTTTCATCCGTGGAAAGAGTCCGCGCATAAACACAGCCCGTACATCGACCCCGTCCTCGAATACGCCCACACGCTGGCCTTGATGAAAGAGACCGCCTTCTCCGAGCACAGCCCCGGACTGAGCATCACCGGCGGCTACGTCTATCGCGGCAAGAAATTGCCCGCGCTCCACGGCGTCTATCTTTATGGCGATTACAAGTCGGGCACGATTTGGGGACTGCGCTATGACGGCAAGAAAGTCACCGCCAACAGCCAAGTGGTGAAGCCGAACCCCGTGCGCACCGTCGCCAGCTTCGCCGAGGACGCCGAGGGCGAAGTTTACGTGTTGCTCCTCAGCGGCCAAATCCTCGAACTCACCCCGCCGGCCAAAGCCGCCGGCAAGTAAGCGACGCCATGAGCCCACTTGGGCGGGGTTCATCCGTCCAACCTTCACCGTGAGGCGAGGAAACCTCAGGTCGCCCTCGGCGGTCGCGGTTGTTTACCGCGGATGCCTCCCATCCCGCTCAGCAGCAGGCCTGCCACGCAAATGATCGGGAAAAGCGGCGCCAGCAGAATCACCAGCGCGAACCCCCCCAGCAATAGCAGCAGGAGTATCATAATCAAATTTGGGCGCGGACGCCGGTTTGTCAAACCCCGCACACGGCGCTTGCCGCCATCGCTGCTCGCGCCTATTCTCGCGCGCCATTTTATGAGCAACTCCGTTTTCAAAATCGCCTCGCTCGCTGGCGACGGCATCGGGCCTGAGGTGATGCGCGAGGCCATCAAAGTGCTGCGCGCCGTCGAGAAGAAGTTTCCCCTCTCGTTCCAAATTACCGAAGCGCCGGTCGGTTGGGCGGGCATTGACGCCGCGGGCAAGGCGTTGCCCGACGCCACGCTCGCGCTCTGCAAACTGAGCGATTGCATTTTGTTCGGCTCCGTCGGCCTGCCCGACCGCGACCCGACCCTCCCGAAAGAGGAACGTCCCGAGCGCGCCGCGCTGTTGCGTCTGCGCAAAGAGTTTGGTCTCTTCGCCAATCTGCGCCCCGTGCGATTGCCCAAGGAACTCGCCCACGCCTGCCCACTCTCGAAGGAGCGTCAGGGCGACGGCATCGACATGCTCGTCGTGCGCGAGTTGACCGGCGGCATGTATTTTGGCCAGCCGAAAAAGACCGAGGACATCGGCAACGGCCATCTGCGCGCCATCGACACGATGGTTTACACCACGCCGGAAATCGAGCGCATCGCCCACGTCGCCTTCAAGGCCGCGCAGCTTCGCCGCAAAAAAGTCTGCAGCATCGACAAAGCCAACGTCCTCGAGAACGGCGTGCTCTGGCGCGACGTGGTGACGAAGATTTCCCAGCAGTACCCCGACGTGACGCTCGACCACATGTTCGTGGACAACGGCGCGATGCAACTCATGCTGCGCCCGACGCAGTTCGACGTGATGCTCTGCGAAAACATGTTCGGCGACATCCTTTCCGACGAAGCCGCCGCGCTCGCCGGTTCGCTCGGAATGTTGCCCAGCGCCAGCCTCGGCGTGACCAGCGGCGAACAGACCTTCGGCTTCTACGAACCCGCCGGCGGCACCGCGCCGGACATCGCCGGCAAGAACCTCGCCAACCCCATCGCGCAAATTCTTTCCACCGCCCTGATGCTCCGCTACAGCTTCAAACAGAACGCCGCCGCGGACGCCATCGACGCCGCCGTCAGCAAAGCCATCGCCAACGGCCTGCGCACCGGCGACATTTATTCCGCGACCGACCCCGCCGCGAAGAAAGTCGGCAC
>CAMASG010000053.1 GCA_945860945.1 Akkermansia muciniphila
TTGGAAAGAAGCGCGAGATCCCACGACGGCGCATCGACCGTCTCCGCAGCGGAAAGGGAGTTCGCGAGTAGGAGAAAAAGGCAGACGAACGTGCGCATAAATCATTTGCCGCACTGCGCGCGATGGCGCAACGCGTGGTCCGCGAGCACGAGCGCGGTCATCGATTCGACGAGCGGCACCGCGCGCGGCAACACGCACGGATCATGGCGTCCACGCGCCTTGAGCTTCACATTGCGACCTTCGGCACTCACGGTGTCCTGCTCTTGCAGAATGGTCGCGGTCGGCTTGAACGCGACGCGGAAATAAATCGTTTCACCGTTCGAGATGCCTCCTTGGATGCCGCCAGAACGGTTCGTGAGCGTGCGCACACGGCCGCCTTTCATGCGGAAGATGTCGTTGTGCTCGCTGCCGCGCATTGTCACGGCATCGAAACCGGAGCCAATGTCGAAACCCTTCGTCGCCGGCAAACTGAGCATCGCTTTCGCGAGATCGGCCTCGAGTCGGTCGAACACCGGTTCGCCCCAACCCACTGGCACGCCGCGCACAACGCCTTCGATAATTCCGCCCACGCTGTCGCCATCTTTGCGGACGCGGTCAATCACGCCAATCATGCGTTCCGCCGCGGCTTGGTCGGGGCAGCGGATGATGTTCGATTCGATGTCCTTGAAACGCACCTTCTCGCGGTCGACCTCGGCGATGACGCGTTCGACCTGCGTCACGTAAGCCAGCACTTCCACACCGAACTGCTCGCGCAAAAGTTTCTTCGCAACCGCGCCGGCAGCCACGCGACCAACCGTCTCGCGCGCACTGGTGCGGCCGCCGCCGGGCCACGCGCGGATGCCGTACTTCGCCTGATAAGTGAAATCCGCGTGGGACGGGCGGAACTTCGTCGCCATCTCGCTGTACGCCTCGGAACGCTGGTCCTCGTTCGGCACGAACATTAAAATCGGCGTGCCGAGCGTGCGGCCTTCGAATGTGCCGGAGAAAATCTTAACCGTGTCGGTCTCCTTGCGCTGCGTGACGATGCGCGACTGACCAGGCCGACGACGGTCGAGATCGGGCTGGATGTCCGCTTCCGTGAGTTTGAGCCGCGGCGGGCAGCCATCCAGCACCACGCCGACCGCGCCGCCATGCGATTCGCCCCAAGTGGTGATGCGGAACAGGTGCCCAAAAGTGTTGCCCATAAAAGGAGAATGCCAAAAAATGACGGTGCAGGTCAAACCGCGCGATTGACCCCACGTCTGTGAAGAAGCCGTGAACAGCTCCCGCTTGTCAGATGCGATCGTTCGTGTAGCTTGGCAACGGGATGAAATCTGCGACGTCCACTGCCCGACCTGCGCCACGTTTCGGCCGTATTGCCGCGATGCTGGCGGTCGTGTGTCTCGCGGGTTGCGCCTCGGTCGATCCGATTGGCTCGCCTTCGCTCACGAACGATCCCGCGCAGGGACCCCCCCTTAAAATCAATGATCTGAAAACGAAAGCTGCCGCAGGGGATTACTTCGCCCAGACACATCTCGCGTGGCATTACGACACCGGCAAAGGCGTGCCGACCAATCCACAAGAAGCCGCACGTCTTTATAAGCTCGCCGCGCAAAAGGGACAGTCGATGGCGCAGAATAATCTCGGCCAACTTTACCGCGAAGGACGCGGTTTGGCGCAGGATTACGCCGAAGCCGCCAAGTGGTTTCGCAAAGCCGCCGATCAAGGAAACGCCCACGCGCAGACCAATCTCGGTTGGTTGTTCGAGCACGGCTTGGGAGTAGATCGGAGCTACACCGAGGCCGCCAAGTGGTATCATCGCGCCGCCGAACCGATTTCCTCCTCGGTGACTGGTTACAAAACCGCCGGCCACGCTCTCGCTCAAAATAATCTCGGCCTGTTCTGCCGCGAAGGTCGCGGCATGGCGCAAGATCCGAACGAGGCCGTGCGCTGGTTCCGTCTCGCCGCTGCGCAGGGCAACGACCACGCGTGGCACAATCTTGGTTTGATGCATGAGCGTGGCGAAGGCGTGCCGCGCGACGAAATGGAGGCGTTGAAGTGCTACAAAAAATCTATCGATGCCGGCAACGTCTTCGCGATGACCAGTCTGGGCTGGATGCTCGAAAACGGCCGCGACATGCGCCGCGATTTTGTCGAGGCCGCCAACTGGTATCTCAAAGCCGCGGAGAAAGGTTATCCGATGGCGCAGAACAATCTCGCCACGATGTATCGCGACGGCCGCGGCGTACGGCAGGATTTCATCACCGCTGCCGAGTGGTATCGCAAGGCCGCGGAACAAGGCAACGCCTACTCGCAGGCCGCACTCGGCTGGATGTATGAGAAGGGCCACGGCGCGAAGCAGGATTTCGCGCAGGCGTTCGAGTGGTATCGGCGGGCCGCCGTGCAGGGATTATCTGTCGGCCAGATCCAGCTCGGCCTTTTCTACTACCACGGCGCCAGCGTGCAGAAGGATCTTGTCGCCGCGTACAAGTGGCTCCATCTCGCCGCCAACCAAGGTCACGCGAAGGCCGGCGAATACCGCGACGCGCTGGCGAAGGAGATGACCGTCGAACAAATCACCGAGGCGCGAAAGCTCGCGGGCGAGTTCGTCGTGGAACCGGAAAATTCGAAGCGCGCGTCGCTGAACTGAACAGGGCGCCGGAGCCGCTTCTCTTACTTCTCAACCACCCAGATGTTCCGGAAACGGACTGGGTTGCCGTGATTCTGTAGATGCAGGTAACCGGGTTCAGCCCCTTCCTTGAGCGGCGCAGCGGTGGTCGTCTTCGGTAGTTTCAAGTCGTCGTGGATTTTCACGCCGTTGTGCAACACTGTCATGCGCGCGTCCTCGGTCTTGTTCCCGGCCGCGTCGAACTTCGCAGCCGTGAAATCGATGTCATACGTCTGCCACGACAGCGGCGGCAGGCACATGTTCACGTCCGGCGACTTGATTGTGTAAACACCACCGCACTCGTTGTTCTCCCCCTTCAACCCGAAACTATCGAGCACCTGCACCTCGTAACGGCCCTGCAGATAGCAACCGCTGTTGGCGCGACCCTGCCCGCGCGCTGTCGGCTGGAACGGCAGCAGGAATTCGATGTGAAGCTTCTGGCTGTGGAACCGGCGCTTGCTGTTCGCGCCCTCGGCCAAGAATCCGTCGGCCGTCAACTTGCCCGGCGAAAAATTGTCGGCCGACGTGCCGTCGAAAAGCACGACCGCACCCGCCGGCGGCTTGACGCCGGTAGTGGGGCTTTTGCGGAAACTCTTCTTGAGCTGGAACGACTCGCCTTTGTCGGTCTTGCCGCTGAAAACTTCGCCAGCGACGGCACCGCTCCAACCGCCGTCGGCTTTGCCGAACCTGGTTTTGCCATCAACAGTGGCGCCTTCAATCTCCGCCTTCGCCGACTTATCCCAACCAGCGCCCGGCAGACCGCCGTGCAGGAAAACGGCGCGGAATTTGCCATCGCCCAGCGCGATCACCTGCGCGCCGAGCTTCTCGCTCGCGTATTCGCCCTGCACTTGGAAATCCGGCCCAGCCGTCTCTGGCGTGAGAAACGCGCCGCCTTTCGGCGCATCGGCCGCAAACACGGTGAGGGTGGCAAGGCACGTGAGGAGGCTCAGGAATTGTTTCATGGCAGTTTTAGTTTTAGCGCGAGTTGGACGCATACTGCCACGCGTGCCATTCAGGTTGAAGAAAAAAACTTTGACCGCGTCATTTGGACAACTAGCTTCAGCCACAACACAACATATGAAAAAACTCCTTTCATCCTCATTGGCGATGCTCGCGGCCTTTTCCTTCGCCACTCACATCCACGCCGCCAGCGTGCCGAAGGCTGGTGACAAGGCGCCCGCCGTCGAATGCAAGAATCAGGACGGCAAAGTCTGGAAGCTCTCCGACTTCACCGCGAAGAAGGCTGTCCTGCTTTATTTCTATCCGAAAGACGACACGCCGGGCTGCACCAAGCAGGCCTGCGGCTTGCGCGACCAGATGGGCGATCTGAAAAAGGACGGCGTCGAGGTCGTCGGTGTGAGTTTTGACTCCGCCGAGAGTCACACGAAGTTCATCGCCAAGTTCAACCTGAACTTTCCGTTGCTCGCCGATACCGATGGCAAGATCGCCGATGCCTTCGGCGTGCGCCGCGAGGCCGGCAAGAACATCGCACGCCGCGCCAGTTTCCTGATCGGCAAGGACGGCAAGATTGTCCACGCCACCGACGTGCCGCAGGCCGACGTGCATCTGAAAGAAATGAAAGAAGCCCTCGCCAAGCTGCCGAAGAACTAATTGCGTTTGGAGAAACTTCTACGCCGGATTGGCCCGCCAGTCCGGCGTTTTTGTTTTCCGCAATTCGCTATTGCCCGCCCCTGCATCTTCCCTTCAGATTGAACCAATGAAACGGCACCTTTTCCGGACGCTCATTCCCCTGCTCTGCCTGATCGCCGCGTTCACCGCCGATGCAACCGCGCGCCCCAACGTCCTCTTCATCGCCGTGGACGATATGAACAACGCCCTCGGCTGCTACGGACATCCGCTCGTGAAGTCGCCGAACATCGACCGACTCGCCGCGCGCGGCACGCGTTTCGATCGCGCCTATTGTCAGTTCCCGCTTTGCAGCCCCAGCCGCGCCTCGCTGATGACCGGCCTGCGCCCGAGCACCACGCAGGTGTTCGATCTGCAAAAGGATTTTCGTAAAACCTCACTGCCAGACGTCGTCACGTTGCCCCAGATGTTCATGAAGAACGGCTATTTCGCCGCGCGCGTCGGCAAGATTTATCACTACGGCAACCCCGGCCAAATCGGCACCCCCGGCCTCGACGACCCCGCCTCGTGGAACGTCGCGCTCAACCCGCGCGGCCGCGATAAAGATGAGGAAGCTAAATTAATCAATCACACGCCGAAGCGCGGCCTCGGTTCCTCGCTCAGCTTCCTCGCCGCGGACGGCACGGACGAGGAACAGACCGACGGCAAAGTGGCCGCCGAGGTCATCAAGTTGATGGAAGCGAAACGCGACCAACCGTTCTTCATCGCCGCCGGCTTTTACCGCCCGCATTGCCCGTATATCGCGCCGAAGAAATACTTCGACCTCTATCCGCTCGAAAAAATCACGCTACCGAAGGAACCGCGCGATTATCTCGCCGCCGTTCCCAAGCCCGCACTCGGATCAACCCAACCGTGGCCGCTTTTCGGGGTCAGCGAAACGCAGACACGCGTAGCCATCCGCGCTTACTACGCCACCATCACCTTCGTGGACGCCCAGATTGGTAAGTTGCTCAACGCGCTCGACCGACTCAAACTCGCGGAGAATACCATCATCGTTTTCTGGAGTGACCATGGCTATCACGTCGGCGAACACGGCCTGTTAATGAAGCAGTCCCTCTTCGAAGAATCCGCGCGCGTCCCGCTCATCATCGCTGCGCCCGGACAGAAAGCTGGCGGCCAGCGCTCTGTCAGAACGGTTGAGTTGGTTGATCTTTATCCCACTCTCGCCGACCTCAGCGGACTCACGCCGCCGAAAAATCTCCACGGCGCGAGCCTGCGACCGTTGCTCGATGACGCCACCGCCGCGTGGAGCAAGCCCGCACATACGCAAGTCTGGCGCGGAGGATTCCCCGGCTATTCTGTCCGCACCGAGCGTTGGCGTTACACTGAGTGGGATCTCGGCAAGCAGGGCGTTGAGCTTTACGATCACGAGACCGATCCGCGCGAGTTCACAAACCTCGCCAGCGATCCCAAGCACGCCGCGACGGTTAAAGAGATGAAGTCGCTGCTGCAGAAGAATTGGCCTACCGATTCGTGGACGCCGCCCGCCAAGAAAGCCGAGAAGAAGAAAAACTGAGCCGTTTATGTCGCACGCCACCTCCGCCATCCGGTACGCCCACACCAATCTGATTGGCAACGATTGGGAACGGCTTGCCGACTTTTACTGCAAGGTTTTCGATTGCGTCCCCGTCAGCTCCGAACGCGATCATCACGGACCGCAGACCGACGCGCTCACCGCGATACCCGGCGCGCGCATTCGCGGCCGACACCTTCGACTGCCCGGCCACGGCGAAAACGGCCCGACGCTCGAGATTTTTACCTACGCACAAAATGAGGGCGCTCTGCCCACTTCGCTGAATCGGCCCGGCTTTGCCCACCTCGCCTTCGAGGTGCCGGATGTCGATACCAAGCGCGCGCAAATCCTCGCGCTCGGCGGACGCGACGTCGGCAAGGTCGTGACGCTCGACATCGCTGGAACCGGCCGACTCACGCTCGTTTACATGACCGATCCCGAGGGCAATATCATTGAGCTTCAACGCTGGCAATGAAGATTCCGCCGCTCAAAAAACGAGAATGAAAGCTTTGTTCCGTGCGTCGGTTTGTGGCCATTATGAGCAGACGCAGGACTGAAATTGTGAACAGACCGGATACGCGAAATCAATTCCGCGCCGCTGTATTGGCAGCGCTTGCCGCACTCTTCACCGCATGTGGTCCGGCGAACCGTTCCCCCGACGCCGCGCCAAAGACCAAAGCCGAACCGCCGCTCGCGCCGAAGAATCTCAAGACCACGCGCGCCGAACTGCGCCCGATGGAACGCACCATCACCGTGTTCGGTTCCCTCGCGCCACTCGATCACGCCACGCTCAGCACTAAGGTCGCCGGCCGTCTTCAGTCCGTCGCTGTGGATCTCGGCAGCGCCGTTCGTCAGGGTGATTTGCTCGCGCAAATTGAACCGCAGGATTTCGAACTCCGCCTCCGTCAGTCCGAAGCCTCGCTCGGCCAAGCCCGCGCTCGCCTCGGCCTGCCGTTGTCCGGCGACGATGACAAGGTGGACCTCGATGCCACGAGCACCGTTCAGCAAGCGCGTGTGTTACTCGAGGAAGCCGCACGCGCACGCACGCGCACGCAACTGCTCGTCGAGAAAAACATCGCGCCGAAAGCCGAACTCGATGCAGCGCAAGCTGCTCATGACGTCGCCTTCAACAAGCACCGCGACGCCCTCGAAGATGTGCGGAACCGCCAAGCGCAACTCGCCGAGCGCCGTGCCGAGCTCGCCATCGCCCGTCAACAACTCGCCGACACCCGACTGATTGCGCCGTTCGATGGCGTAGTGCAGGAACGTCACGCTCGACGCGGTGAATCGCTGAACGTCGGTTCGCCGATCGCCAATCTCGTTCGCATGGACGCGCTGCGGCTCCGCCTCGAAGTGCCGGAGCGTGAAGCCGCGCGCCTGCAGGTCGGTCAGGTTATCCGTTTCCGCGCCGAAGGACTCACCAACACGTTTGTCGCCACGCTTCAACGTCTCAGCCCCGCCATCCGCGAGGACAACCGAATGCTCGCCGCCGAGGCCGATGTGAAAAATCCCGGCACGTTACGGCCCGGCCAGTTCACGCGCACCGAGATTGTCATTGCGGCCGCCGAGTCGGTGCTCTGCGTGCCGCGCGGCGCGATCGTCACCTTCGCCGGCATCGAGAAAGTTTTTATCCTCAAAGACGGCCGCCTCATCGAACGCGCCATTCGCACCGGTCGCGTTGCGGGCGGTTGGACGGAAGTGCTCGAAGGCTTGAAGGCCGGCGACGAAATAGCCGGTGAGGCCGCTGGCGTCGCGGATGCACAAGTGGCCGCAGGCCATTGAGTGATGCAAAAGCTCGCCGAAGTCTCCATCCGCCGGCCGGTCTTCGCGACGATGCTTGTCCTCTCGTTGGTCGTCGTCGGCGCGGCCAGCTACTTCCGGCTCGGCGTGGACCGCTTCCCTTCGGTCGATCTGCCGACCGTCCGCATCTCCACCTCGCTGCCCGGCGCCTCCCCGAGCGAGGTCGAGTCGCTCATCACCCACCGCATCGAGGAGGCCGTGAACAGCATCGAAGGCATTCAGGAACTACGTTCCATCTCGTGGCCGGGCTTGTCCTATATTTTCGTCACCTTCGATTTGAAGCGCGACATCGACTCCGCCACGCAGGATGTCCGCGACCGCCTCGCCAGTGTTGTTCGCGCGCTGCCTCGCGAGGTTGATCCGCCCATTATTTCAAAAGTGGACAACGATCTCTCCCCCGTGCTGGTCGTCTCGATGTCCGGCGACCGAGCGTTACGCGAGCTGAGCGAGCTCGCTGAAAAGACGGTGAAGGTGCAACTCGAGCGCGTTCCCGGCGTCGGCGAAGTGGAGATGACCGGCGCACTCAACCGCTCCATTAACGTCTGGATAGCCGCCGATCGACTCGCGGCGTATCGCCTTCCAATCACCGCCGTGCGCGAAGCCATCGCCCGCCAGAACGCCAATGTTCCCGGCGGCAACGTCACTGGTGAACTGCGCGAAGCCACCCTCCGCACCATCGCGCGCGTGCAACGGCCGAAGGATTTCAACGACCTCGTCATCGCCACCGTCAACGGCGCGCCCATCCGCGTGCGCGACCTCGGTCTGGCCGAGGACGGCACGCGCGAACAACGCACGCTCGCCCGCTTCAACGGCCGCCCGAATGTGTCGCTTGGAATCATCCGGCAATCAGGCGCGAATAGCATCGCCGTCATCGAAGCCGCGAAACAAAAGCTCGATGAGTTGCGCAAACAACTCCCACCGGACATCCACCTCGAAATCACCCGCGACCACTCCCGCTACATCTACGAGGCACAGTCGGAGATCAACCGCCACCTGCTCCTCGGCAGCATTCTAGCCAGCTTGGTGGTGTTGCTTTTCATGCGCGACTGGCGCTCGACCATCATCGCCGCGGTCGCCATTCCGGTTTCGGTCATCTCCACGTTCGGCATGATGTGGGCGCTCAACTTCACGTTGAACAGCGTGACGATGCTGGCCCTCGTTCTGATGGTCGGCATCGTAATCGACGACGCCATCATCGTGATCGAAAACATTTTTCGTTTCATGGAGGAGAAACGGCTCGGACCGTTCGAAGCCGCGCGCGCGGCGACCGCGGAAATCGGCACGGCCGTCATGGCGACGACTTTCAGCCTCGTGGTGATCTTCGTGCCGGTCTCGTTCATGTCGAGCATCGCCGGCCGATTCCTTTTTCAATTCGGCCTCACCGCAGCCGTGGCGGTGCTGATGAGCCTGCTCGTCTCCTTCACGCTCACGCCGATGATGAGCGCGCGCCTGCTGCGGATGCCGACTGCTGATTCCCACGGCGCGGCGCGGTCGCGGCGCGGTTTCTATGCGTGGATTGATCGCGCCTACACGGCGGCGCTCACCTTCTCGATGCGTCACCGCGTGGCGGTCGGCCTTCTGATGCTCGGCGTGATGTGGTCCGCCGTGCCGCTCTACAAACAGGTGCGGCAGGAATACACGCCGACGAACACCGACGAGGGCGAGTTCGAAGTGAACATCGTGGCGCGCGACGGCACGAGCCTCACGGCGATGGACGCGACGGCGCAGCGCGTCGAGACCGAGATGCGCGGGATACGCGGAGTTCACTCGATCTTCAGCGGCATCGGCAGCGGCGCCTTCGGGGTCCATTACGCCCGATTCTTCGTCCGACTCACCCCGCACGCCGAACGCACTTTCACTTGGCCACGATTCCTGCGAAATCCGGCGGAGGCTTTCAAAGGTAACTTCACTCAGCGCGACGTGATTCAAGAGGTGCGCAAACGCATGCGAAAGTTCACGGACCTACGCACATCAGTGCGCAGCGGCTCCTCGTTCAGCCTCGGCGGTGCGAATTACGAAATCGATTTCGCACTGATGGGGCCGGACCTTACTCAACTGCTTTCCTACGCCGAAACACTGCGAAAGAGAGCGCCGGAACTGGGCATTGTGGATGCTGACGTGACACTCAAGTTCGACAAGCCCGAACTGCGCGTCGAGATCGACCGAGACCGCGCCGCAGCATTGGACGTGGATGCGGAAGATCTCGCCTCTGCGCTGCGAATCATGGTCGGCGGCGAGATGCGCGTGACACGCTTTCACGACAACCTGACGAGCGAAGATTATGACGTGCAGCTCCGACTCGAGGAAGCCGACCGGCGCGATCCAGAATCGATCCTCCGCCTCTACATACCCACGCGGCACGGCGGCCTCGTGCGCCTCGACAATCTCGTGAAGCTCACGCCTGCCCTCACCGCGGCGCGCATCGACCGCCTTGATCGACAGCGGCAGGTGAGTTTGCGCGGCGCGGTGGCACCTGGTTACGCGCTCGCGGATCGTATCGCGGCGTTGCAGAAAGCTGCGGACGAACTAAACCTGCCGGCCGGTTACACCACACGCGTCGCCGGCCGCGGCAAAGAGCTCGAGCGTACCTTCAACGAATTCATCTGGGCTTTCGCTCTCTCCGTCGTGTTCATGTATATGATTCTCGCCGCGCAATACGAGAGTCTCGTCCACCCCTTCACCATCCTGCTCTCGCTCCCGCTCTCGCTCCCGTTCGCCCTGCTCTCGCTTTGGGCAACGGGCAACACACTCAATCTTTATTCCGCCCTCGGCTTGCTCGTGCTCTTCGGAGTGGTGAAGAAAAACGCCATTCTCCAAATCGACCATATGAACCAGCTCCGCACGAAAGGCATGGCGCGGGCCGATGCCATCCTGCAAGCGAACCGTGACCGTCTGCGCCCGATTTTGATGACTACGCTGGCTCTCGTGGCTGGAATGCTTCCGCTAGCCCTTGGCACCGGGCCCGGTGCAGAAGAACGCCGCGCCGTGGCCGTCGTGGTGGTGGGAGGCCAAAGCCTCTGCCTATTGCTGACGTTGCTGATGACTCCCGTCGCCTACTCGTTCTTTGATGACTTCGCGCTTTGGTGCCGTCAGCGTTTTTGGGGCGCGCCAAAAAACGATTAAATCTTTTGCCAGTCCCTCACTCAGCAGCTAGAAACATCTGCACTAAATCATTCTTATGACGAAAGCCTTCGCTCCTCTTTTTCTGTTTCTCGCCGCGACGACATCGCTCCTCGCGCAGCTCACCCCGCCGGAACCGCAGCCGGTCATCGGCGCGCGGCAGCCGGCCCTCAGTCCGGACGGCAAGCAGCTCGCCTTCGTCTATCGCGGCGATCTCTGGACCGCTCCGAGCGCCGGCGGCCGTGCCGTGCCGCTCACGCAGCACGTGGAGATGGATTCCAATCCTCTCTTCTCGCCCGACGGCAAGTGGATCGCTTTCACCAGCAAACGCACCGGCAATCCCGACATTCACATCATCCCCACCGATGGCGGCAAGCCGCGCAGAATCACTTCGCACGGCGGCGTGGAAACTGCCTACGGCTGGAGTCCCGATGGCAAGAAGCTCATTTTCTCCGGACGACGCGATTCGCCGAACTACGCCATCTTCACCGTGGACATCGCCACGCTGCGCAACGAGCAACTGTGCGAAGATTACGCATCGCTGAACTACCCGAACTATTCACCCGACGGCAAAACGGTCGTGTACGGACGCTACGGTTTCCCGTGGTATCGCCCGCGCTACACCGGTTCGGCCGCCGCACAGGTCTATCTACTCGACACAGCGAACGGCAAAAGTCGGCCGCTCACGAAATCGGGACGCCAACATCTCTGGACGCGATTCCTCGACGATAAAACTCTGCTCACCGTGACCGTCGGCGAATCGACGCCGAGCGTTGGCAAGATTGACGAGACGATTCCGAAATTCACCGACAACGCCCTACGTGCGCCAAACCTCTGGACGCTCGATCTCGATGGCAAAGGGAAGCAACTCACCACGTTCACTAACGGCGCGGTGCGTTATCCGACCGTGGCAGCGAAGACCGGCGACATCGCTTTCGAACACGATCAGAATCTCTGGCTGCTCCGGCGCGGCGCGAGCAAGCCACAGAAACTCATCCTGCACGTCGCGGCCGATGACAAGCAGACCACGCAGCGACGCGAGTTGCTTTCCACCGGCGTGACTGAAGCCGAGCTTTCGCCCGATGGCCGGTTCTTCGCCTTCGGCCTGCGCGGCGAGCTTTGGACGATTCCCGTCGAGAAGCCCAAAGGCGTGGCCGGTCGCTCGGCGAACTTCGCCCGACGCCTCACCACATGGGTCGGCGACGACTCGGATTTCACTTGGTCGCCCGATGGACGGCGACTCTTCTTCACTTCGGATCGCCAGTTCAACACGCGCATCTACGAGATGGATCTCGCGTCGCTCGCCGTCCGTCCGCTCTGGAATCGCGACGAGGATGTGACGCGCGTGAAACTCTCGCCCGACGGCCAGCAACTCGGATTCTGGGTCGCGGGCAAGGAAGGTGGCCTCTACACGCTCAGCGTGACCAACGGCGCGCCTGTCGAACCGAAGCGCCTCGTACGCGTGCCGGGCACGCACGCGCGCGGATCCGGCGGCGCGGACTTCGAATGGTCGCCGGACATGAAGTGGATTGCCTTCACCAAGCGCGGCGAGAACCGTTCGGTGAACATTTGGATCATGCCGACCGCCGGCGGTGAACCGGTCAATGTCACCGGCCTGAACGCCTTCCACAGCCAGCCGACTTGGACGCCCGACGGCAAGCATCTGCTCTTCAATTCCAACCGCGACGGCGAAGCGCTTTACATCGTGCCGCTCACACCCGAAGCCGTCCGCACCGAGGACACCGACGTGAAATTCGAGAAGCCCAGCGGGCCGGTGGAGGTGAAGATTGATTTCAAAGATATCTCGCGCCGCATCCGCCGGTTCGCCGCGCAAGCCCCGCAGAGCGACCTCACCGTCTCCTCCGACGGCGTCATCTATTTTCTCTCCGACGGCGACATCTGGTCGGTGAGTTATGACGGCAAGGAGACGAAGCGCCTCACCACCGGCAGCGGCAAGGCCGGCCTGCGCCTCTCGCGCGACAGCAAGCGGATGAACTTCGTGCAGACCGGCGATCTGTACGTGATGCCCGTCGGCGGCGCACCGACAAAGGTCACCTTCACCGCCGAGTTCGAACGCGATGTCGCGGCCGAACGGCGCGCCTCGTTCGTCCAGTTCTGGCGGACGTTCCACCACCATTTCTACGACGGCAATTTCCACGGGCGCGACTGGGCGGCGATTCGCCAGCGTTACGAGCCGTTGCTCGACGGTGTGGAGATGAATGAGGAATTCTCCACTCTGTTACAAATGATGGTCGGCGAACTGGAAAGCTCCCACTCGGAGATCTCTTCCATCGTGAATGGTGGGCCGGATGTCACCTCGCCGCACCTCGGCTTCACGTTCGACTATCGCCACACTGGCCTCGGCATCAAGGTCGCCAGCGTTCCCGAGGGCGCGCCCGGTTCGTTTGAGAAAACGCGGATCAAACCGGGCGAGTTCATCCTCGCCATCAACAAGCAGTCCGTCGTCACCGACGAACATCTTTACCGGTTCATCAACGACAAACAGGACCGCGAATTCGAGTTCCTCGTGAACAGCGAACCGAAGCCCGAAGGCGCGCGCCGTGTCGTGTACAAGGTGATGCACCCGAATGAATGGACGGCCCTCCACTACCGCAACCGCATCGCCGACTTGCGCAAGCGCGTCGAGGAAAAGAGCGGCGGCAAGATCGGCTATCTGCACATCTCCGCGATGTCCACCAGCAACCAACTGCAGTTCGAGCGCGAGGCTTACGAATACATCGTCGGTAAACAGGCGATGATTATTGACGTCCGTTTCAACCAAGGCGGCAACATCTCCGACACGCTCATCGATATGCTCGAACGCAAGCAGCACGGCATCTATCGCCCGCGCGACGACGAACCGGAGCCCTCCCCTGCGCGCGCATGGGAGAAGCCGATCATCGTGCTGATGAACGAGCACAGTTACTCCAACGGCGAGATGTTCCCTTACGCGATGCGCCAGCGCGGCCTCGCCAAAATCGTCGGCATGCCCACGCCCGGCTACGTGATCTGGACCGCTGCATTTCGCCTCACCGACGGCACCGGCGCGCGCATCCCTCAGAGCGGCGTGTATCGGATGGATGGTTCGAACATGGAAAACAACGGCGAGAAGCCGGACGTGCAAATCTGGCAAACGCCCGAGGATTGGATCGCCAACCGGGACCCGCAACTCGACAAAGCTATCGAGCTTCTCGCGCCGAAGAAGTGATCATCGCGGGGCGCGGCGCAGCACCTGTCCTGAACGTGCGGCCGTGTGCTTATCGTCACGGACGACCGCAACACCGTTGACGAACACGTGGCGAAAACCCGTCGCATACGCGTGCGGCTTCTCGAACGTGGAATTGTCGCGAACCTTCTCCGAATCGAACACGACCAAGTCCGCCGCGAATCCTTCCTTGATTTGCCCGCGGCCCTTGAGTTGAAAGGTCGCCGCCGGCAACGCGGTCATTCGCCGCACGGATTCCTCCAACGTCAGCAGCTTCAATTCGCGCACGTAACGCGCCAACACGCGGGCGTTGTTGCCGTAGCCGCGCGGATGCGGCACGCCTTCACCGAACTGCCGCACGCCGCTGTCCGAAGCAAACATCGTGCGCGGATCCGCGAGGAACACACGCAGATCCTCCTCGCTCATTCCATGAAAAATCGCGCCCGCTCCCCCATTCGTTTCAATCTCGAGTACCAACTCGAGTTGAGCGTCCAACGTCTCGGATTTACGCCGCAACCGCGCGGCCTCGACGACGCTCAATCCCTCCAACGTTTTGTCGGATTTGCATGTGGTGATGACCACGTGAGCGCAGTTCGTGTAGCCATTGCGCGTCAGACGCTCCTTCATCTGCGCGAGAATCGCGGACTTCTGCTCCCCGGCGGCGAGACGTTTTTGAAACGCCGGAACGCCACCTTCGCGGGCCGCGTCTGGGATGAGTTGCGAGAGGCTCGTGCTGGACGCCGTGTAAAGATACTGGTCGTGCGTGATGACTGCGCCGCCGTCACGGAGACGCTGAATATGCGCGAGCAGTTCAGCGGCCTTGCCCCAGTTGGCGCGGCCGGCAACCTTGATATGCGAAAGCTGCACCGGCAGGCGCGCTTCGCGTCCGATGCGCGCCGCTTCGTCCACAGCTGCGAAAACCTTCTCGCCTTCACTGCGAAGATGACTGGCGTAAATGCCGCCGTGAACACCGACGACCTTCGTCACCTCGATCAACTCCTCCGCAGTCGCGAATGTGCCGGGCAGATAAATCAAGCCGGTGGAAATCCCGAGCGCCCCCTCGCGCATTGCCCGCTCGATCAGCGTTTTCATGCGCGCCAGTTCGGCGGCGGTCGGCGGTCGGCGAAACGAACCAGCCATCACTTCCCCCCGCACCGTGCCGTGTCCGATGAGGCTGGCGACGTTCACGGAGACGTTCGTGCGCGCCAGTTCAGCGAAATACTTTCCGAGATCGAGGCGTGACGAGCCGCAGTTTCCGAGAACGAGAGTCGTCACGCCCATCCGCACGAAGTTCTCCGCGCGCGGTTGCTCGTCCACTTCCTCCGCGTGGGTGTGGACATCAATGAATCCCGGCGCAACAATCAATCCGCGCGCATCCACCTCCACTTTGCCTTTGGCCGTCACACGGCCGACCGCGACGATTCGGCCATTATGGACAGCAACATCGGCTTCAATCGCCGGTTTGCCGGAGCCGTCAACGACACGGCCGCCGCGCACGACGAGATCGAAGTCCGCAGCGTGAAGCGTGAAATGGAGAGCGAATGCGGGGAGGAGAAGGAGTATCCGCCGCGCGCTCATCGAGAGTTCATCCGCCAATCTGCTGGCGGTATTGGTCAGGGGAAAGGAGCAGGGCGGACTCAGTGGGCGCAGCGAGCTTGAGCTTGAAGAACCAACCGGCGGCGTACGAATCGGTGTTCACGAGCGCGGGATTGTCAGTCACGGCCTTGTTCACCTCGACGACTTCACCCGAAAGCGGCGCGTAGATGTCGCTGGCGGTCTTCACCGACTCGACGACGGCGCAGGCTTCGCCGGCTTTCACCACCCGACCGACCGCGGGCAGTTCGACGAACACGATGTCGGTCAACTCATGCTGCGCGTGGTCGGTGATGCCCACGATGGCGGTGTCCGCGGTGATGCGGGACCATTCGTGGCTCTTGGCGTATTTCAAATCAGCGGGAATCTGCGTGCTCATGGTTGATCAGGTTTTCTTTTTGTAAATCGGTTTGCGGACAACAACGGCCGGCGAACGTCGGCCGCGGATCTCGATCTCAATCGGCGTCTCGGGTTGCGCGAACTCCGTCGGAACATAACCCAGTCCGATGCCGATGCCCAGTGACGGACTTTGCGTGCCGCTGGCCGCTTCGCCAATCTTTTTTGCATCCGGTCCCACGCTCCAAATCGGGTAATGCGGCCGCGGCGGCGCAGACTTGTCGGTCATCTTGAAGGCGACACATTTTCTGGCGACACCATTGGCCTTCTGCTCCGCCAGCACGGCACGGCCGATGAAGTCGCCTTTGTCCAACGCGACGAAAAAACCGACCCCCGCCTCGATCGGCGTCGTGTTCTCGTCGAGTTCGTGGCCGTAGAGCGGCAGGCAGGCTTCTGTGCGGAGCGTGTCGCGCGCGCCGAGTCCGGCGGGCTTGAGGCCGAACGGTTGGCCAATCTCGAGCAGTCGATTCCAGGCGGCCTCGATGGTGTCCGCCGGCGTCACGATTTCAAAGCCGTCTTCACCGGTGTAACCCGTGCGGGCCACGAAAACATCGCGGTCAGCAAAGCTGAAGATGTCCACCTCGTTCTTCTGCAACTGCGTCGGGCACGTCACTTTGATCGTGCCGCTACCTGTGAAACATTGGTCGATGAATTCCGCGACACGCGGACCTTGCACGGCCACGGCGCCGTATTCGGCGGAGACGTTGTTCATCAGCACTGCGTCCCGTTTCGCGAAGGCGGCGTGGCGCGCGCACAGCCATTCCATGTCGGCTTCGATGCGCGAGGCGTTGATGATGAGCAGGAACGTTTCTTTGCCGACGCAATAGAGATAAAGGTCGTCCACCACGCCGCCGCGCTCGTTGCAAAGGAGCGAGTATTGCGCCTGGCCGGGCGCGAGCTTGGCGGCATTGTTCGTGAGTGTGGCGTTGAGAAAGTTCGCCGCTTCAGCACCGGTCACCCAGACTTCGCCCATGTGCGAGATGTCGAAAATCCCAGCGGCGGCGCGAACGGCCAGATGCTCGTCCATGATGCTGGCATACTGCACCGGCATCTCCCAGCCACCGAATTCAACGAGGCGCCCACCGAGTTTCTGGTGAGCCGAATAAAGTGGAGTGCGTTTGAGTGTCATCGGTTGAACGGCGAGTCCGAATGCGTGAGAGCATCCCTACTCGCTCACAAAGAATTGCCCGGGCTCAGCCCCACTTCTCAGTGCGCATCTGTTCCTTGGCGAGCTTGAGCTCCTCCAACACCAGATGCTCTGTGGCAGCAACCAACTCATTCGTGCCGCAGGCGTAGAAAACAGTGTTCGCGGCGTCGCCGATGAACGACTTCACCCACTCGGCGGTGATGCGGCCGCGTCGACCGGTCCACGGATCTTCCGGCGCCAACCGCGTGCAGGTGACCTCGAACTTGACGCGCGGGTTCTCCTTCTCCAACTGGCGAAACTCCTCGTTGAAGATGACGTCTTTCGTCGTGCGCACGGTGTAGAGAATCGTGATGCGCGTGTCGAGATTACGCCGCGTGGCTTCGCGCACGAAACCGCGGAAAGGCGTGACGCCCGAGCCGCCAGCGATGCAGATGAGATGCTTGCCCGGCGGATCGAAAGCCGGCAGGAACTTGCCCACGGGCGGGATGACGAAGAGTTTGTCGCCCGCGTCGCACCAATCGACAATGCTCGTCCCCATCTTGCCATCGCGCTTCACCGTCACATCGAAAAAACCGCGGTCGAGAGCGCAGGAACTGAGCGAGTAGGCGCGCTTGTACTTCTGTTTGTGCGGCCAATAGACGGTGATGAACTGGCCCGTCTTGAAGTCAGCATCGTAGCCCTCGGGCCATTTCAGATGAAGGGTCTTCACGTCGGGCAACTCCATCGTCGCCGTCTCAACGAGCATCTCCACGATTTGTTTGGCCATAAATTAAACCTCTGCGTCGAAGGCTGAAAACACGGTCACGCCGCCCACAGCCTGCGGGTAATTCCGTTTAACGCGCGGCAGTCTTCGGTGAAAGATCGAGGCAAGCGCCTTCCTTGGTGCTGCGCACATACAGACGGCCGTTGCTCAGCACCGGCGTGGACCAGCATTTGCCGGTGACGGCTTTCGCGCGCGCGAGCTCCTTGTATTCCGTCGGCGTGCCCGTCGCGAGCACGAGCTCACCGGCGTCCGACAGCGCGAGCACATTGCCGTCCACGAGGATGACGTTGCCCGGACCGAAACCAGCCTTCTCCCACTTCACTTTGCCGGTCGCCAACTCGACGCACTTCAGCGGGCCGTTGCCGTATTCCTTGAACTGGAACATGCCGTAAAGATGGCCCTCTTTGTAAACGGGCGTGGACCAGTGGTTGGCCACCGGCTGATTGCCGATGATGCGCCAGAGTTCAGTGGAGGTGAAGTCGCTACCGCTTTTGCTGATTTTGTACGCACCGGAACCGACGCCGTAACCAGCCGCGCAATAAACGATGTCGCCGCCCACAATCGGCGTGATGGCGGTGGAGACCGCGAACTTGAACGCCTGCTTCCAGAGCGGCGCGCCGGTCTGCGCGGCGACGGAAACGAGGCCGCTCTGCGTGAAGTAAATCACCTGCCGCACGCCATGGATGGTGGCGGCGACCGGCGTGGAATGGGTGATGGTCTCGGTGCCGGTTTTCCAAGCGAGCTTGCCGTCGGTCTTGTTGAAGGCGAGAAGCGACTGGCCCGCGCCGCCGCCGGCGACATAAACCAAGTTGCCATCAATCAGCGGCGAAGCAGCGTTCTGCCACCTGATGTTTTTGCCGCCGAATTCCTTTAGGACATCGTGGCTCCAGACGCGTTGGCCACTCTTCACATCGAAGCAAGCCAGCACCAGATGCGAGCTGAGCGTGTACACGCGCTCGCCATCCACTGCAGGCGTGGAGCGTCCGCCGTCACCGCCCTTGTTGGGCTCCGCACCGGAGTCGCCACCGCCGTCGTATTTGGCCACTGCCGCCAGATTGGCCGCCCACAATTCACGGCCCGTGTTGGCGTCAAGCGCGACGAGCGTCTCCTGCGGCGCGCCGTCCTGCAGACGCGTGATGATGGTGCAAGCCTTGCCACCGGAAACAACGAACGAGCCAAAGCCGGACGGCGTCGGCACCTTCCAGAGCGCCTTCGGTCCGCCGACGGACCATTGCGTGGAGATTTTCTCGGCAGTCGTGCCGTCGATGTTCGGCCCGCGGTATTGCGACCAATCGGCGGCGTTCAGGGAAAGGCCGGCCAGAAGCGCGGCGGCGAAAAAGAGGGGGCGGTTGTCAGTCTTCATTTGTGGGGGCAGACGATAACGGGGCGCGATAAATCCGCAACCCTTTATGCGCCGCTGTTCGGGAGTTTCAATCGCGTGGCGACTTCCTGCGCGAGCACATCGTAGGCGGCCGCGCCCTTGCTGTACTTGTCGTAGTGGATGATCGGCTTGCCGTGGCTCGGAGCCTCGGCGAGGCGCGAGTTGCGCGGGATGTATGTCTCGAAAACCAGTTCACCGAAGTGTTGGCGCACTTCCTCAACCACCTGCACGGCGAGGCGCGTGCGGCGGTCGAACATAGTCATCACCACGCCGAGGAGCGCGAGTCGCGGGTTCACGCCGCCGTCGCGAAGCTGGCCGAGAATTCGGTTGGCCATCGAGATGCCTTCGAGCGCGTAATACTCGCACTGAAGCGGCACGATGACCCAGTCAGCGGCGACGAAGGCGTTGAGCGTGAGGATGCCGAGCGAAGGAGGGTTATCGAGCAGGATGACGTCATAATTTCCAGTGGCGCGAATCGGATCAAGCGCGAGGCGCAACCGCTGAAGATGGTTCTCCGCGCGGGCGAGCTCCACTTCCAAGCCGCACAAATCCACTTCGCCCGAGATGACGTCGAGCCGTTCGAAAGCCGTATGCTGAATCTTCTCCGCGAGCATGCCTTCGCCGAGAAGCGGCCGGTAGGCGCTGGCGCCCTCGCGTTTCTCGAGGCCGACGCCGCTGGTAGCATTGGCCTGCGGATCAATATCCACGAGCAGCACGCGCCGCCCCTGTGCCGCGAGACAGGCAGCGAGGTTCACGGTCGTGGTGGTTTTGCCGACGCCGCCTTTC
>CAMASG010000054.1 GCA_945860945.1 Akkermansia muciniphila
TGCAAAACTCATCGGCGCGGAATTGCCGAAGCACAAGATTGACGGCCTGGACGTGTGGCCGCTCATCACCGGCGCGGCTGGCGCGAAGAATCCGCACGACGCCTACTGGAGTTACTACGCGCAGAACGAACTGCAGGCCGTGTTCAGCGCCGACGGCCGTTGGAAGCTGATGCTGCCGCACGGCTATCGCACGCTCGCCGGACGAGTTGGCGGAAAGAACGGCGCGCCGACGCGATACGAGAATGTGAAGATCGAGCAACCGCAGCTCCATGATTTGCAGAACGACATCGGCGAGAAGACCGATGTGGCGGGCGCGAATCCAGCCGTCGTTCAGCGTCTTCAAGCGCTCGCGGAGCAGGCGCGCGTCGAGCTCGGTGATTCGCTCACGCAGCGCAAAGGCAGCGGCGTCCGCGAACCAGGCCGCTTGCCGGCAGCGACGGATTGACTGTCCCACGCGCGCAACTCGCGTGAGATAATCCATCGGCCGCGCACATTCGACTGGCCAAGATTGAGTGGTGACGCAAAACTCGCCCCATGAAATCTCTTCTCACGCTTACGGCCATCTGTTCGTTGCTCACGCCGTTCGCGTCATTCACGGCTGCCGCCGCTGATCAAACGCTGAACTTCATCGTCATTCTCGTGGACGATCTCGGGCGTCACGACCTCGGCTGTTACGGCAGCAAGTTTCATCTCACGCCGAATCTCGATCGGCTCGCCGCGCAGGGCATGCGTTTCACGCAGGCTTACTCCGCTTGCACGGTCTGCTCGCCCACGCGCGCGGCGTTGCTCACGGGCAAATATCCCGCGCGGCTGCACGTCACCGACTGGATCGAAGGACACAAGCGGCCGCAGGCGAAACTGAAAGTGCCGGACTGGACGATGCACCTGCCCGCGAATGAACGGACCATCGCCGCCTCGCTCAAGTCCGCCGGCTACGCCACGGCCAGCATCGGCAAATGGCATCTTGGTGGACCGGAATTCATGCCGGAGAAATTCGGCTTCGACGTGAATCTCGCCGGGACGAGCAAAGGCCAGCCGCCGAGTTATTTCAGCCCGTACAAAATCGCGACGTTGCCCGACGGTCCTAACGGCGAGTTTCTCACCGACCGCGAGGCGAGCGAGGCGGTGAAGTTCATCGAGGCGAACAAGGACAAGCCGTTCTTCATTTATCTTCCGCATCACGCCGTTCACACGCCGTTGCAGGGGAAGAAAGAGGTCGTCGAAAAATATCGCGCGCGCATCAAGCCCGGCAGCGGTCAGACCAATGCCGTGTACGCCGCGCTGCTCGAGAGCGTGGACGACGGCATCGGCCGCATCACGGCGAAACTCGACGAACTGAAGCTGGCCGAGCGCACAGTGATTCTTTTCACCGGCGACAACGGCGGCCTGATTGGCCCGACGTCGAACGCGCCGTTGCGCGTCGGCAAAGGCTCCGCGTATGAAGGCGGCGTGGCGGTGCCGCTGATTGTTCGCTGGCCCGGCGTCACCACCGCCGGCAGCGTGAACACGACGCCGGTGATCAGCGCAGACTTCGCGCCGACGTTGCTCGAACTCGCTGGCATCAAACCCGCGCCCAATCAAATCTTCGACGGTGTGAGTCTCGCGCCGCTCTTCAAAGGCGGCGCCAACCTCGCGCGCCCGCTCTTCTGGCATTATCCACATTATCATCCCGGCGGCGCCACGCCGTACGGCGCGATTCGCGACGGCGATTTCCGGCTCGTCGAGTTTTATGAGGATGGCCGGTTGGAGCTGTACGACTTGAAGAACGACGCGCGTGAATCGAAGAATCTCGCCGCGGATCAACCTGAGAAGGCGCTCGCGTTGCAGAAGAAATTGGACGCGTGGCGGCGAAGCGTCGGCGCGCAGATGCCGTCGCCCAATCCAAATTACCGACCCAACCCGCAGGCCGCAGGCGGCGACATCCTGCTCCACTCGCGCGTCGCTGAAGTGCACGGCGCGACATTGCGTTACGAGCCGCAGCCGAACAAAAACACGCTCGGTTTCTGGGTGAAGAAAGAGGATTGGGCGAGTTGGGATTTCACGGTGGAAAAGCCGGGCGCGTTCATCCTCGAAGCGTTGCAGGGCTGCGGCAAAGGAAGCGGCGGTGCGGAGGTGGAGTTTGCCATCGGCGATCAGAAACTGACGATGATCGTCCAGGACACGGGCCATTTTCAGAACTTCGTCCCGCGCGATCTCGGCACGGTGAAGTTCGAGAAGGCCGGTCTTTACACGCTCACCGTGAAGCCGAAAACCAAGCCCGGTGTGGCGGTGATGGACCTCCGGCAAGTCACACTCAAGCCGGCGAAATAAGCCGACGATGGAGAGAGCGCAGGCGCGTTGAACGTCGTCAGTGGAAAAGAAAAGAGACGGCGCATTGCCGTCTCTTTCTGTTGAGCGATTGAACGACCCGCTCGGGGTTCGTCAGATTAGTTCACGTAGATCAGCTCGTTCGTCTGCAGCAGGGCTTGGGCGAACTTCTCCCACGCATCCATCGAGGTCTTGCCGCCGGTGCGCTCGGACTGCTTCGTGACATACTCGAGCGCGAGCTTGAGCTCGTCGGCCGACGGCGGGCGCTGGAGAGCGAGGCGATAGAGCTGGCGTACTTTCTCAGCCGAATCGGACAGCTTATCCAGCTCGGAACGGTGGGCGAGGTTCTTCGCCTGCGAGATGGCGAGCGGGCTATTCATCATGAACAACGCCTGCTGCGGTACGGTGGTGTTGTAACGCTGCGAGCTCGTCATGTCCGGGTTCGCGAAGTCGAAGGTGCGGAAAAGCTCGGGCAGCTCGCGGCGGTCGATGAGGCCGTACAGCGTGCGGCGCGTCGTGGCCGCGGACGTGACATCCACGGGACGGCCGCCGAGGGTGTGGTCGAGCTTGCCGCCGACGACGAGCAGCGTGTCGCGCAGGGCCTCGAAGTTGAGCCGCTGGAGATTCTGCTTCCAGAAGAGCTGGTTGGCGGGATCTTTCTTCGCGTACGCGTCGTTGTTCGCGCTGCCCTGCTGATAGACGCTCGAGAGCATGATCTGCCGGTGCAGCTTCTTGATCGACCAGCCGTTATCCATGAACCACGTGGCAAGATGGTCGAGCAACGCGGCGTGCGCGGGCTTCTCCGCGCGCATGCCGAAATCGCTCGCCGAGGTGACGATCCCCTCGCCGAAATGCCATTGCCAGACGCGGTTCACGATGACGCGCGCGGTGAGCGGATTGTCGCGGCTCGCGATGGCTTTGGCCAAATCGAGGCGACCGGAGCCATCTTTGAACGGCTCGCGTTTCTCGCCGGAGAGAACCTCGAGGAACTGGCGCGGAACAACGGGGCCGCGATTGCTCGGCTCGCCCCGGAAGAGCACGGCGGAATCGCGCGGCGCACCGAGATCATCGAGTACCATCGCGCGCACGGGCGCGGCGGTGTGAGTGGTGTCGACGGTGACGGCCTTGTTGCGGATGACCTGCACGCGGTTCTGGAACTGGTTGCCTGCAAGACCGAGGAGCTTGGGCAGATCGCGCTCGGAGACCTGCATCGCCGAATCCTCGCCGTGGATGAGCTGGCGCAGGGCTTCCTGATCCTTGTTCGGCAGACCCGCGGGCAACGCTGCGACGTGAATGATAGGCTCGTTGGTCATCCCCTTCTTGGTCTTGGCCGCCTTCGCCGTATTGGCCATCTTGCCTTTCGGTTCCTTGACCGCGGAGTCCTTGAGAATAACCTGCCACGCCTCGTCCACTTCCTTGAAGACCGCGGAGTAAATGGCCGCGACATCCTTCATCGCCTTCGGCTCAGCACCGGCGAAGGCTTTCGCGATGATGGGATTCACGGGGCGATCCGCGTCTTTGTTCGCCGCGATACGAACGGCGAGCTCTTTCGCTTTCGCAGCGAAATCTTCCGCCGACAATTGGCCGAAGGCGAAGAACGGCGTGAGGATGGGATTTTGCGTGCCCACCATGTCGCGGAGCTTGGCGCCCCAGTTTGCGAGAATCGTGGCGTCGAGACCTTTCTCGCGGGCGAGCACGACGAAATTCTGCGCTGGAACGGCCGCTTTGCCGAGATTGCCAGCCTTGGGTACCTTGGCCACTTTGTCGGCGCGGGCAGCCTTCGCCGCCGGAGCATCCTTGAGCTGCTGGCGGATTTCCCAAACCGCGAGCAGATATTCGCCAACCTTCGCGCGCTGCGGCGCGAGGGCCTTGGCCGACTCGGTCTCGATGAAGCGCTTCAACTCGGCATCCACCGCGGCGATTTGCGCGAGGTAATCTTTATGCTCCGGCGTGTCCTTATTCTCCACGAGCACGGGGAGATTCTCCGGCTCGAAGGTGCTCGCGAAGATGCCGTGCAGCGAATAGTAATCCTTGATCGGAATGGGATCAAACTTGTGGTCGTGGCAGCGGGCGCACGCGGCGGTGAGGCCGAGGAAACCCTGCGTGACGGCATCGATGCGGTCGTCCGCCACGTCGTTGGCATT
Organism: Akkermansia muciniphila; assembly: GCA_945860945.1. Taxonomy (GTDB): domain Bacteria; phylum Verrucomicrobiota; class Verrucomicrobiia; order Limisphaerales; family SIAT01; genus SIAT01. The sequence goes on from CAMASG010000054.1 coordinate 4,452, forward strand.
ACCCATGAAACGCTTGCCGACGGTGAGGAATCCGAGCGCAGCCAGCGAGCTCTTGTCCTTGTCCTCGCTCTTGAGCACACGGTCGGCGGCGATTTGCTCGATGACGAAACGGTCGAACGGCAGATCTTTGTTGAAGGCGTTGATCACGTAATCGCGGTAGGTCCAAGCGTACGGATAGAGCGGGTTGCCGCGGTTGTTGCGATCGCCTTTGGTGTCGGCGTAACGGGCGACGTCGAGCCAGTGACGGCCCCAACGCTCGCCGTAGTGCGGCGAAGCGAGCAGGCGATCGATGACTTTGGCGAAAGCGTTCGACGACGTGTCGCGCAGGAACTCGTCCACCTCTTCCGCCGTCGGCGGCAGACCGATGAGATCATAACTGGCGCGGCGGATGAGCGTGCGTTTGTCCACGCCCGACGAGGGCTTCATCCCGTTTTCCTGAAGCTTGGCAAAGATGAAGGCGTCAATCGGCGTCTGCACCCATTTGTCTTTCGCGGCGGGAACGGTAGGCTTGGTGACCGGCTGATATGCCCAGTGCGTCTTCACCTTTTCGGGATCATAGAGCACTTTGCTCAGCGCCTTGCCGGTGGCGATGCGCGGGTCGGGCGCGCCCATCTTGATCCACGCTTCGAAATCGGCCACCTGCGCAGAGGTGAGCTTCTCGCCCTTGGGCGGCATCGCGAGATCCTTGTCCTTGCCGCTGATGGCCTTGATGAGAAGACTTTTCTCGGGCGCGCCGAGGTTGATGGCGGGGCCGGAGTCGCCGCCGGAAAGAAGCGCGGTGCGGGTGTCCAGTTGCAGGCCGCCCTTCACTTTGCTTTCGCGGCTGTGGCATTCGTAGCACTTGCCGGCGAGCACAGGGCGGATCTTCTTCTCGAAGAACTCGAGTTGGGCGGGCGTGGGCTTCGGATCCTCGGCGCGCAGCAAAGCGGGCAGGAGGAGCAAGGCGAACAGCGTCTTCTTCATAATCTTTTTGTCTCCGGAAACAGGAATCGGTTTGCCCGCGGAGGCAAACCGATTCGCGTGAGTCATTTGCCTCTGCGGTATCGCCTTAGGCGATGATCTTCTTAACCACGTTGCCGTACACGTCGGTGAGGCGGAAATTGCGGCCGTTGTAACGGTAGGTGAGCTTCTCGTGATCGAAGCCGAGCAGCGCGAGGATGGTCGCGTGCAGATCGTGCACGTGGACTTTGTCCTGCACGGCGTTGTAACCGAACTCGTCCGTCGCACCGTGGACGGTGCCGCCCTTGACGCCGCCGCCGGCGAGCCAACCGCTGAAACCGCGGTTGTGGTGATCACGGCCCGGCTCAGCGCGGCCGCCGCGGTCGTGGCGCGGGGTGCGGCCGAATTCGCCGCTCCAGACAATCAACGTGTCATCGAGCATGCCACGCTGCTTGAGGTCGGCGATAAGCGCAGCGATCGGCTGATCCACTTCGCCAGCCTTGCGGCGGGCGTTCTGGGCGATGTTCGAGTGGTGATCCCAGCCGCCGTGCCAGACCTGCACGAAACGCACGCCCTTCTCGACGAGGCGGCGCGCGGTGAGCATCTGACGCGCCATCGGCGTGTCGCCGTAAAGCGCCTTGGTGGCGGCCGATTCCTTGCTGATGTCGAAAGCGTCGGTGGCCTCGGTCTGCATCTTGAAAGCCAGCTCGTACGACTGGATGCGCGCTTCGAGCTCAGACTCGCGCTTGAGATTCTCAGAGTGCTTCTCGTTGAGCTTCTGGAGCAAGTCGAGCTGCTCACGCTGCTCGGCGAGCGGCAGGTGGTAGTTGCGAATGTTCTGGATGACCTTCTCGATATCCCCGCCAGCCTGCTGCACCGGCGTGCCCTGATAAGCGCCCGGCAGGAAGGCCGAGCGATAATTCTGCGAACCGCCGAGACCCGCGCCGAGAGCGACGAAGCCGGGCAGGTTCTGGTTCTCCGTGCCGAGACCGTACAGCACCCACGAACCGAGCGACGGCTTCACGAGGCGGCCAGAGCCGGTGTTCATCAGCACCGTGGCGAACTCGTGCGAAGGGATATCCGTGTGCAACGATCGGACGATCGCCATCTCATCAATGTGCTTGCCGAGTTCCGGGAAAATCTCGCTGACCTCGATACCGCTCTTGCCCATCTTGGTGAACTTGAACGGCGACGGCAACGGCGTGCCGCCGATGAGGTCCACCTTCTTGTCGGCGTGCTTCGCCATCTCCGGCTTCGGATCCCACGTGTCGAGATGCGTCGGCCCGCCCTGTGCGAAAATGTGGATGACATGCTTGGCCTTGGCCGGGAAATGCGACTGGCGCGGCGCGAGCGGGTTAACGATGGCGCCGTGGGCGCTGCTCGTGAGGCTCTCACCGAGCATCGACGCCATGCTCAAGCCGGCGAAGCCCATGCCGAAACGGTTCAAGAAACCGCGACGCGTTTGAAAGAAATCCTGCGGTTGCGGACGATGCTCTGCAATATTCATAAGGTTGCTTTCCAACTGACTGCCCACTCGCTTGCTCTGGGTCGGACGAAATTGCCTAAATCGATCTTCAAAGGCAATCACTATTTCGGCCGTTTTGCGCGCCAAGCCAACCCATCCACGGACTGAAAAAGTAGACAGCGCGAGCTGCGGAAAGGTTACGGATAGATTGTCCGCACAGAGCTTGAAAAGCGGGCCGCAGCACAGTAGCGTCGGCCCACCAACCAACGGGTCGTACGACCTGTGGAACCAAACCGGAAGACTCTGTTTTTATGATAATGGCGGATGTGCTGTCAATTTTCCTCGTAGTCATCGGGTTGCTGCTGATGTTCGTCGTCTTCTGGCTCGCCGCGATGGCGCTCGCCCCCGCCGCCATTGGCCGCGCGGAAGAGCGATACAGCCGGCCCATCCGCACCACGCTGGTCGGCGCGCTTGTCTTTGTGCCGCTGCTGACCATCGGCATCCTGATCAGCTCAAAATTTCCGAACCCAGCCGTGAAACTCTTCGGTGCGGCCATCGCGCTCATCCCGCTTCTCCTCGGTCTCTTCGGCTCGGCCGGTCTCGCGCTGCGTATCGGCCGCGGTCTGCCTTCGGCGGCAGATGACGCGCAGCCGTGGCGTCGTGTGTTGCGGGGTGGTTCGGTGCTCGCACTCACTTTTCTCCTGCCGTTCTTCGGCCAGTTCTTCCTGATTCCGTGGGTGCTGCTGAGCGGAACGGGCGCGGTCGTGCTCGGCCGTCGTAAACCGGAACAACCCAAGCCCGAACCCGCGCACACGCACACGCATTCCTTCGCCGCGCCGCCGGCGGTTTCGCCGCCGGTCATCGAACCGCCGCTCGCCGTGAAATGAAGAGATGAATTTCTCGCGCCGCAAGTTCCTCCAGACCGGAAGCGCCGTCGCGTTGGCGGCCACGGCGGGTTGCGACCGCGCGACGAGTGATCTGCTGCCATTCCTGAAACCGGCCACGACGGACGGCCCGTTCCAGCCGCCGCAGTCTGCGGCGATTGATCTCGTAAGTCATTTCATCAACCGCCTCTCGTTCGGCCCGCGACCGGGTGATTATGAGCGTATCCGCAAACTGGGCGGGACCGAGGTGGAGGCCGTCGCCGCGTATATCGCAGAGCAACTCGACCCCGCGCGCATTCCCGACAAGCTCGCCCGCTGGGCCGTGCGCCGCTGCGAGACGCTCGATGACTCCATCGGCGAGCTTTTCGAATACAAGGAGCGGCTGTTGCTGGAGGAATTGACCCGCGGCACGCTGCTTCGCGGGGTGTTCAGCGAACGCCAGCTTTTCGAGGTGATGGTCCAGTTCTGGACCGACCACTTCAACATCGCGCTGGGCAAAGGCGACACGAAATGGCTCAAGGTCGCCGACGACCGCGATGTGATCCGCCGCCACGCCTTCGGCCATTTCCCCGCGTTGCTCCGCGCCTCAGCGCTCAGCCCCGCGATGCTCTGGTATCTCGACGGCCGCTCGAATCGGCGCCGTAATTCCGACGAGAAGCCGAACGAGAATTATGCCCGCGAACTGCTCGAGCTGCACACGCTCGGCGTGCACGGCGGTTACTCGCAGCAGGACGTGATGGAGGTCGCCCGCTGCCTCACCGGCTGGACCGTGCGCGGCGCGAAGGAATCGAAGTTCAAGCTCGGCAAAGTCGAGTTCAACCCCGATCTGCACGACAAAGGCGCGAAGGTTGTTCTCGGCCAGCACATCCCCGCGATTGCGGACAATCTCAGCCACGACGAGCAGGAACGCCTCGGCGCTGGCGAGCTCGATCTCGTGCTCAACATCGTCGCGCTCCATCCGGAGACCGCGAAGCATCTCGCCGCGAAACTCTGCCGCCGTTTCATCGCCGAGGAGCCGCCCTCTGCGGCCATCGCTGCGGTGGCGGATGCGTTCCTGAAAAGCTCCGGCGACGTCTGCGCCACGTTGCGCGCGCTTTTCGCCACGCCGGAATTTCTCGCCACGCGCGGCGGCAAATTCAAGCGTCCCCATCACTTCATCGTCTCCGCGCTGCGCGCCACCGGTGCCGAGACGGACGCCGGCAAACCGGTCGCCGCATTCCTCGACCGGATGGGCCACGCGCCATTCCAGTATCCGACACCCGACGGTTATCCGGAGGAATCCGCGCCGTGGATGGGCACGCTGCTCTGGCGCTGGAACTTCGCCGTGGCGCTCGCCGAAAATAAAATCAAAGGGACGAAGCTCGACGCAAAGAATCTCGCCACGCGCGCGGGCGGCGAAGCGCAGTTGCTCGCCCATCTGCTCGGTCGGAAAGCGTCGGCGGAGGAGCGACAGGCGTGCGTGGAATCCGGCGCGTCGCTCGCGCTCGCACTGGCTTCGCCGACGTTCCAAAGATTTTGAGAGTTTGAGGATTTGAAATGGCTCAGCCGAAGACAACGCAGACTTTCTTGACCGGTAAGGGCGACGCGCAAGGTGCGCTCGTGGTGGTCTTCCTGCGCGGTGGCGCCGACGGGCTCAGCCTCGTCCCGCCGCTCGCCGATGACGGGTATCACCGCGCGCGGCCGCGCATCGCCGTCAAGCCCGCCGACGCGGTGAAGCTCGATGGCTTTTACGGATTGCATCCGTTGCTGAAAGATTTGGAGCCCGCGTGGAAAGACGGCGCTCTCGCTGTCATCCACGCTGTGGGCAGTGAGGACGCGACGCGCTCGCACTTCGAGGCGCAGGATTTGATGGAGCACGGCGGACTGGCCGCGGGCGGCTGGCTCGGGCGTTTCCTGCGTCACCGCAAAGGCGCAACCGCCGGCCCTCTGTCCGCGATCGCTCTCGGGCGTGCGTTGCCGGAATGTCTGCGCGGCGCGCCCGCCGCGACGGCGATGACGTCGCTGAAAGATTTCTCGATTGGGGCGCCGCCCAATTTCCTCACTCAACTCGGCCGGCTTTACGCCGCCAACACCGGCACGCTCGCAGCGGCGGGGCGCGACACGCTCGCAGCGCTGCGGCGAATCGAGGAGTTACGCGCGGAGGATTACAAGCCGGCGCACGGCGCCGAATACGCGGGCGATTATTTCTCGCAAGGCTTGCGGCAGGTGGCGCAACTCATCAAAGCGCGCGTCGGTCTCGAGGCCGCGTCGGTGGATGTGAACGGCTGGGACTCGCACTTGAGCCAAGGCGCGGTGATGGATCCCGAGATGATAAAGCTCTCGAAAGGGCTCTCGGCTTTTTACCGTGATCTCGGGCCGCGGCTGATGGCGACGACGACGGTGGTGGTGATGACGGAATTCGGCCGGCGCGTGGAGGAGAACTCGGCGTTCGGCACGGACCACGGCCGCGCGAGCGCGATGTTCGTCCTGGGCGGCGGCGTGAAAGGCGGGCGTACGCTCGGTAAGTGGCCCGGCCTCACACGCGAAGTACTCGAAGGCCCGGGCGATTTGCCGGTGACGACGAATTACCGCGATGTGCTCGCGCCGATATTGAACCGCCACGGCGCCGGTGATTTGGCGCCGGTCTTCCCTGATTTCAAGCTTGCCCCACTCGACCTGTACGGCTAAGTCTCGGATTGAACCTGTGAGCCGAGCGATGAAGAAGCCCGTTTCACCACTCGTCGGATTTTGAGTCCGCCAACCTGTGAACACGTCCGCACATAACACATCCGGTTGCTCGCATCTCGACCACGGCATGAGCCGGCGCACGGCGGTGCAGGCGGGCGCGGTGGGATTGCTCGGATTGGGGATGAACCATCTGGCCGCTCTGCAGGCAGCGGGCGCGGCGCGCGAGCCCAAAGCGAAATCGGTCATCTACATTTTTCTCTCCGGCGGTCTCGCGCAGCACGAGAGCTTCGATCCCAAGCCCGATGCGCCGCAGGAAATCCGTGGTGAGTTCGGCGCCATCCCCACGCGCACACCGGGGCTACACATCTGCGAGCATCTGCCCGAGTTGGCGAAACGCTCGGAGAAATGGGCGCTGGTGCGGTCGCTCACACATCCTTCGAACGACCATTCCGCCAGCCACCACATCATGCTCACCGGCCGCTCGCCGTTGCCGGAGGGCTTCGATCCGAATAAACCCAAGCCGACCGATTGGCCAAGCATCGCCGCGCTGGCGGGACGTCTGCTGCCGCCACGCAACAACCTGCCACCGGCGTTGGTGTTGCCGGACAAAATCATTCACAACACCGGCCGCACTCTCCCTGGACAATTCGGCGGCATGCTGGGGCCGCAGGGAGATCCGTGGTTCCTCGAGATGTCGCCGTATCACCCGCAGCATTACGGCGCGTATCCGCGTTATCTTTTTAACCACGCCACCGGCCAATCCATCGCGCCCGATTTGCTTTTTCAAGCGCCGCATCTCGCCTTGCCGCCGGGCTTGGAGCATGGCCGATTGATGGACCGTGTGCATCTGCGCAACGCATTGGAGCAACAAGTCCGTGGACTTGACCGTGCCGTGACGGATGAGGCCTTTGACAAATATCGCTCCGGCGCCATCTCGCTGCTCGGCAACAGCGCGGTGCGCGACGCCTTCAATCTGGAGAAAGCCGATGCGCGGTCGCTCGACCGTTACGGGCGCAACAGCTTCGGTTGGTCACTGCTGATGGCACGGCAATTGGTCGAGGCGGGACTCAGCCTTGTGCAAGTGAACTTGGGTAATAACGAGACGTGGGACACGCATCAAGCGGCCTTCCCGTGTCTGAAAGATTTTCTCCTGCCGCCGATGGATCGCGCCGTAAGCGCGTTGCTCGATGACTTGGAATCGCGTGGGTTGCTGGATCAAACGCTCATCGTGATGGCCGGCGAGTTCGGTCGCACGCCGAAGATCTCCACGCTCCCCGGCGTGAAGCTTCCCGGACGCGATCACTGGGGTTCGGTGCAATCGGTTTTCCTCGCCGGTGGCGGCGTGCGCGGCGGCGCGGTCATCGGCTCGAGCGACAAAAATGGCGGCTATCCCGCGAGCGATCCGCAGAAGCCGGAGAACCTCGCAGCGACCATCTACAGCGCGCTTGGCCTGCCCTCGACTCTTTCGTGGAACGACACTTCGAGTCGTCCGCATTCACTCTATCACGGCGCACCCATCGCGGGCTTGATGTAGGAGGGCGCGAGAGAATTGGATTGGGCGGTGACGTTCGTGCGTCAAGAAGCGGCCATCAGAAACACGAGTCGAACCGAGACGTCAGCGCAACTCAGACGTTGAACTTGAAGAGCAACACGTCGCCGTCCTTGACGATGTATTCCTTGCCTTCCATGCGGTACAGGCCCTTCTCGCGCGCGATGGCGACGGAGCCGCATTTCACGAGGTCGTCGTAGGCGACGGTCTCGGCTTTGATGAAGCCGCGCTCGAAATCGGAGTGAATCACGCCGGCGGCTTTCGGCGCGGTGTCGCCGTTGTGGATGGTCCACGCGCGGACTTCCTTTTCGCCCGCCGTGAAATAAGTGCGAAGGCCGAGCAGATGGTACGTGCTGCGGATGAGCGCGCCGACGCCGGACTCATCGACGCCGAGCTCTTTCAGAAATTCCTTGGCCTCCTCGGCCGAGAGGTCGACGAGGTCGCTCTCGATTTGCGCGCTGATGACGACGGCTTCGCAGGCCATGTGCTGCTTCACGTAGTCGCGGACTTTCAGCACGTAAGCGTTTGTCTCGGCGTTGGCGAGATCGGCCTCCTTCACGTTGCAGGCGAAGAGAGTCGGCTTGTCGGTGAGCAACCAGAAGAAGCGCGAGATGGCTTTATCTTCGGGCGTGAGTTCGAGGGTGATGCCGGGCTTGCCGGCGTCGAGGTGCGGCTGAATTTTCTGCAGCACGGCCTGTTCGGCGAGCGCCACTTTATCGCCGCGCTTGGCGTCCTTGGCGACTTTCTCCAACCGCTTGTTCACGGCGTCGAGGTCGCACATCACGAGCTCGGTGTTGATGGTCTCGATGTCGCGCACGGGATCCACGCTGCCGGCGACGTGGTGGATGTCCGCATCATCGAAGCAACGGACGACCTGCACGATGGCGTCCACTTCGCGGATGTGGGTGAGGAATTTGTTGCCGAGACCTTCGCCCGTGCTCGCGCCTTTCACGAGGCCGGCGATGTCCACGAACTCGACCGCCGCGGGAATGACGACGGTTGTCTTCGCGATTTTCTGCAGCACATACATCCGGTCATCCGGCACGGTGACGATGCCGACGTTGGGGTCGATGGTGCAGAACGGGTAGTTCGCCGCCTCCGCTTTGCGGGTGCGGGTGACGGCGTTGAAGAGGGTGGACTTGCCGACGTTGGGCAATCCGACGATGCCAGCTTTGAGCATAAATCAATTCACCGAGATAAAATCACTCCTCTTCGCTCGCCTCGGCGACAGTTTCGCGGAGGAACTCTTTGAACGCGGGGATGCCGAGGTCAAACGCGGCGGAGATGGGAATCACCTTCACGCGGCGGAACTTCTGCTTGAACTTCTTCAGGTTCGACTCGGCGACCGGCTCGTCCATCTTGTTCGCCACGACATAACGCGGCTTCTCGAGGAGCGACGGATCGTAAAACTTGAGTTCGCTGAGAAGCTTCTTGTAGTCATCCCACGGCTCGCGCGCATCGGTGCCGGCCATATCGAGCAACACGATGAGGATTTTGCAGCGCTTGATATGGCGCAGAAATTTGTGACCGAGGCCGACGTTCAAATGAGCGCCCTCGATGATCCCCGGCACGTCGCATACGGTGAGCCGATGCCAGTCCGGATATTCGAGAATGCCAATCTGCGGATGCAACGTGGTGAACGGATACGCCGCAATCTTCGGACGTGCGTGCGAGATGGCCGCGAGCAGCGTAGACTTGCCGGCGTTCGGGTAGCCGACGATGCCGACCTCGGCCATGATGCGTAGTTCGAGCAGGAAGTTGCCTTCGTCGCCTGGCTCGCCCGGCTGCGCGAAACGGGGCGTCTGATGCCGCGAGGTGGCGAAATTGCGATTACCCAAACCACCGCGGCCGGCTTTGCAGAGAATGAACCGTTCGCCGTGCTTCGTGAGATCGGCGATAAGTTCGCCCTTCTCCGGCACGAAAGTCCCGACCACGGGCGCCGATTCTTCTCCGTCCGCCAGATTGTATTCCTTCGCCACTTCACCGCTGCTGCTGCTGCGGATGACCGAGCGCGCGTGCGATGTGGGGAGTGTCGGGTCGTCTTCCAACTCGGTCTCGTCCTCCGATTCTTCGGAGGGGTCCACTTCCGGCTTGGACATCGCCCAGACCATCGTGCCACACGGAACCTTGATGACGAGGTCTTCACCCGAGAGGCCGTCCATTCCCTTGCCCATGCCGCCCTGACCGCTCTGGGCGATCAAACGCGGAACGAAAAACTGGCCGATGAGATTGTTCAGGTCGTGCGAGACCTCGAGAATCACGTCGCCGCCGCGGCCGCCGTTGCCCCCGGAAGGGCCGCCTTTGGTGACGTACGCCTCGCGATGGAACGCGACAGCCCCTTTGCCGCCGTGGCCGGCTTGGGCGAAAACTTTAATTTCGTCGATGAACATCGCGAGAACCTTGCTTGCGGAACCTTACTTCAAAACCGGCGCGGTGGGCAATCGTCTCCGCCGCGGCCGTAGAAAGCAAAAAGGCGAGGCGCGGGGCCTCGCCTTTTGAAAATAGACGTTTAGTTCGCGGCCACTGCTACGGGCGTGACATGCACGCGACGCTGAGTCTTGTCGAACAAGACATTGCCGTCGACGAGCGCGAAGAGCGTCCAGTCGCGGCCGATGCCGACGTTTTTGCCAGCGGCGAACTTGGTGCCGCGCTGACGGACGATGATGCAGCCGGCGGTGACGAACTCGCCGCCGAATTCCTTCACGCCCAGTCGCTTTGCTGCGCTGTCGCGACCGTTCTTTGTTGTTCCTGCGCCCTTCTTGTGTGCCATAAGCCTGTTACGCCTTAATTTCGGTGATCTTTACCACGGTGAGTTCTTGCCGGTGACCGACCTTGCGGTGGTAACCTTCGCGGCGGCGCATCTTGAAGGCGATAACCTTCTTGCCGCGCTTGTGCTCGACGACGTCTGCCACCACGGTGGCTTTCGCCACGGTGGGCGCGCCGATGGTCGCGTGGCCGTCTTTGCTCACGAGGAGCACGCGCTCAAAAGTGTGGGGTTTGCCCGCTTCGGTCTCCAAGCGCTCGATCTCGAGCGTGTCGCCGGCGATCACACGATACTGTTTGCCACCTGTTTCAATGACTGCGTACATAAAATCCCGTTAAAAGGGAGGGCGATAACACCAGAAGGTGCGGGGGGTGTCAACCCTCCTTTTTCAATTTGGTTGAACGCGGGGGTTGGATATGGAAAAGCCGGCGCAGGATTGGACGCGCCTTCATCGAGGTGACGCGAGACCGCGGGCGTTCTCAGCGCCCGATGAGCGCGGCTTTGAGAGGCGCGCGCCACGTGTCGGTCTTCGGATCATACGCGCCGAAGCCGGAGCAGAATTCCCAGTAAGACCAGCTGAAGCCGAGCCGCTCGGCCTCACGCGTCACGAAGCGCGTCCAGCGCACGCGCGATTCCATATCGGCCTCCTGATACGCTCCGAACTCTCCGAGGAAAACAGGCCGGTTGTTTGTCTTCGCCCACGCCGCTGCTTCTTCGAAAGATTTGCTGACGGCCGCGCGCTCGGCGTCGCTCGCGGTCCACGTGCGGCCTTTCCATTTGGCGGAACCTTTGGCCCACGGCGCATTCTGATGCGTGAACTCGAACGGGCTGTAGTAGTGGATGGTGACGATGAGGCGCCGATCATTCGCCGGCAGCTCGAGCTTCGGCAGCGCGCCGATTGAGTTCCATTTGCCGGGGCCGACGATGACGGCACGTGTCGGGTTGGTCTTCCGCACGGTGGCGAGAAGTTTGGGGAAGATGCTGTTCCATTTCGCCTCGGTCAGCTTGTCGTGCGGCTCATTGAGCAGTTCGAAAATCACGCTGCTCGGACGGTCCTTGTAGCGGGGAGCGATTTGCGACCAGAGCCCGTGCAGCCGGGTTTCATGCCCGTCCGGCGAGGCATCCATCTCGCCGTAGTGATGGACGTTGACGATGATGCTGAGCTGGTTCGCGAGCGCTTGATCAATCGCCCAATCCACGCGCTCGGCGAACTTGGCATCGATGGTGAACGGCGCGTTCGTCTGCGCGTGCGCGGACCATTTGATCGGCAGGCGCACGCTGTCGAAACCGGCCGCTTTGATGGCCTTGAAATAATCGGCCTTGAGCGTGACGCCCCACGCGCCCTCTGTCGGCGCATCGAGCGCGTTGCCGAGATTGATGCCGCGCCCGAGCCGTTTGTTGATCGCGAAAATATCGGGGGCGGAGGTGACGGCGGCGGCCGGCTTTTCAGCGGCGGCGCAAAGGCTGGCCAGCAGAACGGTGAGCGCAAAAGCGGATCGAAGTATCCGAGCGGTTTTCATATGGCGACAGGTTTAGGCGAATCGGCCTTCAAAGTCCACCCGTGTTCAGCACGCTTGTCTTCGGCGACGTCCCGCTTATAAAGAAGCGATGAATCGGCGCAAATTCCTCCAGACCACTTCCACCGCAGCGCTCGCTATTTCCGCGCTGCCCAGCTACGCCGCTGAGTTCGGCGGGATGAAGAAACGCGTCGGCCTCATCGGTACCGGTTGGTACGGGAAGGTTGATCTCCTCCGCCTCATTCAAGTCGCGCCCGTCGAGGTCGTCTCGCTCTGTGACGTGGACAAACAGATGCTCGCGGACGCCGCGGACATCGTGGCCACGCGCCAAGTTTCCAAGAAAAAGCCGCGCACGTACGGCGATTGGCGCGCGATGCTCAAGGAGAAGGACCTCGACATCGTGCTCGTCGGGACGCCCGATCACTGGCACGCGTTGCAGATGATCGAGGCCGTGAAATCCGGCGCGGATGTGTATGTGCAGAAGCCGACCGGCGTGGACGTCGTGGAGAGCCAGTCGATGCTTGCCGCCGCACGCAAATACAAACGCGTCGTGCAAGTCGGCACGCAGCGCCGCAGCACACCGCACTTGATTGAAGCGCGCGACCGCGTCATCAAGGCCGGGTTGCTCGGCAAGATTTCGCACGTCGAAATCTGCTGCTACTACCATATGCGCGCGAAAGGCAACCCGCCCGACATCGCGCCGCCCGCGAATTTCGACTACGAGATGTGGGCTGGGCCCGCGCCCAAGATGCCGTTCAACGAGCTGATTCATCCCCGTCGCTGGCGCGCCTTCATGGAATACGGCAACGGCATCGTCGGCGACATGTGCATCCACATGCTCGACATGGTTCGCTGGATGCTCGACCTCGGCTGGCCCACGCGCATCAGCTCCGCCGGCGGCATCCTGATGGATAAAGCCAGTCGCGCGAACATCACCGACACGCAGACCGCGACCTTCGAGTTCCCCGGGCTGAACGTGACGTGGGCGCACCGCACGTGGGGTTCCGCGCCCGATCCCGATTATCCGTGGGCCGCGTTCATCTACGGTGAGAAGGGAACGCTCAAAGCCAGCGTGAACAAATACGAGTTCTTCCCCGCTGGAAAAAAGGAAGCCGCGCTCACGGGCGAGCCGCTTCTCGAATACGAGAAATTCCCCGAAGACAAAACCGAGAAGGACCTCGAGCGCCACGTCGCCTCGGCCGTTCGCTGGCACATGCAGGATTTTCTGAAGGCTATCGAGAAGCGCTCCAAGCCGGTGGCCGACATCGAGCAGGGCGTCATCTCCAGCGTCTCCTCCATCCTCGCGAACCTCTCGCAGCAGACCGGCCGCACGCTCGCGTGGGACACGGCGAAAGGCCAGATCGCCAACGATCCCGAGGCGAACAAACTGCTGCGCCGCGCCTACCGCGCGCCGTGGATGCATCCCGATCCCAACACGGTCTGAGCTGGTGAACCACTGGCCGCACGCGTTATCCCCCCCCGCCGCGGCTGCGTTTATCAGCGTATTGAATCTATCGCTTGCGCAGGATGGCGCGGCAGGGGGCGCCGTCGGCACCGACGATCTTGAGCGGCAGGCAGACGAGGTCGTATTTGCCAGGCTTCACTTTCCCGAGGTTCAAGCCTTCGATGATCCAGATCGGCTTCTTCGCGCCCAGCATGATTTGGTGGCATTCCACGCCGTCTTTGTTGTAGCCGCCGACGCTGAGGTAATCCACGCCCACGGTCATCACACCGCGGTCCACTAGGTATTGAGCGGCGTCGGCGGGGATGTAGATGAAATCTTCGTCGAACGTGGCGGTCTTCGCCATGCGCCAGCTTTTCGTGGAGTTGCGGGTCTTGAAGAGGACGCGCTCGCCGCGCTGAAGTTTGTGCGGCTTGAGCTCCTCCACCGTGATGGCTGTTTTGTGCTTCAGCTCAATCACGCGGCACGGTCCGACGACGGCCTCGAGCGGCATCGTTTCCATCGTGGTGCCGTTCGCGACGAAGTGGCGCGGGGCGTCCATGTGCGTGCCGGTGTGCGCGGAGAGCGTGAGATGCGTGAGGTTGCACGGAATCTTTTTGCCGGGCTGGCCGGGGATGGGATCACCCAATTTCACGTGCAGCTTGACGTGGCACTCGGGGTCGCCGGGCCAATGCACCATGCCGTCGCGCATTTCCACCGAGATATCGATCCAGTTTTTGCTCATAGATTGCTGTGTGTTCTCGCGATGAAATTCAGGCGAAGGAAATAACGTTCTTGATGCCGGTAGCTTTGCCGGTGAGCAGCTCGCGGAAATCGTCGGGCTTGTGGCGCGATGTGATGACGGCGTTGATGGCGGCGGGCCAGCGTTTCTGGAATTCGCCAAGGTCGCGGATGGCGCCTTCGAACGCGGCGCGATCGGCGTTCACGGTGCCGACGATGGCCTGATTCTTGAGCACGATGTTCCGCATCAGTTGCGAGCCAGGCACGGTGATCTGGCCTTCCGGCGCGGGGATGCCGGTGAAGATGAAAACGCCGTTGAGGCCGAGCACTTCGAGCATGGCGAAAGCCGCGTCCGGATGGCCGACGGCTTCGTACACGAGATCAATGTTGCCGACCTGCGCGGCGAGTTGCGCGGGCGTGACTTCTTTTGCGGAGATATATTTCGCACCGAAAGATTCGACGAGCGCGGCCTTCGGATTCGGTTTGGGCGAGCGCGAATAGACCCAGGTGTCAAAACCTTCCACGACGAGCTTCATCGCGCCGAGAATGCCGATGGGACCCGCGCCAACCACGACGGCGCGCAGTCCGTGGCCGCGCGGCTTGCCCGGCTCCGTGCAAGCCCACGGTAGGCGCTGTTGCACTTGGCACGCTTGCGACATGCCTTTTTCGGCGATGGTGAGCGGTTCGCTGAGCACGGCGAGATCTCGCAACGCGGCGGGGACGAAATTCAGATACTGCGCTTCCTCCACGTATTGCTCGGTCATGTAGCCGTGGACTTGGTTGATGCCGCGCTCGACGAAACGGCCGGTGGCGCAGAAGTCCTGCAGGCCGGCGCGGCACGGGCGGCAATTCGCGTCGGGGCACGGACGGCGCACGCTCGGCACGACGAGGTCGCCGGGCTTGAGATTTTTCACCGCGCTGCCGACTTCGATAATCTGCCCGAGCGATTCGTGGCCGAGCACGAGGTAATCGTTGCCCTTCGGCGGCGCGCCATAAACGAACGTGCAGATCTCGCGGTCGGTGCCGCAGATACCGACATCGAGCGAGCGCACGCGCACCTGCGTGTCGGCGGCGAGGCTGGGCTGCGGATGGTCGAGCAGGCGGACTTCGCGCTGGCTGGGGACGACGGCGACGGCTTTCATCCAGTTGCTATTCTTGGGTCGAATTCAAATCACGCGCAGCGATGGGCCACGCAGCGGCGAATCGTATCTGTGACGGCGGCCAAGCCAACACAATTTTTAAAGGAGTAAATGGATTGGATTGACGTCTGATGAAATGAAATTAAGAAAACGGTTCGGTACAATTCCATCATCCAATATGAAACCCACATCCCTTTTGCGGCTGCTGTGCACGCTGGCAATCCTTGTTGGCAGCTTCGAGTTGTCGGCC
>CAMASG010000055.1 GCA_945860945.1 Akkermansia muciniphila
GGATTGCTGCGGCAGGACACGGGGAAATTTGCGACGCTGGAAATCACCGCCGAAGGGTTGGCCGCATTGAAAGAGCGCCGCAGCGTCACGCTCACAAAACCGCTGGCTGCGCCGGAAGCGCGTGCAGCGCGCGCGGGCGAAATCGCCTGCGACGAGGCGCTGTTTGAAAAGCTCCGCGTTCTTCGCAGACGCTTGGCCGAGGAGCGAGGCTTGCCGGCCTACATCATTTTCTCCGACGTGTCGCTGCGGCAGATGGCACGCTTTTATCCGCTGATGAACGCCGAGTTCGCACGCATCAGCGGCGTGGGAGAGATGAAGTTGCGAGAATTCAGCGACGTGTTCCGCGCCGAGATCGCCGCGCATCTGGAGGCAAATCCCCGGCAAACCTTCGCCGAGTAATCGTTCGCCGGAATGTCCAATTCTCTCAATCGAATGGACGATTAGCGTCCGCGCCAGAGATCCCAGACGAGTCGGGCGAGCAGGACGCTGACGATGGCGAGGAAGATTCCGCGCACGAAACGGTTCCCCTTCAGCATCGCCAGTCGCGCGCCTGCGAACGCGCCGAGCAAGTTGCATGCGCCCATCGGCAGGGCGTATTCCCAGTAGATTTGTCCGGCGCTGATGAAGCAGGCGAGCGCGCCGAGGTTGGTCGCGAGATTGATCACCTTCGCGCTGGCGGAGGCGTTGAGGAAATCGAACCCGAGCAGGCCGATGAAGGCGAAGATGAGGAAGCTCCCGGTGCCGGGGCCGAAGAAGCCGTCGTAGAAACCGATCACCGTGCCGACGAGTACCGCACAGAGCCGTTCGCGGTCGGGTGCGAGTTTGGGCGAGTGCAGTTTCCCGAGGTCTTTTTTCCAGAAGGTCCACGCCGCCACGGCCGCGAGCATCACGAGGATGAGCGGGCGGAGGATTTCTGGACGGATCAAGGCAACGGTTCGCGCACCGAGGAAAGAGAGGGCGAAGGCCGCGGCGGCGGCGGGCAGCAGCGCACCCCAGCGGAGCGGCAGAGCGCGGGAGTATTGCCAGACAGCCATGCCGGTGCCGCAGACGCTCGACATTTTATTCGTGCCGAACACGGCGGGGAGATTCACGGCCAGCGACGGCGGCAGCAGAAGCAGGAGGGCGGGCAGTTGGATGAGACCGCCTCCGCCCACGATAGCATCCACGAAACCGGCGAGGGCGGCGAAGCCGCAGAGCGAGGCGAGTTCCATCGTCAGCCTTTGGCCGCGGGTGCGTATTCTGGCAGCGGCGTGGCGTGGAGTGCGGCGAGGAAACCACGAGCCTTCGCGAGCGTCTCATCATATTCCGCCGAAGGCACGGAGTCGGCCACGATGCCGGCGCCGGCGTGAAAATGTGCTGTGCCCTCTTTCACCAGTGCGGTGCGGATGGAGATGGAAAGCTGGCTCTCGCGGTTGAAACCGAGGTAACCGAGGCAACCTGTGTACGGTCCGCGCGAGACGGGTTCGAGTTCGTCGATGATTTCCATCGCGCGAATCTTCGGCGCGCCGGTGATGCTGCCGCCCGGAAAACAGGCGGCGAGTGCGGCGAGGTGCGTGACGTCCGGCCGCAGTCGGCCTTCAACGGTGGAGACGAGATGTTGCACCTGCGGATAGCGCTCCAGTCGGACGAGGTCCGGCACTTGCACGGAACCATATTGGCAGACGCGGCCGAGGTCGTTCCGGAGAAGATCGGTGATCATCACGAGTTCGGACATCTCTTTCGCGCTGGTTTGCAGTTCGTAGGAAAGCTGCGCGTCGCGCGTCGGGTCGGCGTGGCGCGGGCGCGTGCCTTTGATGGGCCGCGTGAGGATGTGCGAGCCGGAGAGGCGCAGGAACAACTCGGGCGAGGAGGAGGCGAGTTGGAATCCGTCGCAGTCGAGATAAGCCGAGAAGGGGGCGGGGGAGACGGCCGCGAGTCGCTGGAAGAGATCCCAGCCGTCCGTGGCGAACGGCGCGCTGAGCCGTTGCGCGAGGTTCACCTGATAGATGTGGCCGTGTTGAATGTAATGCTGCGCGCGCTCAACGGCGGCGATGAATCTCTCGCGCGTGAAAGTGGAGGCGACGGGCGCGGACGTGTGTGGGACGGCGGTTTCGCGGGACGCGGTGAACGGCGTCTCCGTCGCGCGGATTTTCTCGTGCCACCACGCGAGCGATTGCCGCGCACGGGCGTCGCTGCGCGAACCGTCGGCGTCCAGACCGGTGGCAATGATCCACGCTTTGCCGAGGCGATGATCGAAGGCGACGAGGCTGCCGTGGAAACCGACGTGGCAGTCGGGCAACTCGAGGTCGTTCAGCGCGCGGCTGGGCAGGCGCGGCTCAGTGAAGTTCTTCAGGTCATAACCCCAGTAACCGAAAGCGCCGCCGAGCGGGAAGGGGAGGTCAATTTCATCCAACAGTTCGTAGCGGGCGAGGAGGCCGTCGAGGATGTGCCACGGGTTTCCGAATTGTTCGCGCGTCTGGTCGCCGGAGTGGAGTTCGCAACGGGAACCGAAGGAGCGAAGGGTGAGGAACGGGCGCGCAGCGACGAACGAATAGCGCGCGGAAGGATGCTCGAATAGCGCGCTGCGGAGGAGGACGACACCGGGTTCGCCGGCGAGTCGCTCGACGAGCGATTCGGGCGTGGGCGGTGCGGCGATTTCTTGTATCAGCGGGCGCACAAATCTGGTTGGCGATGGAACCGCGCGGCACGTGCCGCAGTTTCAAGCCGAGAGGAGCTTGACCAATCCCGCGTCGGATTTCAATGGGCTGACGAGGGCGAGATTGAGGCGGTCGGGACGGAAGAAATCGCGTGCGACGGCCCGGATTTGCGAGGGGGTGACGGAGGTGTAACGTGCTTTCACGGTCGCGGGCGGGGCGATCCGGCCGTAGCCGAGCATTTGTTCGCCGATCCAGTTCATCTGGTTCTCCGTGCTCTCGAGGCTGAGGTCGAGCTGGCCGAGGAGATAATCCCGCGCGCGGCGAAGCTCGGCCGTGGTGGGGGGCGTCTTCACCAACCGATGCATCTCGCGCGTGATGAGGCGGAGAACCTGCGGCAGTTTCTCGGCGTCCAGCCCAGCGGATATGACGAGGTCGCCGACGTCTTCGAAGAAGCTCGTCGAGCTGTAAATCGTGTAAGCGAGACCGCGGTCCTCGCGCACAATCTGGAAGAGTCGGGAGGACATGTTCTCGCCGAGGAGGACGTTGAGCAGGCGGAGGGCGTGCCGACGGTCGTCATGTCGCGAGCAGGTGCGGATGCCGAGGGCGATCTGCGTCTGCTCGGTTTTCTTCGTGAGCAAACGGACGCGCGGGGCCGTTTGGCGGGCATCCGCGGGCGTGAGGACGGGGCGTTTTCCGGAAGGGAATTTTAGGGAGAGACGCTTCACGGCGTGGACAACCTCCGTGTGTTGGACGCGTCCGGCGACGGTGATGAGCGTGCTATTCGTGCCGTAGTGGCTGCGGACAAAGTTGACCAAACTCGAGCGGGTAAGTCGATCGACCGAGCGATGCGTGCCGGTGATGGAGCGGCCGAGCGGCTGGTTGGGCCAGATGGTTTCGTTGAGTAGTTCTTGCACACGCTGGCTCGGTTGGTCCAGATACATCGAGATCTCTTCCTTGACGACCGCGCGTTCCTTTTTTAGTTCGACCGGAGTGAAGAGCGAGTGGAGATACATGTCGGCGAGCACGTCGAGAAGTTCGTCGAAGCGGTCGTGCCGCGCGCGGGAATAGAAACAGGTGTTCTCCTCGGAGGTGAAGGCGTTGAGATAACCGCCGACGCCCTCGACGTCTTGCGAGATATCCTTGGCGGAACGGCGGCGCGTTCCCTTGAAGAGCATGTGCTCGATGAAATGCGCGGCGCCGTTTTGCGCGGCGGTCTCCGCGCGGCTACCGACGGCGGCCCAGATGCCGAGGCTCACGCTGGCCATGTGCGGCATTTCGGCGGTGGCGACGGTCAGGCCGTTGGGCAGGCGCGTGACGTGGTACATAGGGTTAATTAACCACAAGTTAACAGGGAACGTCGCGTCGGGCGAAGAGATTGTCCGATTCGCGCGACTCGATGCTGACTTGGATGCTACATTATCAGGCAAAAGCCTTCGGGACCTGATCGGGCGGGCCGACACGGCGCTGGTAATCGAGAATGGCGTGGACGGCCTCGTGCACGTCGTCGGTGACTAGAATCAAATCGAGGTCGCCGGGACTGGTCATGCCCTTTTTCTCGAGGGTGGACTTCATCCATTTGAGCAACCCGCCCCAATAGTCGCTGCCGAAGAGAATCATCGGGAAGCGCGGGATACGCTGGGTTTGTATCAGCGTGATGACCTCGAAAAATTCATCCAACGTGCCGAAACCGCCGGGCATATAAATGAAGCCCATCGAGTATTTCACGAAGCAGACCTTGCGGCAGAAGAAATAGTGGAAGTCGATCGGGACGTTCGAGTAGGGGTTGCCGTGCTGCTCGAAAGGGAGCTCGATGTTCAGAGCGACCGACTTGCCTTTCGCCGCCGCCGCGCCCTTGTTGCCGGCCTCCATGATGCCCGGTCCGCCGCCGGTGATCACCGCGAGGTGATGCTTGGCGAGTTGCTTGGCGAGCTCGACGGTGGCGAGGTAATACTTGTCCTTCGACTTGGTGCGCGCCGAGCCGAAGATGGTCACGGCAGGCCCGACCTTGTTGAGCGTCTCGAAGGAATCCACGAATTCCGCCATGATGCGGAAGATGCGCCAAGGATCCTCTTTGGTGAACTCGACAGGGTGATGTGAACTCATTTGTCCTTGCACGTTACGGACAGGAACGCGCCTTGTCGAGACGGGGGAACGCGTCGGACAAAAAGGAGCGGGACGGCCGGATCGCGAAACCCAGCCGCCCCGCGTGTCTTTTCCGACAAGATTTTTGTGACAATCGATTATGAGCAACCGAGGCTTTCGCCGCAGTTGTGGCACTTGTAACAAGCGCCGTTGCGCACGGTGATGTGGCCGCAGTTCGGGCAGGTCGGCGCGTCGAGCTGGTTCACAAAGGACGCGGCTTTGACGCGGCTTTGGCTTGGCACGAACGGTTTGAGCAGGCTCGTTGGATCGTCTTCACGCGCCAATTCGCGCACAGGGCGGTTCACGCGTTTCTTCATCTCCTCGAGCAAACCGGGCATCTGCAGCTCGGGCTGGTTCGGCTGGCTCGCCTCGCGGTAGCCGGTGACGAATTGCAGCGCCATCCAGCGGAAGACGTAGTCGATGATGGATGAGGCGTTGCGAATCTCGGGGTTCTTGGTGAAACCGCTCGGCTCGAAACGCTGGTGGGCGAACTTGCGGACGAGCGCCTCCAGCGGCACGCCGTATTGGAGCGCCATACTGGTGAGCGTGCCGACAGCATCCATCAAGCCGCCGATGGTCGAGCCTTCCTTCGCCATCGTGATGAACAGCTCGCCGGGCGTACTGTCTTCGAAGAGGCCCACGGTGAGATAACCTTCGTGGCCGGCGATGTCGAACTTGTGCGTGACGGCCGTGCGCGTGTCGGACAGACGGCGGCGGAGCGGTTGGATGAGCTGCTGCTGCAATGCGGAAACCTGCGACTCCAATTCCTGGATGCGCGTGTCGAGCACGCCGCGGTCAACGCCGACTTTCTCGCCGCCCTCATTGGTCTTTTTGGTGTTGAGCGGTTGCGAGCGCTTCGAGCCATCGCGATAAACGGCGACGCATTTGAGGCCCATCTTCCACGCCTGCATGTAGGCGTCGCGGATGTCGGTGACGGTGGCTTCGTGCGGCAGGTTGACGGTCTTTGAAATGGCGCCGGAGATGAACGGTTGCGCGGCGCCCATCATTTTGAGGTGCGCCATATAATGGATGGAACGCTTGCCGCGGTGGGCTTTGAAGGCGCAGTCGAACACCGCGAGATGCTCGGGCTTGAGCCCGCTCGCGATGGGAAGGCCGTTCTCCTCGACGTCCTCGATGGTATCGAACTTCTCGATGTGCGCGATGATGCGGTCGATTTCCTCCGCGCGATAACCGAGGCGACGAAGCGCGTCGGGCACGGTGCGGTTGACAATCTTGAGCATGCCGCCGCCGGCGAGCAGTTTGTATTTCACCAGCGCGATGTCGGGTTCGACGCCGGTGGTGTCGCAGTCCATCAGGAAGCCAATCGTGCCGGTCGGCGCGAGCACGGTGACTTGGGCGTTGCGATAGCCGTGCAGTTGGCCTTTCTCGAGCGCGGAGTCCCACGTGCGGCGGGCTTCGTTTTTCAGATAATTGAACTCGCGGCTCGGATGGATTTCTTCAACAGCCGCGCGGTGTTGGGCGATGACGTCGAGCATCGGTTCGACGTTGTCCTTGGCAAGCGGTTTGGCGACGCCGGAACAGCGGGCGTCGCGGTAACCCTTGAAAGTGCCCATCGCACCCGCGATCTCGGCGGATTGTTCGTAGGCGTGGCCGGTCATGATGGCGGTGATGGCGCCGGCGAGCGCGCGGCCTTCGTCGGAATCATACGGCAGGCCGTAGCTCATGCAGAGCGAGCCGAGATTCGCGTAGCCGAGGCCGAGCGTGCGGAAGATGTGACTGTTCTCGGCGATCTGCTGCGTGGGATAGCTGGCGTTGTCCACCACGATTTCCTGCGCGGTGATGAAGATGCGGACGGCGGCCTTGAAACGCTCCACGTCGAACGTGCTGTCGCTGCGCTTGAACTTCATCAGGTTCAGCGAGGCGAGGTTGCACGCGGTATTGTTGAGGAAGACGTACTCGCTGCACGGATTGGTGGAATGGATCGGCTCGGTCCCTTTGCAGGTGTGCCACTTTTGAACCGCGCCGTCATATTGCAATCCGGGGTCGCCGCAAATCCAAGTGCCCTCGGCGATTTTATTGAGCAGTGTGGAGGCATCCTTCTTCTCGAGAGGCTTGCCGTCGGTGACTTTGCGAGTCCACCACTCTCTGCCGTCGTGCGCGGCCTGCATGAACTCGTCGCTCACGCGGACGGAGAGGTTCTCGTTCTGATACATCACGCTGCCGTAAGCGTTGCCGTTGTACGAACCGTCGTAACCCTGCTCGATGAGCGCCCACGCCTTCTTCTCCTCGATCTGTTTGGCGTCGATGAATTCCTCGATGTCGCCGTGCCAGTCGCGCAGCGTGTTCATCTTTGCGGCGCGGCGTGTCTTGCCGCCGGACTTTACGACGTTGGCGACTTGATCGTAAACCTTAAGGAAAGAGAGCGGGCCGCTCGGGCGACCGCCGCCGGAGAGTTTTTCCTTCGAGCTGCGGATCGGCGAAAGATCCGTGCCGGTGCCGGAGCCGTATTTGAAGAGCATCGCCTCCGAGTAACAGAGGCGCATGATGTCTTCCATATTGTCCTGCACCGATTGGATGAAGCAGGCGCTGCCCTGCGGATATTCGTACTGCGTCGGCGCGCGCTCGGCCACGGCGGTCTTGCGGTTGTAGAACCAGTTGCCCTTCGCCGAGTTTTTGCCGACGCCGTATTGGTGGTAGAGGCCGACGTTGAACCAGACCGGCGAATTGAAGGCGCCGTATTGATTCACGCAGAGCCAGAGCAACTCTTCGTAGAAGAGCTCGCCGTCGGCCTTGCTGAAGTAGCCGTCGGTCACGCCCCAGTCGGCGATGGTGCGGCAGACACGGTGCATAAGCTGCTTCACGCTCGTCTCGCGTTCGCTGGTGTTCTGCTCGCCGTAAAAATATTTCGAGACGACAACCTTCGTCGCCAGCACGGACCACGCCTTCGGCACCTCCACGTTCTCCTGCTTGAAGACAGCCTTGCCCGAGTCGTCGGTGATTTCTGCGGTGCGCTTTTCCCATTCGATCTGGTCGAACGGCTTCACCTTCGCGTCGCTGAAGACACGTTCAATACGCAGGGGCTTCGCCGAGTCGGCCTTGCTGCGTTTGGCGGAGCGGCGGGAAGCGGTTGCGGCTGCGGGGAGAGTGGGTTCGTTCGTATCGATCATAGTTGTCGTGTGTCTGGCAAAGTTCGGATTCTCCCCCGCCATCGCACCGTATCACACGATACGGCAACGGCTAGCGAAGGGCTAATGCCTCGCCGCGGCGCCAACAGGCCCACCGCTTCGGAGCGCGATAAAACTAGCGTGGAAGTGCGCGCTCACAAGTGGGAGTTGTCGAAAACTTGTTCGCCACAAAAACCTCACAACGTCTCGGCCAAACACGGTGTTTGGTGACGCTGTGAATAACCGTAACGTGCTGGCGTGAACAAAAAACGTCCAGCGTCGCGATCGATTCAACTGTCGCGCCGTTTCGGACGCGGACCGCTGCCACGACCGCTACTGCTGCGGCCGGTGCCGCCAGTCTTGCCGCTGGCGTTCTTGCGAGTCGCGCCGCTGCCGGGTCGAGGCCGCCGTAACTTCGTTGTGGTCGCCTGTCCTTGCGGTTTCCGCGGCTTGTATTTGCGGATCGGCTCGATCGATTTCGGACGAGCCTTGGGCACAATCACGAGCGGGCAACCTTCGTAGCCGAAGGCCGTGCGGAGCTCTTTAGCGAGATGCTTGGTGTATTGGTCGCTGAACAATTCGTCGCGGTTGACGAAGAGAAGGAAGGTCGGTGGCGCCTGTCGCACTTGCGTGGCGTAGAAAAACCTCAAGCGATGACCTGCGGCACTGACCGGCTGGCGGCGTTCGATGGCGTCGTGAAGCGTGCGGTTGAGGATGCCGGTGGCAATCTTCTGCTGAAGCTGCGCGGCGACGTAACGGACCGCTTCGAGCAGGCGGTCGAGGTGAAAGCCATCTTTTGCCGAGGTGAAAATAATCGGCGCGTAATCGAGAAAGAACAGGCGTTCCTGCACCCACTGGCCGAACTCGCCGAGCGTGGTGAGTTGCTTGCGACGTTCGTCGCGATGCCGGTCTTTCTTCTCGCGATGTTCGACTTCCTCGATGCGCCTCGTGCGAACCTGCTCGGATACAAGATCCCACTTGTTCACGACGACGATGCAGGCTTTGCGGTTCTCGACGATGAGGTCGGCGATTTTCTTGTCCTGTTCGAGGATGCCGCTCTCGGCGTCGAGCACGAGCACGGAGATATCGCTGCGGAAAATGGATTCAGCGCTGCGCTGCGCGCTGAAGAATTCGATGGAATCATCCACGCGCCGCGTCTTGCGAAGGCCGGCTGTATCGATGAGCACGTAGCTCTGGCGGACGCCGTCGGTTTCGACCTCGAACGGCACGTCCACCGAGTCCCGCGTGGTGCCGGGGATGGGGCTGACGATGACGCGCTCGCTCTGCGTGAGCGCATTGATGATGGACGATTTGCCGACGTTCGGCCGGCCGACAATCGCGATCTTCAGCGGGCCGCTCGGTCTTTTCGTTTTAGGGGCGTCGGGTTGATCACTCTCCTCGACTGATTCATCCTCCGGCGTTTCTTCCACAGTCAGCATGGCTGGCAGGAATTTCATCGACGCTTCCATCAGTGCATCGATGCCCATGCCGTGGATGGCGGTGACTGGAAGAATCTGCTCGAAACCAAGCCGAGCGAACTCGGTGATGTTGGCCTCGGAACGAACATTGTCCACCTTGTTCACCGCGACGAGCACGGCCTTGCCGGCAGTGCGCAGCCGTTTGGCGACCTCTAAATCGAGCGGCACGATCCCTTCCTGCACGTTAACGACGAGAATGATGACGTGCGCCGCTTCGATAGCGAGCTGCACTTGATCGAACGCCGCGCGAGTGATGACGTCCTCGGATTTCTCGCCGCGCAGCAAGCCGATGCCGCCGGTGTCCACGAGCGTGAACGGCCGGCCGAGCCACTCGACTTCGGCGCTGATGCGGTCGCGCGTGACACCCGGTTGGTCGTGCACGATGGCGATGCGACGGCCCGCGATGCGGTTGAAGAGCGCGGATTTGCCGACGTTCGGCCGACCAACAATAGCAATGAGTCCCGACATACAGTGTGAGAATGAAGCAAACGAGGTGTTCGCGGAAGCAAAACGTTGATGCTGACGAAGTGGCGACCCTACCGGGAATCGAACCCGGGCTCCCACCGTGAAAGGGTGGTGTCCTAACCGCTAGACCATAGGGTCCTCCAAAGAGGCGGAAATAATAGGCTTGAGCCGCTGATTGTCACGCGGAAAAACATACGAACTGCGATGGTGGGTGCAGCGGAGCGCGTTGGAAAATGGGTGGCGGATAATTCTGAATCCGCTTAACTAGCGGCCATGACACCGTCGCGCCATTGGTTCCACTTCACCGCGATGCTTGTTGTTCTCTTCGCAATAGAGGTCGCGGGCGCTCTTCCGGCCGCGCCCGAATGGATCTGGGCTGACGGCGTGAACGCGACGAACTCGGTCGTTCATTTTCGTCGCGTCTTCGCCATCGAACGCGAAGTGAAGTCGGCCGAGTTGCGCGCCGTCGCTGACGATGCGATGGCGGTCTGGCTCAATGGCGAGGCGGTTGGGCAAGTCACCGGTTTTCAGCGCAGCGGTCGTTTCGACGTCACGAAATTGCTTCGGCAGGGGACAAATCATTTCGCCGTCGCGGCCACCAACCGCGCTGGGCCTGCGGGCGTGTTGCTGAAGCTGGATCTCACTTTTGCGGATGGTTCAGGTCAGCGGCTTGTCACCGATCGCACGTGGCAAGGCGCGGTGAAAACGCCGTTGGGTTGGCCGAAGTCTGCGTTGGAAAGCGCTGGGTGGAGCGGCGTCGTTTCGTTGGGACGGCTCGGCGTCGCGCCGTGGGGCGACCCGACGGGCGAGGTGGATGATTACAATCAATGGAAGCAAGCGCTCGATGCGGGCGCGGCCACGCCGCCGGAGTCGCTTCAAGCGCTGCCGGGCTTCAAGGTCGAGTTGCTTCACTCGGCCACGCGCGACGAGGGGTCGTGGGTGAGTCTTACCTTCGATCCGAAAGGTCGCATGCTCATCGGTCGCGAAGGGCTTGGAATTCTGCGGCTCACTTTACGCGTGTCGGCCAGTGCCGCGCCGAAGATTGAGACCATCAACAACACGCTCAACGAATGCCGCGGCTTGCTCTGGGCGCACAACAGTCTTTATGCGAACGCGAATAATTCGAAGGGCTTTTACCGACTGCGCGACACGGATGGTGATGACCAGTTCGATGAGGTGAAGTTGCTTCGCGCCACCGGCGGCGGCGTGGGCCACGGTCGCAACGCGATGACGCTCGGGCCGGATGGTTCCATTTATCTGATTCACGGGAACGACGTGCTGTTGCCTGCTGACTTTTCCGCCGGCCAATCGCCTTTCCGCAATTACGGCGAAGATCAACTTTTGCCCTGCGTTTGGAATCGTGTGTTGATGAACGCGGGGACGAAAGCTCCGGCCGGCCACGTGATCCGCACCGATGCCGACGGCCGTCGCTGGGAGTTAGTCGCGGGCGGATTTCGCAATCCGTACGGCATCGCGTTCAATCCCGATGGCGAGATGTTCACGTACGATGCCGACATGGAATGGGATCTCGGCGCGCCGTGGTATCGGCCGACGCGCGTGAACCACATCGTCTCCGGCGGCGACTACGGTTGGCGGCAGGGCACGAGCAAGTGGCCCGCGTATTTCGCCGACAGCCTGCCCTCGAACGGCGACATCGGCCTTGGCTCACCCACCGGCGTGAAGTTTGGATCGGACTCGAATTTCCCCGCGAAATATCGACGCGCGCTTTTCGCTTTCGATTGGGCCTACGGCAAAATCTACGCGGTGCATCTCAAGCCGTCCGGCGCGAGTTACACCAGCACGCACGAGACTTTCCTTCAAGGCCGGCCACTGAATGTGACCGACCTCGCGTTTGGCTCGGATGGCGCGATGTATTTCGTCACCGGGGGTCGCCGCACGCAGTCGGGCCTTTATCGCGTGACATGGAATGGGGGCATTGAACCCGAAACGAAACTGACCGCGGGTGCGTTGGCTGAAATCAAAGAAGCCGCTGCCGCACGGGCTTTGCGCCACAAGATCGAAAAGTTTCACGGTCGCGATGATGCGTTCGAGCAACTCATTGTTTGGATGAATCTCGACAGCGCGGATCACTGGATTCGCCACGCCGCGCGCGTGGCTGTCGAGGCGTTGCCCGCCCCGCAATGGCAGAAACGCGCATTGCAGGAGCCGCGCCCGACCGCGGCGCTCACCGCGCTGCTGGCCTTGGCGCGAGTAGGCGCTACAAATGCACAGCCTGCGTTGTTAAAGCGATTGCTGGATTTCCCGGTCGGTAAACTTTCTGCGGAACAACAGCTCATCGCGTTACGCGCCTTCGAACTGAGTTTCATCCGGATGGGGCAACCGGACAAAGCGACGGCAGAAGAAATCGTTCGGCATCTTGACTCCTCTTTCCCCGCCGCGAGCACGCCGCTGAATCAGGAGTTGTGCAGACTGCTCGCTTATCTAGAGGCGCCGCGTGTCGTCGAGAAATCGCTCGCCCTGCTCGCTCGCGCATCCACGCAGGAGGAACGACTGCATTATCTTTTCACGCTCCGCCATGTGCGCGCCGGATGGACTCCCGCTCGCCGCCGCGATTACTTCGCCGCGCTCGGTCGTGCCGAATACTTCAGCGGCGAACATTATCTGCCAATCTTCCTGCGCAACATCCGCGCCGATGCGCTTGCGACAATGTCACCGGCCGAGCGCGTAGTTATCGAACCGCTTCTCTCGGCACAGCAGCGGCCGAAACCCGCCGTGGCGCGCGCCGTTGCGGCGCGTCCGTTCGTGCGTGAGTGGCGGATGGATGATTTCAAGGATGCTCTTGCGATGGTGGGGAAGGGGCGGGATTTCGCGCGCGGCAAGGCGCTGTTCGGTGGTGCCGGCTGCGTGCAGTGCCATCGGTTCCGTGGCGAAGGGCAGGCGGTCGGTCCGGACTTGGCCGGTGTCGGCGCACGGTTCGATCGGCGTGCGCTCATCGAGTCCATTATTGAGCCTTCGCGGGTGATTGATGACAAATACCGCAGCGTGGTGGTGACGACTCGGCGCGGCGATGTGGAGGTCGGGCGACCGGCGGGCGAGGAGGGCCCGTCGCTGCTGATTGCGCCGAACGTCTTCGCTCCGGACGAGGTGGTGCGCATCCCGCGCGCGGATATTGCTACGCAAACTTTCTCGCAGGTGTCGCCGATGCCCGCCGGTCTGCTCGACACGCTCACGCGCGAAGAGGTTCTCGACCTGCTGGCGTATTTGATCTCGGAAGGCGACCCGAAGAACGCCGCGTTCGCCCGCTGACTGCGCTGAGTGGAAACGAAAAAGCGGCGTCCAAACGGACGCCGCTTCGCGAAAGGGGATGTTACTTCGACTTGTTGAGCGTGAGCGTGAGGCGGGACTTCTTGCGGTCCGCAGTACCGCGCTTGAGCACGCCTGTCTTCACGGCCTTGTCGATGGCGGAGATCGCCTCTTTCAAGGAGACGGCCGCGTCGGCCTTTTTCTCCGTGACAGCGCCGCGGAATTTCTTCTCGAGCGTCTTGAGACGGGTCTTGACGTAGTTGTTGGCGATTTGTTTGCGGGCACTGGAGCGTACGCGCTTTTCGGCTGACTTCGTGTTCGGCATAAAATTCTCTAAATCAGAGGGCGAGAAATTACCCGAACGGCGGGCAATGTCAACGGCTTGTTATGGCCGCCAAGTCTCTCGTTGCGGGGGGCTGTGCGGAAGGCTAGAAGAGAGGAGTGACCGATACGCCGGCCGTTGCGCCGAAGACTCCGCCCCGCCAACGGCTGGCCACCTTCCTCTGTCCGCCGCTCGGGATCGTTCTGCTTTGGCGCGGCCAACAGACTTTCATTCGCAAACTGTTTGGAACGCTGTTCATTCTTCTCTATTGCCTGCCATACACGGCCGCTGTTCTTGCCGCGCTCGCTGGGCTGGGCGCGATTGAATTCGAATGGAAGGGCGGAACCGGCCCGCGCATCGTTCACCGCCGCACGGTGCCGAACTTCGACCAGCTCGACGCCAGTCGCGCGCAGCAAAATCAGAGCGCCACCAACCTTCTCGCGACCACGAACGGCTCGACTTACTGGGCCGATTTCCGTGGACCGAACCGCGATGGTCATTACACGCAGCAGCCCATTCTGACCGTTTGGCCGAAGGATGGCCCGTCTCGTTTCTGGCGGCAACCGGTCGGCGGCGGCTACGCATCCTTCGTCATCGCGCACGGCCGTGCGTTCACGATTGAGCAACGGCGCGAGAAGGAGTTCGTCACCGCTTACGACCTCGCCACCGGCCGCGAGCTGTGGGCGCACGGTTCGCCGGCGCAGTTCAACGACCAATGGGATATGGGCGGCACCGGCCCGCGTGCCACGCCGACGTGGAGCGATGGCCGCGTCTATGCGCTCGGCGCCGAGGGCGAGTTCGTCTGCTTCGAGGACGCCACCGGCCGTGTGCTTTGGCGCAAAAATGTTCTCGCTGAGAACCGTTCGGCGAACCTCGATTTCGGCATGTCCGCCGCGCCGCTTGTTGTGGACGACAAAGTCATCGTTACGCTCGGTCATCCCGATGGTGCGGAAGGAACGACGGTGATTGCGTATAACAAAGTTTCCGGTGCGACCGCTTGGAAAGCGTCCGCCGACAAGCTCGCCTACAGCTCGCCGATGCTCGTCACGCTCGCCGGCCGCCGTCAAATTCTGCTCACCGGTGCGCGTCGCGCGTTCGCTCTCTCGCCCGAGGATGGCAAGGTTCTCTGGGAATTTCCGTGGACCGCGCCCTACGATAACAACATCGCGCAGCCGGTGCTGCTCGGCGACGATAAGGTGTTTCTCTCCGCCGGCTACGGCGCGGGCTGTGTTGCTTTTCAAATCCAGCGTAAGGGTGACGCGCTGGAGGTCGCCGAGTTGTGGCGCAGCAAGCAGATGAAAAATAAGTTCACCAGCTCGGTCTTCTGGCAGGGCCACATCTACGGGCTGGATGAAGATATTCTCGTCTGCCTCGACGCCGCGACCGGCCAGCGCCGTTGGAAAGACGGCCGCTACGGCTACGGCCAGTTGCTGTTTGCGAGCGGTCATCTCGTCGTGCTCTGCGGTGATGGCGATCTCGCGTTGGTGCGGGCGACCCCCGAGCAACACGAGGAATTAGCCCGTGTGCCCGGCGTGAAAGGCAAAACGTGGAGTCACCCCGCGCTCGCTGATGGACGCTTGCTCATCCGCAACGGCGCCGAGATGGCGTGCTTCGATTTGTCCGTGCCGTCCACGCCGCTCAAGCCAGCGGTTGTTCCCTAAATTGCGATGAAACGGTCCCATCTCATCGCGCTCATCGTACTCAATATTTTCTGGGCGGCCTCCTACTCCTCGTTTGCCGCGCTGAAGAAGATCGGCATCGGCGTCGGCGAAATCGTAACCCTCCGTTACACGCTGGCCGCTTTGGTGATGGGCGTTCTCTGGCCGATTCTGCCCGGCAAGAGCCCACGCGGCCGCGACCTCGCCACGGCGCTCGCGATGGGCGTGATCGTCTTCGTCGGCGCGCCGCGGTTGCAGGTGCTCGGCGTGCATCTGGGCAACGCCGCCGATTCCTCGGTGCTCATGGCGTTCGAGCCGCTCATCACCTCTGTGGCGGCGGCGTTGTTCCTGCGCGAATACGTGCCGGCGCGGCGCTGGTTTGGCTTCAGCCTCGGCCTCCTCGGCGTGCTCCTGCTCAACCGCGTCTGGCGCCCCGAATTCCAGATGACCAACCTGACGGCCAACGCGGTTTTCATCTCCGCCTTCCTCTGCGAAGCCGCCTACTCCATGCTCGGCAAAGCGCTCATCGGCCGCGCCGGTCTCTTGAGAGTGCTCACCATCGCCCTGCTCGGCGGTGCCATCGTGAATTTGGCTTTGGATGGACCCTCCACCGTTGCCGTCGCGCGCACCTTACCTGCCGCGGCGTGGTGGCACGTCAGTTACCTCGTCGCCATCTGCACACTGGTCGGCTACGCCGTCTGGTATGTGGTGATTAGCGAGACCGATGTGAACCTCGCGATCATGACCATCTTCATCCAACCGCTCGCGGGCGTGCCCATCGCCGCATTCCTGCTCGGCGAACCGCTGCACTGGGGCCAGCTCTGGGGCGGCCTGGCCATCGTGGCCGGATTAGCCCTCGGCCTGTGGCCACCGAAGGTGAAGCGGAATCAAGAAGCCGCAGATATGGGCGCATAGACGAAGGGAAGAAGGATAAATAGGCACTCCTTCTTCAAAAGCATGGCTCCTTTTTCCGAAAAGAGGCTCTCTTTTCTTAAAAAACTACCATCGCCCAGCCGTTCCTCGTCATCTTTTGGCCGAAAGACGCCTTCTTTTTCGAAAAACATGACCTCTTTTTTCGAAAAGACCCCCTATTTTTTCCGGAAGAGGCCTTCCTTTTCAAAAAAGATGCCACCTTTTTTCAAAAACTGGCCTTCTTTTGATCGGAAGACGCCTTTCTTCGGCCTTTCAACGCAGATTTCGGCGAATTACTGAAGGAACCCGCCCTCACCCAGCGGGTATTGGTTGGCGTGAATCGTGCCTAGTTGACTTAGTTGAAAGACACATCCGAGACGCATCAGGGATTCCCCGATGCCAGAATCAGGGTTGACAAAAAACCAAAACCTCAGCACTATCTCTAATCTAGAGCATTACTGAAACTATGAAAACCACATCGCCCTTGGCTCGAGCCATCCTCATCGTTGCCGCCTTTCTCATGGTTGCCATTCTGCTCCCGTTCACCTTGCCTTCTTTGCTGGCCCAAAGTACGGGGGGAGGGGCGGGCGAACGCCGGAACCTGCGCGGGCCCACCGGCACAATCCAGACGCGCGCGCAGAAGGGGTATGTGCAACTCGTGACAGAACCGTCTTACGGAAGCCCCAGTCCGGTGTATAATCCATACCCCTATGTGTTTAATGGTGGCGGTGGCGGTGGCGGTGGCGGTGGCGGTGGCGGTGGCGGTGGTTCTGCCGGTGATTTTAAACTGAGCCTCAGCAAGATGTCCTTTGACTTAAGCAAGGGAGATACGCAGGAGTCCAAAATTGGCATCGCAGTACCCCCAGGGACTACCGCAACCGTTATTGATTCAACAGCTAAAAAGGGCTCATATTCGTTCAAGGCCGCGCCATCAGCGTCTATTAGCCCCAAAATTACCTCCAAATCTGGGGGAACTGGTCCGGTGACCACTTCCCAAGACGTGGTCGAGGTGACTTATGCCCCGCCGGGTAGCTTGGATGATCAAGCTGCAGTCCAAAAAGCGAAGTTAATTGTTGAAGTGCGATCTAGCGGTGACAGAAAAAATCTGGTCAGCACAATCGGGATCACATTCACAGGCACTCCAGGCACTGCAGTGGCTCCTCCACCGCCGCCTCCTCCGAACGCGCTAGTGGGTTTACCACCCCCGAAGTAACCCAGAAATCAACTTTCGATTGGGCGGCCTTTTAAGGTCGCCCAATCTTTTTTCACCCTTTCGCGCCGCCCGATTTCCTAGCACTCTTGGGATCTTCCGGCGGGGTCGCGCGAAGCGGGCGAAGCTCCAAAGAATGGGCCTCACGGAACTCTCCCGCCGAATAGAGCGAACGCCTTTCATCGGAGGGGCGATCTCCACGAGTCTCCCTTTCTATCTTTTCTCTCTCTTCTCCATTTTTCCTCAAATTATTTTTCAGCCAGAAAAGGCCGATAATAAAGGGGTTTCCGATGTGTTTTGACCGCTTGGAAAAGAATTCCAGGAACTTTAGAGAAACGAATGGATTCTCAATAGAATATTATGACGGTACAAAACTATGAAAACTCAGAAGACCAGTAACAGAGTAGGAATCACCGGCTTCGGCCGGCTTGTGGTAAAGAGTATCGGCCTTCAAATTCAGGAGGTCGCATGAAACAGCCGTTCAATGAAGAACATCATCGCGGCAAAAAGGTGATGGGCGCAGTCAGCGGGATGGCCACTGACTGCATCCATATGGGGCAGGTGGTGAGCGGTCTTTCGCACACCTTGGAGGAGTCGGCTGGCTACGACCATATCCGGTTCTCCCACGACCAGCGGACGGTGGAATTGGATATCCAAGAGGATCGCCTCACGGAAGAGTTCATCATCTATCGTTCCCAGGCTTACAACCTGATCCGTGGGATGCCGAGCGAAGGGCCCAACAGCCCAATTCTACCCTTGATGGACTACAAGCGGAACATGGACCGGGCGAGCAGCAGCGCGCCGGAAGAACCGACGATTCCGGCATCCGGTTCCGCGCCGGGTAGCGGCCAGTAAGCAACCAAGACTCCCCGTCTGGTGCATCAGGCGGGGAGCCCCTTATTCGCTGGGACGTTCAAGTGCTTTGCCAGCCTTGAACTCAAGGCGACGCCCATCCATTGCGTGCGCTTCCCAGTTCGCACGGTTGAAGGTAAGCGTCACGGAATCGCTCTCGCTCACGTAGAGCACGGGAACGGCACGCGCGGCCAATCGCCGTCGTAATGCTGGTGACGCGCGTTCTTTCGCGGGAACTTTGCTGTCTGCGATGACGATGAGGCGCGGGCGGATTGCGTCGAGCAACAGATCGCTCAAGGGTTCGCCTTGCGCGGGGATTCCGGTCACGACGATGTCCGCACGCAGATCGGTCTCTCTTGCGAGCAACGCTGCCTGTCCTGCCGCACCGAGGTCGGACAGTAACAGCACGCGCACGCCGTGGAATTCGCCGTGCAGCACGATCGCGTTGTCGTCGCCGCGGGTGAAACGATCCGTCGCTGCGGGATGCAACACGCGCCATGCGCCAATTTGACTGCCGCGCTGAACAGTCGAGAGGCGTGCGGGTGTTTTCTTAAGCCGCGTCATTAGTTCGCGATAGTTGCGCGACGGGGAGGGTGCGGAACTTGCCAGTACGGTTGTGAACGTGAATTCTTTTTCCAACTTATCCACGCCTCCGTAATGACGAATGTCGCCATGCGTGAGAATGAGCGGCGGCAATCGGTTCACGCCTTTGCTTTGCAGGAACGGCTTGGCCACGAAGTTGACCGAACTAGCATCGCCGGCATCAATCAACAAATCATTCGCGCGGCCGGGCGCATCAAAGTGAATGCAACTGCCGCCGCTCAACATCGTGAGCTCGATTTGGTTCCGTGTCGCCTGCCATTGCCAGAGCCACACGACAC
>CAMASG010000056.1 GCA_945860945.1 Akkermansia muciniphila
AGTTTGCGTGCGAGAAAACAGCCGCGGCCAAAATCGCTGGCGCCGTAAAGTTCCTGATGCGCCGGCCAATCTTTGGTGGTGTCAAACAGCGACTTGGCGCGCAGCAATCGCCACGCGCGTTCCTTGGCCACGCGATGGCTTTCGTACGCGTCGGCGCCGTTGGCCTTCTTGTGTTCGCTCTCCATGAAACGCAGCAGGTCGTTGCGCCGCGTTTCATTCGCCGCCGGCAAATACGGGCTGGTGAAGTAGGGCAGGTTGCCGTTGCGATCCATGCCGAACGGTTCGTAGCGCGGACCGAGATAACCCGAGCCGGCGTTGCCCGTCGGGCCCATGCGCACAAAACTCGGCAGGTCGGCGTCGGCTTGGCCGAGATATTTAGCGATCATCGCGCCGAGTTCCGGATGCGGCATGCGCTCGGCCTGCTTGTAGCAAGTGTGCATGTGGTAGATGCCGTCGGGATGATCGGGCGACTGCGTGCGCATGCTGCGGATGATGCCCAACTTGTCCACCTGCTGCGCCATCTTCGGCAGATACTCGCAGATGCGATAGCCCGGCAGCTTGGTTTTGATTTCGCGAAACGGCCCGGCGGTGGCGCGGCCGGGTTTCATGTCGAACGTGTCAATCTGACTGGCGCCGCCGTTCATCCAAAGAAGAATGCAACGTTTGCCGCGCTTCTGTGCTTCGGCGGCGATGGACTGCGAGTGAAACAGTCCGCCCCAATTGGCCACCGCTGCGCCGGCCGTGGTGGCGAGCGCGCCCTTGAGCACCGCGCGGCGGGAGAGGTGCTCGTGTTTCGGACACTGACCGTTGTTCAGTTGCTGGATCATCGCGTGCCTTGTGGTTTGCCGGTGTTGCGTGCGCTCAATGGTTGAATCGAAACT
Organism: Akkermansia muciniphila; assembly: GCA_945860945.1. Taxonomy (GTDB): domain Bacteria; phylum Verrucomicrobiota; class Verrucomicrobiia; order Limisphaerales; family SIAT01; genus SIAT01. The sequence continues at coordinate 882 of CAMASG010000056.1, forward strand.
CGCTCATGTTCACCAAAACCCAAAGCGCTTCCTCCACCAAGTTTTCCGCTTTCGGGTCGCCCTTCAAATACGTCACGAACTTCGCGCGCTCAGTTTCCTTCGGCAACCGCGTGAGCACGGAAAGGAACATGCGGTCCACGCGCTGCTCCCACGGCTCGCTCGATAGATTGATCGTGTCGGCGAGGTTTCCTTTTTTGCGACTGATGAACGCGCGCACGTTGGGGCTGTTGTTGAGGAAAAGATGTTCCGTGAGGCTGCCCTGAAAATCGCCTTGGCCGTTGGTCGGCTCGCCAAAGTAGCGCAGGAAATATTCGCTCGTGACACCATCACTCTTCTGCGGCGCATCGCCACCGGCCGTCTTCAACACCGCCGCCATCTCCTCCGCCGACAACGGCCGGATGCGCGCGCGTTCGAATTGTTTCGGCAACGCGTCCTTCGCCTCGCCGCCGCTGGCCAGTTGATACGTCTGGCTGCTCACCAATTCTCCGATGAGCCAGCGCATGTCGAACTTGTGCTCGACGAATTCCTGCGTGAGCGCGTCCAGCAATGTCGGCAACACAGGTTTGGTGTCCGAGCCAAAATCGTCCACCGGATGCACGATGCCGCGCCCTATGAATTGGGCCCACGCCCGATTGACCGCCGCCCGCGCGAAGAACGGGTTCGCCGGCGCCGTCGCCCATTCGGCGAGTTTTTCTTTGCGCGAGAATTCCGGTTTGGGCAGCGACTTCGTGCCCGTCTTGAATTCCGGCTCCTTGAAACCCACGGGCAACGTCGGCTCCTCCAGCGGCGCACCGGTGAGGAATTTCGGCTTCACCGGCTCGCCTTTTTTGCCGGGCTTCGCGTCCTTCATGTTGCCCGCGAAAAGCACGTCGCCGCTGCTCTTCTCGCCGATCTTGAATTTCTTCACCTGCTTGTCGCCCGCGCCGGACGAACCTTGATCCATCACCACCAGCCGCACGAAAAATCCCGCCATGCCGTAAAAATCTTTCTGCGACAGCGCCGTGTAGGGATGATCGTGGCAACGCGCGCACTGGATTTGTGTGCCCAGAAAAATCCGGCTGAACGCCTCCGTCAAATCCTCCGGCTTGTTGCTGAACTGCGCGTAGAACAGCTCCGAACCTTCCTGCTCCGCCAGCAACAGGTCGCGCACCCAACGGTCGAACGGCTCGTTCTTCGCGAACTTCTCCGTGAGCCATTGCTTGAACAACGTGCGATTGCCCGTCGCCTCCTGATTGGGCGGACGACGACCGAACAAATTCAGATCCCACAACGTCGCCTGCTGCTGGGCGAAACGCGGATCCTCGAGCAGTCGCGCGATGAGCTTGTCGCGCTTGAGTGCGTCGGTGTCGTCGAGAAATTGCCGCGCCTCATCGTGCGTGGGAATCGTGCCCAGCAGATCCAGATAGATGCGCCGCAGAAACGTGGCGTCATCGGACTTGGCCGCCGGCTGGATTTTCTCCTTCTTCCACGCCGCCTGCACCTGGGTGTCAATCACCTGCCGCAGCGCCACCTCCGCCGCGAAAGCGGTCGCAGCGACGGCGACACCAATAATAACGATGAACGAGCGCATCGGCATTTTAACAAAACTCGGTTGCGCCTTATCAGACGCGACTACAACCAAAATGATTCGGGGCGACGCGAACTATATTAGCTTCCGCCCGTCATTTGCCTACAAAGAAAAATTGAGGTACAGCGCTCGCAGTCAGAGCGCCTCACTCAATCCAAGCTCAGGCCAACACGCCCTTCACTACATGGCCGTGGACGTCGGTGAGCCGATAGTCGCGGCCTTGAAAACGGAATGTGAGTCGCTCGTGGTTGAATCCGAGCAGATGCAGGATGGTCGCCTGCAAATCGTGCACGTGCACTTTGTCGCGCGCGATGGCGAAGCCAAGGTCGTCGGTCTCGCCATAGTTCGTGCCGCCTTTCACACCGCCGCCGATGAGCGCGGTGCAGAAGCAATCGGGGTAATGATCGCGCCCGAGCACGGTGCCGCCCGCAGTGCGGCCTTCGCGGAACGGCGTGCGGCCGAACTCGCCGCTCCAGACGATGAGCGTGCTATCGAGCAGGCCGCGCTGCTTGAGATCGCGCACGAGCGCGGCGACCGGCTTGTCCATCGTCGCGCACTTTTTCGTGAGGCCATCACGGATGTCTTCGCCCGGACCGGTGCCGTGGAAATCCCAGCCCCAGTCGAAGAGCTGCACGAAGCGCACGCCTTGCTCGACGAGCCGCCGCGCGAGAAGGCAATTATTCGCGAAGCTCGAGCCGCCGGGTGTCGCGCCGTAAGCCTCGAGCGTCGGCTTCGATTCCTTCGAGATGTCCATCACCTCCGGCACGCTCGCTTGCATGCGGAAGGCGAGTTCGTATTGCTGAATGCGCGTGAGCGTTTCCGGATTACCGAGATCCTTCGCCTGCAGCTCGTTCAAATCCTTCAACGCATCGAGCGAGCGCCGGCGCATCTCGCGGTCCATGCCGGGCGGATTGGAAACGTAGAGAACGGGGTCGCCCTTTGAACGGCACTGCACACCTTGGAAAACGGACGGCAGAAAGCCGCTGCCCCAGTTACTCTGGCCGCCGCTCGGCTGCACACCGCTGGAGATGAGCACGACGAAGCCAGGAAGATTCTCATTCTCTGTGCCGAGACCGTACGTGGACCACGCGCCCATCGAGGGCCGGCCTTGGCGTCCGTGGCCGGTGAAGAGCAGCAGTTCGGCAGGGGCGTGATTGAACTCGTCCGTCTTCATCGAGCGGATCACGCACATCTCGTCTGCGATGGAATGAAAGTTCGGCACCGCGTCACTCATCCAGACGCCGCCTTTGCCGTGCTGTGTGAACGTCCGTCGCGTGCCGAGCAGCTTTGGCACACCGCTGGTGAAGGCGAAACGGCGGCCCTTCAAATACTCGTCCGGACAATTCTGCCCGTCGCGCTTCACGAGTTCGGGTTTGTAATCAAACAGATCGAGATGCGGCGGCGCGCCGGACATGTGCAGATAAATCACCCGCTTCACCTTCGGCTCGAAGTGCGGCTTACGCGGCGTGAGCGGGCCCAGCGGCGAGGTCGGCGCGGCTTCGGCATCGCGGCCAAGCATCGAAGCCAGCGCGATGGAGCCGAGGCTCAATTGGCCGGAGGTCTTGAAAAACTGGCGGCGTGTCTGCCGTTCGAGTTGTGCGTGTGCGATGGGGTCGAGGTTCATATGGGATCAGCGCTTCATGAACATTTCGTCGAGGTTCAGCAATACGTTGGCGACAGTCGTCCACGCGGCCAGTTCGACGGCATCTTTCGATGCGGCGGGAACGGCTGCGAGTTTGGCGGCGGCTTCGGGATCTTTCGTGAAGGAGACTTTCATCTCCGCGTGCAGTTTCACGAGGCGCGCCACTTCGGTTTCAGACGCGGGACGAGAGAGGCAGAGTTGAACGGCGTGATTCGCTTTCGCAACGTCGGTCGCGCCGCCTTCTTTCACGATGCGACGGGCGAGCGCTTGCGCGGCTTCGACGTACACGGGGTCATTGAGCGTGACGAGTGCCTGCAGCGGCGTGTTCGTGCGGCTGCGGCGGATGGTGCAGACCTCGCGGCTCGGCGCGTCAAACGTGGACATACTCGGATACGGGCTGGTGCGGCGCGCCTCGGTGTAGAGCGCGCGGCGATAGCGGTCTTCGCCCGCGCTGGTTTCCCAATCCATGTTACGACCAAAAGCGGCGTTGAGTCCGAGCACGGGGCGTGGCGGGCGAACACTTGGCCCGAGCAGTTTCGCGCTGAGCAATCCGCTCACGGCGAGCACCTGATCGCGCACCATCTCGGCGGGCATTCGGAAGCGCGGCCCGCGTGCGAGTAGGCGATTCTCCGGATCGCGCTCGAGCAGTTCCGGCGTGGCGCGCGCGGACTGCTGATACGCCGCGGAGGTGACGAGGAGTTTCGTGAACGCCTTCAAATCCCACTTCATCCGGTGCAGTTCTGTGGCGAGCCAATCGAGCAGTTCCGGATGCGCGGGTAATTCTCCCTGCGCGCCAAATTCCTCGGCGGTGCGCACGAGGCCGACGCCGAAAATCTCCTCCCAGTAGCGATTCGCCAGCACGCGCGCGGTGAGCGGATTGTCGGCGGCCACGAGCCACTCGGCGAGCGTGAGTCGATTACGCGGCGCGCCCGCTGGCAGCGGATGAAGTGCTGCGGGAACACCTTCGCTCACCTCTTCGCCGAGGTCCTGAAAACTGCCGCGGAACTGGAGATGCGTCTTGCGTCTTGCGGCGCCGGCGAGCTCGCGAAAGATCGGGACGGTGTTCGGCTTTAGCTCGGCAATCTGTTTGGTCAAGGCAGTGATTTTCTCCCGGTCGACCTTGCTCTCCGGCCAAATATTTCGCGCGTAATAATCGGTGATGCGCTGGCGCATGGCATCGCCCTGCGCGCCCGTCGTCGGCGCGGCGAGCAACCGGAGAGTTTTGATTGCCGCCAAAACTTCCCCAGGCGTGCGCATGTGCTCGACCACTTCCGCGTCTGCCGTCACGCCCAAACGAAACCGGCTCAGTGTAGCCTTCGCCGTGGAGGATTGATGGTCGAGTGTGACCACGAGTCGTGCGCCGGCGGGGACAACAATCGGTTCGGCGGCGATGAGCGTGAGGGTGTGCTCTTTGTTCACCGCGCCGCCGACGGACCAACCGCGCGTGCGGTCTTTTTTCGGCGCGTCGTCGTTGACGACGTTCTCGGCGTCGAAGTTCGCCTGTGTGAAATCGGCGATGGCCGTTCCAAAACGAATCTCACGCTCGCCGTTGAGCGCCAGTTCCACGCTGCGCGGTGGCGCGTCGTTGCTGGCCTTTTCCCAGACGACCTTTCGCTGTTCATCCAGCGCGACGATGCGGAAGCCCGCGAGTCGCTCGGGCATCTCGGCGCGGTTCCAGATCACGATGCGGTCGATGGCGCGCGCGGCTTTGAGGTCCACTTCCCACCACGGATTATCCTGCTGACCGGAATGGGCGACAGAACCTTTTTCATATTCGCCATCCGTGCGGCCATCGATCGCACGAGAGGCCGCTGCATCGATGTAAGTGCTGCTCAGGCTGGCCGTGCCCGTGCGCGCGACATTCTCCGCGCCGGCGAAAACCTGGACCTCGGCGATCTGCAGCGTCTTCTGTTTTCCGGGCAACTCGAGGCGGATGAATCGCGCCTTTGTGCCCGCGACATCGGCGGGCGGGCGCAGTATCGCGCGCACGCGTGTCAGGACGAAGTTGCCGGCGGCATGGCCCGCGTTCGGCATCGTTTCCAAACGCAGTGCCGAAATCTTTTGCGCCTCGGCGAACGGCAGCTCGATGGTGATCGTGTCCTTCACCGCGTCGTTCTTCTCGATGGATACCGCGCGGTCGCCCAGCACGATGGCCGGCGCGCCGGACTTCGCTTTCGGCGACTCGGGCACGGGCACGTTCCAGTTGATCGCAAACGGAAATGAACGCGTCCACTTCTCGGCGGCCGCGGTGGCGGCGGCGGATGGCGTTTTGAACTTCGCCTCAATCCCGGCGAGCTCCGTTTGCCACGCGGTGCGCTGGCGTTTTTGTTCGTCGGTGAAAAACTCGAGCAGCGGCGCTTCATCGCGTTTGTCGGAATCCGCAGTGTTGTTCAGGAAAGCGAAGAACTGGAAATACTCGCGCTGCGTGATGGGGTCGTACTTGTGCGTGTGGCACTGAGCGCAAGCCAGCGAGGAACCCATCCAAACGGCCATCGTCGTGTTCACGCGATCGACCACGGCGGCGTTACGCCACTCCTCGTCGTTGGTGCCGCCCTCGCTGTTCGTCATGGTGTTCCGGTGAAACGCGGTGGCGATGAGCTGCTCCTCGGTCGCGCCCGGCAGGAGATCGCCGGCGAGTTGTTCGCGTGTGAATTGATCGAACGGCTTGTTCCCATTGAATGCATTGATCACGTAATCGCGATAGGCCCAAATGGTGCGCGCCGGATCATCGGCGTAACCGGCCGAATCGGCGTAACGCGCGAGGTCGAGCCACATCCGCGCCCAATGCTCGCCGTACGCGGGCTTGGCGAGAAGGCGGTCCACGAGCCGCTCGTAAGCGTCGACGCGCGTGTCCTTCAGGAACGCCTCCACCTCGGTGAGCGTGGGTGGAAGGCCGGTGAGATCAAGCGTCACGCGGCGGACGAGCGTGTGGCGGTCGGCTTCCGGCGCGACGCGCAACTTCTCCTTCGCGAGACGCGCGAAGAGGAAATGGTCGATCGGGTTTTTCGCGCGCGCCTTGGCCCAAGGCTCGAGCGGCGGCAACGCGTGGCGAACCGGTTTCTCGTAAGCCCAATGCCCGCCCCACTTCGCGCCCTGCGCAATCCATTGGCGGAACAGTTCGATTTGTTTCGGCGTGAGTTTCTTGCCGGTCTTCGGCGGCGGCATCACGTCATCCGCATCCGTGGTCGTGATGCGTTTGATGAGGTCGCTCTGCTCGGGTTTGCCGGCGACCACGGCGACGATCCCGTCCTTCACCCGTTTCGCGGCCGCCTCGTCGTCGAGACGCAGGCCGGCCTTGCGCTCCTTCTCGTCAGGGCCGTGGCAGGCGAAGCAGTTCTCAGAAAGGATGGGGCGGATGTCGCGCGTGAAGTTGACCGCGTCCGCGCCGGTCGCGACGGAAGCGGCGGCGGTTGCCGCGAGGCTCGCAAAGATGATTTTCCAACGTCGCATAAAATGGGCCTTAAAACTGACGGGTTGCCGTAACGCATCATTCACTAACGCCGCGTGGCCGTCAAACGCGCAAGCGTTCCGTGAATCCATCGGTTGCGTCGGTTCACGCTAGCTCAGCACCAGCAGGATGGCCGCCATCATCAGCGCCGCGCCCGCCAAACGCCAGCGCAGCAGACGCGCGCCGAGCTGTTGCTCCCGGTTTTTGAACCAATGGCCGATGGCCCAAACGGCCACCACGCTCCAGAGTCCGCGCGAGCTGTAGAGCACGTTCGCCGTCGTGGCTCCGCCGAAACGCGCGAGGGCGCTGACGAAGATGAGCGATTGCAACCCGATGAACAGGCAGCCGCCGAGAAGCCACGGCCACGCCGCGCGCGGCACCGTGCGCAGCGGCGCGTGGAAGAGCGGCACGAACGCGGCGCTGAACAGTGCGACGAATCCGAGCATCACCGGCAGGAACCGCCCCAGCCCCCACGCCGGCGCCCACTTCTGCACGAGCACATCGAAGATGGCGAACATCGTGGCCGAGCTGCCCGCGTAGAGAATCGTTTTGCCGATGTGCTGATGCGCGCCGCCGTCCGTGCGGTTGAGCAGCGCGATGGCGAGCGAGCTCAAGCCCGCGGCCGCCCAGAGTTTCAGCGACACGCCAGTGGTCAGCAGCACCGTGGTAAACACGGCCACGAAGATGATTTTCAAACCCATCACCGGCGTCGCCACGGAGACATCGCCGTGCTGGAGCGCGACGAAATTAAGAAGCTGGCCGAGCAGATAGAACACGGCGACGAGCGCGGGTTGCCAGAGAAGGTCCGCGTGGAACGTGCCGCCGAACGGCAGCAGCAGCGCGAACAGTGCGGCGGTGATGAGGTTCGAAATGAACGCCGTGCGCCAGATGCCGACGCCCAGCTCCGCCGAGCGCTTCGCGAGCAACACGCCGGCGACATACACCAGCGCCGCCAGCAACGGCAGCAGGACGGGCAATGCGGCGTTCATTCGCGGCCGTCAGCGGACGATTTTCAGCACGCGATTGTTGTAGCTATCGGTGATGTAAAGCGTGCTGTCGGCGGCGACGAAGACGCCGTGCGGCCGGCTCAACGCGGCTTTCAACGGATCGCCGTCGAGGCCGATCTTGCCCATTTGGCCGGTGCCGGCGACGCGAACCATCTTTCCTTCGCGCGGCAGGAATTTGCGGATGAGATTGTTCTCCGCATCGGCGATGATCACGTTGTCGTCGCGGTCCACGCAGAGATGTTTCGGGCCGTTCATCGTCGCATCCAGCGCAGGGCCGCCGTCGCCGCTCGCGCCCTTTTTGCCGCTCGAGTTCACGACGGTGTGAATCGTCCCATCGGCGCGCACGACGCGCAGCGCGTTGCCGCCGCGTTCGAGGATATACACGTTGCCTTTGCGGTCCGGCGCGACGGCGCGCGGATCGGACAGCGGTGACTCGGCGGCTTTCGCGCCATTTTTCGGCACGCCTTTCTGGCCGTTACCGGCGAAGGCGTGGATGAGGCCGGTCTTCAGATCGAGATAACGGATGCGATTGACGTGAAGGTCAGCGAGGTAGAGGCGTTCGCCTTTGAAATCAATCGTCGCGCAATAGATGCCGGCGAGCTTGGCCGCGGTCGCGGGACCGCCGTCGCCGGAGAATCCGTTCTCGCCCGTGCCGGCCACGGTGGTGACGATGCCGCTCTTCGCGTCGATTTTCCGGATGCGGCAGTTCCACGTGTCGGCGAGATAGATGTCGCCGTTCGGTGCGATGGCGAAGTTGTGGATGCCGTCGAACTGCGCCTGCAACGCCGGGCCGTTATCGCCGCCCGCGCCTTTCGCGCCGGTGCCGGCGAGGCGTGTAATTTTCCCATCGGCTTCCAGCCGCAGCACGCGCTGGCCTTGCGCCATCTCGACGATGACGAGCCGGCCGGCGGGATCGAACTCGGCGGCGAACGGTTCCTTCAGCCTCACCTCCGTCGCGGCGCTCGGCGGTTCCTGCGTGCCGCCGCCGGCGACGAGCACCAGACGGTCCGCGCGGAGCGGAAGGAGAGCGAGAGCGAAGAGCAGTGATGCGGCGAGACGCTGTTTGAGCATGGGTTTGAGTAACGGTTTGGCGCAATCAACGCCAGCCTGAAACGCCAACTGCCCCGCTTCATCACGAAACGAACAAGGACGGCTGGAGCCGTCCTTGTCGCGTTTCAAATGTGCTGGGGCGAGTTACTTCTTCTCCGTCTGCGCGCGCCGCGTGCGGTGTGGCGGAAAGAGGCGCAGAAAGCGCTGGCCGACGTGAAAGCGTTCAATCCCGACCTCATCGGCGTGTCAGCGGGGTTCGACGCGTACAAGCGCGACCCGCTCTGCCAGCAGCAGCTCGAGGCGGAGGATTTCCACTGGGTCGGCGAATCGCTGCGCAAGCTCGGCGTGCCGTTATTCAGCGCGCTCGAAGGCGGCTACAGCAACGATCTGCCGGAGTTGGTACTGGCTTATCTCAAAGGCGCGGCGGGGAAGTGACTCGCGGAATCAAACGGGCGACTAGATCTGACGGGGTTGTTTAAAAGAAAAGAGGCGGCCTTTCGGCCGCCTCTTGGGGTAGCTACTGGCTACAAATTACTTCTTCTCCGGGGGCTTGCCGCCGGGACGGCCGGGGCCGCGCTTGGGCTGCAGTTCCTTCATCTTGGCAGCCTGCTCGGCGGTGAGGAGCTTTTCCATGAACTCTTGGCGGGTCTTGCCGAATTCCGCGTACTTGGCTTGGCGAGCTTCCTGGCTGAGGTCCTTCAGGCCGGCCATCTTCTCGCGCTGTTCCTTGCCGAAAGCTTCTAGCTTGGCTTGCTGGTCGGCAGTGAGGCCGAGTTCCTTGGCAAGGCCTTCGCCGCCACGGAAACCGCCGGGGCCGCGCTTCGGTTCGGGCTTCTTGTCTTCGGCTTGGACGGCGCAGACGCCGGCCACCAACAGGGCGATCAGGGTGAGTTTCTTCATATTCTAGGGGTTTTATGGGTTATTTTTACTATTATCGCGGCATGCCGCTGGGTGAGGAGACGGTGCCGAGCGGGGATGGTTACAACTTTAATTGGCCGATGGCGACGCGCAATCCTCAACCCGCAGACCGCTTCAGACCACGGTCACGGGGTTCTCGAGTGTGCCGATGCCGGAGACGGTGATGCGGACGGTGTCGTGGGCGTGAAGCGTGAAGTCGTCGCCGGGCACCACGCCGGTACCGGTGAGCAGCACGGCGCCGTGCGGGAAGAGTTGGCTGGTGCAAAGCCAGTCGGCGAGCTCTGTGAAGGAGCGCTTGATCTGGCCGACGCTTGTCGCGCCTTCGAAGACGGTTTTGCCTTTGCGGGAAATCTCGACGCCGATGGTCCATTTGCGCACTTGCGCTTCGGTGACGCCCACAACGATCCACGGCGCAATCGCGCAGGAGCGGTCGTACACCTTCGCCTGCGGCAGGTAGAGGAGGTTTTCGCCCTCGATATCGCGCGAGCTCATGTCGTTGCCGGCGGTGTAGCCGACGATCTCGCCGCGGGAGCTGATGACGAGCGCGAGCTCGGGCTCGGGCACGTTCCATTTGGAGTCGCGCCGGATGCCGACGGGGTCGCCGGTGGCGACGACTTTCTCGGCGAGCGATTTGAAGAAGATCTCCGGCCGAGGCGCGTCATACACCTTGTCATACGCGGTGGCGCTGAAATCGCTCTCCTCCATGCGCGCATTTTTGCTGCGCAGGTAGGTGACGCCGGCGGCCCAGACCTCCTGCCGCTCGACGGGCGCGAGCAGTCGGACGTCGCCAATCTTGTGCGATGGCAGGCCCGATTTCGCGAGGACGGCGAGGCGTTTGGGAAGATGATCGCTCTCCAGCAACGGCGTGAGCCGCTCGATGCCGGCGGCGGTGAGGTCGAGGAGCGTCTGGTCGTCCAGCGTGAGGCCGACGTGGGCTTGGCCGGCGAGTTCGAAGCGGCAGAGTTTCATGGCGCACAGAGACGACATTGGAATGCGTGCTGGGACAAGCCAAAAACAGCGGGCGTCTGAGTAAATGACGCTTGCTCCGCTTGAATAAAGTTGGTTACGTTGACCTCCAACACCTGACGCTTTGGGTTCAACCAAGATTTTACCATGAACAGGTTTCTAATCATCGGTCTCGGTTTGGCTGCAGCGGCCTTGGTGCAGGCCAAGGAAGTGTCCGCCGCCGCCACGCAAACATTGCCCACGGCGCCCGAGCGTTTCGGCCAGTTAGAGAAGGCCGAGGAGCCGAGTTTCCGCCGGCACATCCTCCCGCTCTTCAGCCGTGTCGGCTGCAGCGGCCGCGAGTGCCACGGGGCGTTCGCCGGTCAGGGCGGCTTTCAGCTCTCGCTCTTCGGATACGATTTCGCCAAAGACCACAAGGAGATCACCGCCGACGCCGAGGACGATGTGCGCGTGGATCAGAAGGATGTCAGCAAGAGCCTCTTGCTCCTCAAGGCCACGAATCAGGAGAAGCACAAAGGCAAGGAACGCATCAAGTCCGGCAGTTGGGAATATAACTTGGTGCATAAGTGGATTTCCGCCGGTGCGAAGAACGACACGGAAAAGACCGGCGAGTTCGATCGGCTCGAGATTTTGCCCAAGGAGGTCGTTTTCAAGAAGGTCGGTGCCTCCGCCCAACTCCGCGTGCTCGCCTACTGGAAAGACGGCACGGTGGAAGATGTCACGCTGTTCACCCGCTTCCGCACGAACGATGACTCCGTCTCCGTCGTTTCGCCGACGGGCTTGGTTGAAGCGAAGGACAAAGGCGACACGCACATCGTCGCCTTTTACGACAACGGCGTGCATCCCGTCCCGGTGATGCTGCCGGTCTCGGACAAGGTCGGCGCCGCTTACCCGAAGGCCGCTGTGACGACAACGGTGGACAAGCACATTTCCGCCAAGCTCCAAAAGCTCGGCATCGTCCCCAGCGACGTTTGCACGGACGCCGAGTTCCTCCGCCGCGTGGGCCTCGACCTCACCGGCACGCTGCCGACGCCCGATCAGGTGACGAAGTTCTTGGCCGACGCATCGCCGAACAAGCGCACTGCGAAGGTGGACGAACTGCTGAAGACGCCCGCCTATTCCGCGTGGTGGGCCACGAAGATGAGCGATTTCCTCGGCAACAACCCCCGCGTGCTCCGCGGCAATGGGGCGCAGAACTACGGCGAGAAGTTCAGCCGCCAGTGGTATGATTGGGTGCGCCATCGCATCGAGAAAAACGAGCCGTACGACAAGATGATGGCCGGCATCATCCTCGCCAGCGGTCGCACCACGCCGACCCAGTCTTACGAGGATTTCTCCCGCGAGATGTCGAGCTACTTCCGCGCGGAAAACCCGGCGAGCTTCGCCGAGCGGCCGAACATGCCGCACTTCTGGGCGCGCCAGAATATCCGCACTCCGGAAGAGAAAGCGCTCGCCTTCTCGCACAGCTTCCTCGGTGTGCGCATCGAGTGCGCCCAGTGCCACAAGCATCCCTTTGATCAATGGACACAGAATGACTTCAAGTCGTTCCAAGCCTTCTTCGCCGGCGTCAGCTACGGCAACAAGCCCGCGAGCAAAACCAGCGACGAAAAGGTCACCTTCGCCAGCATCACCAAGGAAATCCGCGATATGACTCCGGCGGATCCGAAGGCCGGCAACAATCAGAAGGCTCTCGGCAGCGAATTCGAGCGCCGCGTGAAAGCCGGCGAGCCCGCCCCGTGGCAGGAAGTCTTCGCCGTCAGCAAAGCGCCGGGCAAGCTCACCGAGCGCGAGATTGAGCAGATGAAGAAGAGGAACCCGAACTTCGACGGGCGCGTGCTGACCCCGAAGATTCTTGGCGGCGAGCAGGTCATGCTCACCGAGTTTCCCGATCCGCGCGCGCCGCTGATGGAGTGGCTCCGCAGCAGCAAGAATCCCTACTTCGCCCGCTCTTGGGTGAACCGCGTTTGGGCGAGCTACTTCCACCGAGGCCTCGTCGAGCCCGCGGATGATCTCAACCTCGCCAACCCGCCTGTGAACCAGGAGTTGATGGATTACCTCGCCGACGGCTTCATCAAGAACGGGTACAATATGGTCTGGCTCCACCGCGAGATTCTCAGCAGCGCCACCTATCAGCGTAGCTGGAAGGCCAACGATACGAACAAGCACGATGAGAAAAACTTCAGCCGCTTCGTCATCCGCCGCATGCCGGCCGAGGTGATCGTCGATGCCATCGCGCAGGCCACACTGGGCACCGAACGCCTCGCGACTTTCGCGAGCGACATCGAGACGCGGGCGATCGGGCCAAACTCCAACGCCGGTCGCGGCGGCAAAGGCACCTCCAATTACTCACTGAACATCTTCGGCAAGCCGGTGCGCGAAACGAATTGCGACTGCGAACGCACCACTGACCCGACGTTGCTGCAGACGCTTTATCTCCGCAATGACCCCGAGTTGCTCGGCGCGCTTGAACAAGCCCGCGGCGGTGCCTCATGGATTGAGGAGATTCGCAAAGCGACGAGCGGAAAAACCGCAGCAGGCGGACTCAAGGGCGACCTGGCGCAGCTAGGATTGTTCATCAACAAGCTGGAGACGAAGCTGAAAAACAATCCTGCGAACAAAGAGATTGAGACCGAGTTGAAGCTCGCGAAGGAGCGGTTGGCGAAGGTGCAACCCAAGCCGGTCCCAGTGGAGAAGGCCCTCCCCTCCAAGACCGACGACTATATTGCCCAAGTATTCCTCCGCACCGTGAGCCGTCCGCCGACCCCGCTGGAAGTCGAGAAGGCGCGCGTTGATTTTGCGGCCGCCGCGACGCCCGCCGAAGGCATCCGCGAGCTGCTCTGGGCGATGCTCAACACACGCGAGTTCATGGTGAACCACTGATAATTTCCCGATCAAACAAAACCAACCCAAACAACTATGTCCATTCATACCACCTGTGACGGAGTGAGCCGGCGCGACTTCCTGCGCGTGGGCGCTTTGACCGGCGTCAGCCTGAGCTTGGCCGACTATTTCGCCCTCTCTGCCCAAGGCGCCATCAGCAGCGCCGCCAAGGGCAAGGCCGCCATCTTCGTTCGCCTCGGCGGCGGGCCGAGCCACATGGACACCTTCGATCTCAAGCCGGACGCGCCCGACACGCACCGCGGCGAGTTCAAGCCGATTAAGACCAACGCCGACGGCGTGATGATCTCCGAGCACTTGCCCAAGCTCGCGAAGTGCGCTGATAAATTCGCCGTCCTCCGCGGCGTCAGTCACACGCTCGCCGCGCACAACCTCGGCACGCTTTACATGAACACGGGCAACCGCCCGCTTCCCTCGCTTAACTACCCGCACTACGGTGCGGTCGTCTCGAAAGAGCTCCGCGGCGTCGAGCACCTCCCTTCCTTCGTCGCTGTGCCGAGCCTCAGCGAGAATGCCACGGGCTACCTCGGCGTCGAATACGGTCCCTTCGAGACCGGCAGCACGCCGCAAGCCGGCAAGCCGCTCGATGTGCGCGGCCTCGCCCTGCGCAATGGCGTCACCATCGAGGACGTCGATCGCCGCCAGAACCTCGTTCAGCGCTACGACAGCGCGTTCGGCTCGTTCGCGAAAGAGGACAAGGTTCTCGCGGGCATGAATCAATTCGGGGAAAAAGCCTACGCGATGATGCGTTCGCCCAAGGCGCGCACGGCCTTCGATCTCGGCCAGGAATCGGCCTCCATCAATGGCATGTTCGGCACCGACGCCTTCTCGCAAAGCTGCCTGCTCGCCTCGCGATTGGTGGAGAACGACGTCCGGTTTGTCACCGTCAGCTTGGGTGGCTGGGACACGCACAGCGATAACTTCAACGCGCTCAAGAACAAGAATCTCCCAGCGCTCGACGCCGGACTCAGCGGCCTCTTCAACGCGCTCGCCGCGAAGGGTCTGCTCGAGACCACGGCGGTCTTCGTCACCGGCGAATTCGGCCGCACCCCGAAGATCAACGCGCGCGGCGGTCGCGACCATTATCCTCGCGCGATGTTCTGCGTGATGGGCGGCGGTGGAATCAAAGGTGGCCAGGTGGTCGGCGAATCCGACGCGAAGGGCGAAGGCCCGAAGGACCGCGTGATCACGCCCGACGACGTGGCCTCGACGTTCTACAAAGCCCTCGGCATCGACAGCCGCAAGGAATACAACACGCCCACCGGTCGACCGGTGATGATCGTGCGCAACGGCACGCCGATCCCCGAGTTGGTCTCCTAATTCTAAAGCAACTAGTCCTTAAAAAAGAAGGCCTCGACGCTCGCGTGTCGGGGCCTTTTTGCTGGCCGCAGGATGCGGCCAAAACCGTTTCGCTATTTCGCGTTCCGTCGTCGCGTTTACGCGGAGTAATCGAGATAAACCGTCTTCACCTTCGTGTAGAACTCAATCGCGCCGGGACCTTGTTCCTTGAAAGAGTCGGTACTCGACTTCTTCACGCCGCCGAACGGCGCCTGCAACGCGAGGCCGGTGGAGATCTGGTTGATCTTCACCACGCCGGCTTGGATGCGCTCGGAGTAAGTCATCGCCTTCTTGATGTCGCGCGTGACGATGGAAGCGGAGAGGCCGACGTCCACGCTGTTCGCGACCGCGATGGCTTCATCAAAATTCTCCACCGGAATAATTGCGATCACAGGCCCGAAGACCTCCTCCTGCGCGATACGCATCGTGGGCGTGACGTTGCCGAGGATGGTCGGCTCCATGAAAAAGCCGTGCGCGAGATCGCCGGCGTCGAGGCGTTTGCCGCCGTGGACGAGCGTGGCGCCTTCCTTCTGCGCGATGTCCACGTAGTCGAGGTTGCCCTTGAACTCTTGTTCGTTCACCGCGGGCCCCATCGTGACGCCTTGCGTGAGGCCGTTGCCGACGACGATGGCTTTGGCTTTTTCGACGAGCTTTTGTGTGAACGCTTCGGCAACGCTTTTCTCCACGATGACGCGACTTGTCGCCGTGCAGGCTTGGCCGGTGAGGCCGAAGCCGGCGATCGCCACGAGGCGCGCGGCGAGGTCGAGATCGGCGTCCGCCAGTACGATGGTTGGGTTCTTGCCGCCCATCTCCATCTGCGAACGGGCCATGCGCTGCGAGAGAACTTGGTGCAGTTGATAGCCGATTTTGTAGGAGCCAGTGAACGAAAGCGCGGCGATGGTCGGGTTGGATGCGAGTTCGCCGCCAACGGTGCGGCCTTCGCCGATGATGACGCTCAGCACGCCTTTCGGCAGACCGGCCTCGGCAAGCGCTTTCGCGAGTTCGAGCGTCATCGCCGGAGATTGCGAGGCGGGCTTGATGACGACGGCGTTTCCAGCGACGAGCGCGGGCGCGAGTTTCCACGCGGGAATGGCGATGGGGAAATTCCACGGCGTGATGAGGCCGACGACCCCGAGCGGTTCGCGCCGCGTGAAAAGCAGGTTGCCCGGAAGATCGTGCGGGATGGTCTGGCCGCCGAGCGTGTAGCTGAGGCCGCCGAAGAAACGGAAGATGTCCGCCGCGCGCTGCACTTCGCCGGTGGCTTCAGCGAGCGTCTTGCCCTCCTCGCGCGTGAGTAGTTCGGCCAGTTCGGACTTGCGCGATTCGAGAATCTGGCTGGCCTTGCTGAGTATCCTGCCACGCGCGGGCGGCGTGGTCGCGGCCCAAGCCGGCGCGGCTTTCTGTGCGGCCTCGATGGCGGCGAGAACGTCCTCGCGCGCACTCAGCGGATATTGCGCGACGACCTCGCGCGTGTCCGCGGGGTTTGAGTTTTGAAATGTTTTGCCGGAGCGCGCAGCGACCCACTCGCCGGCAATGAAGTTCTGGTAGGTTTTCATCGAACGCAGAAAGGATGCCGCGACCGCGCCGTGATGGAAACGTTTTTGTGGACGGCGAAGTTCGCCCCCCGTTCGTCCGCGCGCCTAAAAAACGTGCGGCACACCTTCCTCGAGAATCTTGAGGTGATGGCTCATCTTGCGTTCGTGGAGGAGTTGCTTGAGCCACTCGGGCGGCTCATCGGGTTGCTCGAAGCCGAGCTTGAAATGGCCGTAGTGCATCGGCACGAGCCATTGCGCGCGCAGATCTTTGAAGGCCTGCACGGCGTCCTGCGGCCCCATGTGCACGTGGCGAAAGCTCTCAGGTTGACAGGCGCCGATGGGCAGTAGCGCGACTTCCGGCGCGAGGCGTTGGCCGATTTCCTTGAAGCCGTCGAAATACGCGCTGTCGCCGGCGTGATAGATGCGCCGGCCGGAATGTTCGAGCACGAAGCCGCCGTAGCCGCGGTGTTCGTCGCGAAGCGTCCGCGCGCCCCAGTGGTTGCTCGGCACGAACGTCACGCTCCAGTCGGGCGTCGCGAAGCTCTCCCACCATTTCAGCTCGATGAGCCGATCGAAGCCCAGCCCGCGCGCGAGTGCGCTCGTGCCCCACGGCATGATGCCCAGCTTCGGATGCGGCAACTTGCGCAGCGACGGCTTGTGGAAATGGTCGAAGTGCGCGTGCGTGATGAGCACGAGGTCAATCGGCGGCAGGTCTTCGATCCGCAGGCCAGCGAGCTTCACGCGTTTCAGGAAGAAGAGCCAGTTGGCGAAGTTCGGATCCACGAGCACGTTCAGATCGGCGAACTGGATGAGGAACGACGCGTGGCCGATCCACGTCACGGCCATCTGTCCGCGCTCGAGCTTTGGAAAATGCGGCTTCTTGTGGGAACCCGTGCGCGGCGTGAGCAATGCTTTCCAGACCATCTCGCGGAAAAACGTGCGCGGATTGAAGTGGCCCGCGGGCGTCAGTTCTTTGAACGACCGCGGGAAGCGGGGCTTCGGCGGCTTGGCGCCGGCAGCGGCGGAATGGTTCGAGGGCGGCAACATCGTCTGCAGCAATATCGCGCGGCAGCGGCCGCGCGGAAGGGTGTCAGCGTCAATGTTTGAGGCGGCTCACTTTCGCAGCGAAAACAAAGTCGCCCTCGGTCAAGCCGTCCACCTTGTGCGTCCAGAGCGTGAGCCGCACCCGGCCCCACGCGAGATAAATGTCCGGATGATGGTTCGCTTTCTCGGCCAGTGCGCCGACGCGATTGGTGAATGCGAGTGCTTGCGCGAAATCTTTGAACTCATACTCGGCTTCGAGATGATGACTCTTCACCACACGCCACG
>CAMASG010000057.1 GCA_945860945.1 Akkermansia muciniphila
CGGAGCTCGCACTGGCTTGGCCGCTTCGGCCGCCAAGATTTTCGGCAACGTCAACCCCAGCAAACCAAGCCCGCCCACTTTCAACGCGTGGCGACGGGCCAATGCTTGATTTAAAAATCCGTTGTTCATCACAACTAATTCCGCAGCACAAACTCTTTGGCGTTCACCAAAGCCCAAAGAATGTCCTCGAGCGCAGCGCGCCGGTCTTTCGCTGCCGCGAGATACCGAATAACCCCATCGCGTCCGGCCGTCGTTGGCGCGTGCCCGAGCACAGCCCACGATAATTCATCGACGATTTCCACGTTGCTCTTGTTCGCGGTGAGAAGGCGGCCCAAGCGGTTGTCCGGCTTCGCAATCATCGCCGCCATCACCGGTCCGTTCATCATCTGGAACGTCTGGCCCAACGTCGGCTCAGAGAGTCGTTCGCACTCGCTGTTCATGATGCGCGGCGGCTTGCCAAACACGGCGAGGAACTTCTCCGTGTCATCCTTCTTCCGGTCGCTCACGGTGCCAGCCATTTGCGCCACGCGCTGACCTGCGGGCACTCCAGCCATCTCGATCGGCGCGCCGATCACGCGTGAAAGCGAGTCCATCAACTGCTCGGCGGCGAGCGGTCGCGGCGGGATGTATGCGTAATGGACGGCATCGGATACCGAAGCGAGCGGCGATTCGCTCGCAGATTGATAAGTGTGCGATGCCGTGATTCGGCGGATGAGATGGCGCAAATCGAAACGGCTTTTCACCAAATCGGCCGATAACTCGTCGAACAACTCGGGATGCGACGGCGGGTTCGTCGGACGCAAGTCGTCCACGGGATCCACGAGGCCACGGCCCATCAAGTGGAACCAGATGCGGTTCGCCTGCGCGCGCGCAAAAAGCGGGTTCGCCGGATTCGCCACCCAATCCGCCGCAGCTCGCAGCGTGTCCGTGGATGATTTGTCTTTCGTTTCAGTCACACCGAGAAGTCGCGGAGTCGCGGGCGCGCCGATGCGCGGATTCTGGTGCTCACCTTTGTCGCTGATGAGAACAATCTGTTCGCCGACGAATTCGTGCTGGTCATTTTTATCGGTCCGCTTGTTCTCGATGATCTTGTAATTCACGCTCGCGAAGACGGCCGCCCAGTTGTGGTAATCGTCCTGCGACCAGCGGTCGTACGGGTGATTATGACATTGCGCACACTGGAGTCGCAGACCGAGAAAGACCTGCGCTGCTGCCTCGGCTCGCAACACCGGCGTGCGATGAGCGCGGTAGAAATTCGCAGGCGCATTCGTGTAAGTACTCCCACGCGCGGCGAGCAAGTCGCGGGCAAACTCGTTGAGCGGCCGGTTCTGTTCCACGCTCTCTCGCAACCAGCCGTGGAAGGCTTTCAATCCGCGCTCATCCAATGCGCGCCGCTCGGCCTTGAAAAGGTCGGCCCATTTCATCGCCCAATAATCCGCGAACTCAGGGCGCGTGAGCAAATATTCCACCAGCTTCGTGCGCTTGTCCGGCGCAGCATCGGCGATGAACACGCGCGCCTCTTCCGCGGTTGGCACAATTCCAAGGAGATCGAGAGAGATGCGGCGGATGAACACTTCATCGCTGCACTTCGCAGCCGGCTGGAGGCGCAGTCGCTGGAGTTTATCGAAGACGTGGCGGTCAATGTAGTTCAGCGGTTTCTCGCGTTGCGACCAGACGCGCGAACGGTCGGGAATGAACGCCAACCGAACCGGCGTCTGGCGGTCAATGAATCGGGCGAGCACCACCGTCTCGCCGTCACCGTTCGCTTTCACCATCCCGTCGGCAGAGACGTTGACGAGCGTGTTCACCGGTTCGTACACGGCGATGTCGCTCACATCGCGGCGAACGCCGTTGTCAAAAGTGGCTTCGGCTTTCAGTCGCACGGATTTCTCTTTGCCGATGAGAATCTGGTCGCTCGGCGTGACGACTAGGCGCGTGAGTTTCGGCGCCTTGCCAGTGTCATTTTTCAAGCCGCCAGCAATCCAGTCACGCAATACGCGGTATTCGCGCGAGTCGACCGCGAAGCGCTCTTGTCCTTCGTGAGGCACCAGCGCGGTGGCTTTGGCAAGAAGCAGACTTTGATCGGGCGCGGCGCGGTTCACGCGCCTGCCGGAAACGTCGCCGGTCAACTCGAGATAATCCGCCTGCGGATCTTCCTCTCGGAGCGAGAGCTTGAATCCGTTCCTGCCGTTGGCGCTGCCGTGGCAGGCTCCCATGTTGCAGCCGGCTTTCGAGAGGATTGGAAGAACGTCATTCCGGAAAGAGATTTCAGCCGCAACCGCCGAGCAGGCGAACGCAAATAAAACGGCGATATGCCGAAGCTGAAACATTGGCCAAATAAACCGTTTTTGCACGGGAAGAGCAAGCCTGCAGATGAGAGTAGAGACTGTTGTGGATGGAGATTGCCGCTTGCCAATTCGCGCCATTCACCGAGACTGCTGGCATGAAAATACGAACCGATTCCGACGCTCCGTCTAACCTTCTGAACCGTCGCCAAGTACTTGGCGTTGCGGCCACCGCCGCGGCCGGATTGGTCGCTAGTTCGACTGCCGCCGTGGCCGAGAAACTCCCCTTGGAATCAAAGGTGAAGAACGGCCGCATCAAGCAATCCGTCGTGCCGTGGTGCTTCAAGCCGATGATGGAGACGGAACTGATCGGCCACGCCACGCGATTGGGTTTGAAATCGGTCGAGCTCATCGCGCCGAAGTTCTGGCCGGTGCTCAAGCAGCACGGGCTCGCCTGCGCCATCGCCGGCAGTCACGGGTTTGGAAAAGGTTTCGCGCACACGGAAGAGCACGCCGAATGTATCGCTTTCCTTCAAACGCGCATTGACGAGTGCGCGGAGGCGGGTGTGCCGAGCGTCATCACCTTCTCCGGATTCCGTCGCGGACTCAGCGACGAGGTGGCGACGCGAAACATGGTGGCTGGACTCAAGAAGATCGTCGGTCACGCCGAGAAAAAGAAGGTCACGCTTTGCCTCGAGATGCTCAACTCGCGCGTGCCGGTGGAGATGAAAGGGCATCCGGACTATTTCTGCGACAACATCGATCAGTCGGTTGAAATCTGCCGACTCATCAGCTCGGAGCGGTTGAAAGTGCTCTTCGACATCTATCACGTGCAGATCATGCACGGCGACGTCATCACACGAATCAAGCAGCACAAGAACTGGATTGGCCACTACCACACCGCTGGTAATCCGGGCCGGAACGAGATCGATAGTTCGCAGGAGATTAACTACCCCCCCATCATGAAAGCGATCCTCGAGACCGGCTATCAGGGCTACGTTGGGCAGGAGTTCATCCCCGTACGCGACAAGATCGCTTCGCTCGCACAGGCCATCGAACTCTGCGATGTATGAGCCGCGCCACCGTCATCGTTGCGCTCTTCGTCTCAGCGGCTTCGCCGATGTTCGCGGCTGAAAAAAGTCCCGCCACACAAACCAACACGACGGCGACAACGAAGGTTGCTGCGAGATCTGTCGAGGAGATCGCGGCCACAGCACGCGCGTCGGTCGTCACCGTGCTTCACGGGGGGCGCGGGAATGCGATCGATGGCACGGGTACGGGATTTGTTGTCGGCGACGGTTTGATCGCCACCAGTTTTCATGTGATCGGCGAGGCGCGCCCCATTTCTGTGCAGCTTGCCGATGGTAAGAAATTTGACGTTACAGAGATTCACGCATGGGATCGCAAGCTCGATCTTGCCGTGCTGCGCATCGCAGCGAAAGACCTCAAGCCGCTGCCGTTGGGCGACTCGGATAAGCTCGCGCAGGGCAATGCCGTCGTGGCCATCGGCAACCCGCTCGGCTTGCGTGGGAGCGTGGTAGCCGGCGTGGTTTCGGCCAGACGCGAGTTCGAGTTCAGCGAAATGATTCAGGTCGCCATTCCCGTCGAGCCCGGCAACAGCGGCGGGCCGCTGCTCGATTTGCAGGGACACGTGCAGGGTTTAATGACGCTCAAATCCACGCTCACGCCGAACCTCGGTTTCGCGATGCCGGTGAATGCGCTCAAGCCGCTTCTCGCAAAACCAAATCCCGTGCCGATGAGCCGCTGGCTCACCATCGGCGCGCTCAATCCCGTCGACTGGCAATCGATCTTCGACGCGCGCTGGAGTCAGCGTGCCGGACGTATCCTCGTTGAAGGGACCGGCAAAGGTTTCGGCGGCCGCTCTCTCTGTCTTTTTCAACGTCCCGTCCCGACGCCTTCCTATGAAGTCACCGCCACAGTGAAGCTCGATGATGAAGCGGGCGCGGCAGGTCTCGCTTTCGCCGCAGATGGTGCGGACAAGCATTACGGATTCTATCCCACCGCCGGAAAAATCCGCCTCACGCGCTTTGATGGCTCGACCGTTTTTCAATGGACCATTCTGCGCGAGGTCGCGACGCCGCACTATCGGCCGGGTGAATGGAACACTCTCAAAGTCCGACACGAGAAAGGGAAAATCTTCGGCTACGTGAACGGCCAACTCGTGATCGAAATCGAGGACGACGGCCTCTTCTCCGGTAAAGTTGGTCTCGCGAAGTTCCGCAACACAAAGGCTGAATTCAAGCAGTTCCAAGTCGCCGAAAAGCTGCCCGCGAACGAAGCGCCTGTTGCCTTCAATGCCGGCCTGGAACAACAAATCGGGACTCTCGCATCGGGTGCTGCCCTCGATCCCGTGCTGATTGGCGCATTGCAGGGGAAGTCCGATGTGAATCAGAATCTGCTTCGCGAGCGCGCCCAGCGGATGGAGAAACAAGCTGCTCAGTTGCGCCGACTCGCCGCAGCCGTTCACCAGAGCGGCGTTCAAGCCGAACTGCTCCGAACACTCGATCAACCAGAGGAGAAGATCGATCTCTTTCACGCCGCCCTCCTCGTGGCCAAACTCGACAACGCCGAGCTCGACTTCGCTCATTACCGGCGCGAATTGGATGAACTCGCCAAACAGGCCAGCACAAAATCACCGAAGGACGCGACGCCGATCACACGACTCGATGCGCTCTCGAAGTTTCTCTTTACTGAAAGCGGTTTCCACGGGAGTCGCGGCGATTATTACAACCGCGCCAACAGCTATCTCAACGAGGTGATAGACGATCGCGAGGGCATTCCCATCACGCTCGCTGTTCTCTACATGGAGCTCGCGCGACGCATCGGCGTGCCCGAAGTCGTCGGTATTCCCCTGCCCAGCCACTTCATTGTCGAGTATCGGCCAAAGGCTGGCGGTGGCCAATTGATTGATGTGTACGAGGGCGGTAAGAAGCTCAGCAAAGCGGATGCGGGGGAAATCGCTCGCACCAACACCGGCGGCGCGTTACGCGAAGAGCATCTCAAGCCGACGACCAAACGAGAAATCATCACGCGGATGCTGCGTAATTTGATTGGCATCACCAACGGAGGCGAGACACCTCAAGGTGGCATCCATTACCTCGACGCATTGATCGCGGTCTCGCCGGATGCCGCAGCCGAGCGATTGAACCGCGCCCTGCTCCGTGCTCAATCCGGCGACAAGACAGGCGCGAAAGACGACATCACCTGGCTTCTCGATCACGATGCGCCCGGCCTCGACAGCAACCGTCTGCGCGAACTGTATCGCTCGCTGGCTAACTGATCGCCGCCAGAAAATCTCAGAGGTTAGTTCCGAGCCTCGGGCGTGACGTTCAGTTCCAAACGCTTTCCGTCACGTTGCACAACGACCTTCACCGGTTGCCCAATCTTCACGCCTTCAATCGCAGCGGTGTAGTCGTTGATGTTCTCAACCTTCTTACCGTTGAACTCGGTGATCACGTCGCCGCCCTTCAGTCCACCCTTGGCGGCCGGACCGCCCGCGCGCACGTCCGAGAGTCGCATCCCTTTGACATCGTCACTCCCGTAATCGGGAATGGTGCCAATGTAAGCGCGCAATCCCTCGCGCGGTCCGCGATTACCGCCGCGCTCCACCTTCGCATAAGCGAGTCGCTCGGGAAGTTGCACGAGATCCAGCGTGAGTTGCTGCGCAAAATTGCCGACGCGCTCGGCACCCGCGTATTCGATGGTGAGAATCGTGTCGGAGGGCTTGTGATATTGCTCGTGCAGTCCGGTGAAGAAGGCGAGCACGGGAATGCCCTTCGGATAAAACGAGGTCATATCGGTCGGCTGAAAAGGATCATCCTGCAACGTCAGACTAAAACCGGCGGCGACGTTGCGCTTCTCGATGAGTTTCTTCCAACCCGGCGATGATGCGAGTCCCTGCATGATTAGTTTATTATTTCGCAAGCGGCCAATCATGTCGAAGTTGAGGTAAGCCGTGATGTTCGTCAGTGGCAGCAACGGCTTCTCGGCAAACTTCGCCGAGCCAAGCAATCCGATTTCCTCGCCCGACCAAAATCCAAACAACACGCCGCGCGGAAAAGCGTTCGGATTCTTACGTCGCTCCTCGGCGAGTGACGCCGCCAACTCGAGCACGAGAGCGCTGCCGGAAGCGTTGTCGTCCGCTCCGAAGTGAATGTCCTCAGTGTCAGGGCCGGTCTTGCCCTGCGGCGGCGGAACGAGACGGCGACCAAGATGGTCATAATGCGCACCGAGCATCACGTATTCGTTCGTCGCCGTTTTTCCAACCGGCGGCAGCAACGCGAGCACGTTGCGATCGATTTTCTTTTCGCGCTTCAACTCAACGGCAATTTTCACCTTCACGCCGGGCAATACAAAGCCGGTCGGGGTATTGGTCACACCTTGATCCACGGCGTCCTGCAATTGCTTGAGCGTCTTGCCGGTCGATGCGAGCAGTCGCCCGGCGGCTTCACCGCTCAGACTCAGAGCCGGAATGCCCACGTTGCCGCTACCGAGATCGAACGGTGCAAGCCGGCCAGCGTTCTCCGAGTTCGGCCCCGCGACAACAAGCACGGCGCGCGCGCCGCGCTGCTTGGCTGCCTGCGCTTTTTGGATCAACCCCGCGGCATTGCGCTGTTCGGCGGCGATTTTTTCATCTTTGGTCGTCGGCCAATAACGGAGCACGAGCACAATCTTGTTCGAGACGTTCACTCCGCCGAAGGGATCCGTCACATCATGCCCACGCGTGATCGCCAGGCCGTAACCGCCGAAGACCACTTCGCCTTCAACGCTCTGATTGCCTGAAAAACTGAACGGGCGGAAATCTCGACCGAGTTGAAGTAACGTCTCTTTTCCATCCGCAGCGATAGTTGCGAGTTTCGTCTGATTCGTGACAACCGCACTGGCAGCCGTGAATTCGTAGGTGTGGAACCATGTGTTGCTTTCGCCAGCCGGCTGCAACCCCGCTTCTTTCAAGCGCGCGACGAGATAATCGGCGGCGAGCTGTGCGCCGCGCGTGCCGGTCATTCGCCCCTCGAGCTTTTCAGAAGCGAGTACGTCCAAATGCCGGCGCAGATCGCCCGCGTGAATCTCAGGAGAGAGCTTCGCAGAAGGCGGTGTCACGTTGTTTGTTTGAGGCGTCGTCGGTGCGTTCGTCGGAGTGACAGCCGGCTTCACCGCACGCGCTGGCGCGGCTTTGAGCGCGGCAACGGCGGCTTCGTGATTCCAATCGGAGAGGAAGAGTTGCGACTTGTTGTCTTCGGTGCGATTCGATGTCCAACAGAGCTTCTTGCCGTCCGGCGAAAAGACCGGCAGGCCGTCGAAACCGTCCGTGAAAGTCACGCGCACCGGCTCCTTCGCTCCGGCGGCGTCCACGAGATAAAGCTCGAAGTTCGCGAAGCCGAGCTTGTTCGCCGCGAAGAGCACATAGCTGCCCGTCGGATGAAAATACGGTGCCCATGATACGGAAGCGAAGTCAGTGAGTCGGCGCACGTCGCTGCCGTCGAGCTTCATCGTGTGCACGTCGGCCGTGTCGCCTTTCTCGCTGAAGCGACGCCAGATGATGCGCTGACCATCGGGCGAGAAGAACGGGCCGCCGTCGTAGCCGGGCGTGTGGGTGAGTCGTTTCACGCCGGTGCCGTCCGCGTTCATCAGATAAATCTCAGCGAAATAAGAGGTGTCGAGCTTGAGTTTCTGGCGGTCGGTCGGGTTTAGTTTCTCTTCCGGATAGGCGTCGCGGATAGAGCAGAAAACGATCTTCGAGCCGTCCGGCGAATAGGAGCCTTCCGCATCGTAGCCGAGAGAATCCGTCAAACGCTTCACACCCGATCCATCACGGCGACTGCTGAAAAGATCCATCCGCTCGTCGTAATCCCACGCGTACCGGCGCGTCTTGCCGGTCGCGCGAAAATCGAACTCGGTCTTCTGCTTCGACTTCGCTTCGGCGTCGAGATGAGTCGATGCGAAGAGCACTTCGTCCGATTTCGGCCGGAAGAAAGCGCACGTGGTCTTGCCGGTTCCAGTCGAGACGCGCCGCGTATCGCCCGTCTGCAGATCGAGAATGTAAATCTGATAGAATGGATTGGCCGCCTCGCGTTCGCTTTGGAAGATGAGCTCCTTGCCATCGGCCGAGAAGTAGCCTTCGCCGCTCCGTTTCCCTTCCAGTGTAAGCTGGCGAATGTTGCCAAGAAAACGCGCCTCGCTCTCGGGTGGCTCCGCGGTGAAAGCAACGGACGCGCCCAGCAGAATCCCCAACATGACCAAGCGGATGTTCATAGGCGGCTATTTTGCCAAAGCCGCCTTTGAAAACCAAGCTCGTCGTGGCTCCATCGCAATCCCGATGGCCACTCGCGGCGTCAACTCTGCGGGCCGAGTCCGAGCGTTTTGCAGAACGCGATACTCCGCTCCACGTCGCCCTTCTGATAATCCTGATCAGCGAGTTTGCGGTCTTTCCCTTCCGGCGCTTTCCACGCTGCGCGCAGTTTGCCCTTCTTCGCGAAGGCGAGGAACTGCTCGTAGCCTTTCGGTTTTCCGTTCGGCCACCCTTTCCAGAAATCATCCTTCTTCACGGTCAATTCGCGGTTGAACCCCGAGATGGTTTCGATATGCACCGCCACGTTCGGGCAAAGCTCGGCGAACCTTGGGAAGTAACGCTTCCAATCCATCTGCCCTTCACCCATCGCCGTCCATTGGACGGTGACGCCGTTCTCACTCTCCCACGCTGCGGAGTCACGCAGGCTCGTCGCGAGCGCGTATGCCCCGAGGTTCTCGAGATTCTGCAACGGATCTTCGAGCGTCCAAACGGCATTGCCGGAATCCATGTTCGCGCCGACGAAATCGCGACCCGCCGCTTCGATGAGGCGGACGAGTTCGAGCGAGTGCAGATCGCCCGCGTGATTCTCCACAGCGATTTTCACGCCGGCATCGAGCGCCTTCGAACGCTGCGATTTGAGCACCTTCACCGTGTCAGCAATGCGCGCGTCGATGCCGCCATCGGTCAATCGGTCAGCGCTGTTGCCGAGGATGACGCGAAAGACCGGCGAGCCGAGCGCCTTCGCCATTCGGATGCCGAGCGCCAGATGCTCCTCCGCTGTGCCCCAATCTTTCTTGAACGATTTCGAGGTCGGGCAAATGCTCCACGAGCCGAGCCAGAGCTGAATTCCTTTGTCCGCCGCCCGCTTGCGAAGGTCGGCGAGCGAAGCGTCATCGGTCTTCTCGAACGGGCCGAAGTCGGTGATGAAAAGCGAATCGGTCTTGAGCTTGGCCCCGTAATCAATGAGCTGCGGCGCCTTCCAACCCATCGCACGCACAGCGAAGTTATCGTAGCCGAGCTTGAGTCGGCGTTTCGGTTCGGCAGCGAAAGTAGGACTTGCCACAGCCAGAGCCGCGGTGGCCAACGTGGCCGACTTAAGAAACTCGCGGCGTGTCGTGTTCGAGCAATGTGCGTTCATGCGTGCGGTTTGACTACCAAAGCGCAGCGACGGCTGCAACCCTTCCCTGAGGGGCAATTGACGTTTTCGAGCCGCCGGCGTTTACTCTCGCCGCATGATTTCTGCGGCAGCAACGACAAACGTGTTTGAAGCGACTCCAACCTTCGCCCCTCGGCCCGGCATCACTCACGTCGTCTTCGACTTCGACGGCACGCTCTCGTGGCTGCGCCATGGCTGGCCGGAAATCATGCTGGAGATTTTCCTGCCGCTCTTGCCGCGCCGCGCCGACGACACGGAACCGGCTCTGCGCGAAAGTCTGCTCGCCGACATTTATGCATTGAACGGCAAGCTGACCATCCACCAGATGAGCCGCTTCGCCGAACGCGTCCGCGAGCGCGGCGGCACGTCGCCCGATCCCGAGACGTTGCGGCAGGAATTCCAAGCGACGCTCGACCGAAACATCGCCGAACGCAGCGCCCAGCTTCGTGAAGGCAAGCAGCGCCCAGACGATTTCGTCGTGCATGGCGGCGGTGTGCTGTTGGAAAAAATCGCCGCCCGCGACCTGAAGCTTTTCATCCTCAGCGGCACTTTGGAGGATCGTGTCCGCGTAGAAAGCGAACTCGTCGGCGTGGCGCGTTTCTTCGGTGCGCGCGTCATCGGCAGCCGGCTCGATGAGGCGTTCTCCAAGCTGCTTCATCTGGAACAGATTCTTCGCGAAGAACGAATTCCCGCTGCGAACCTGCTCGCGATCGGCGACGGCGCAGTGGAAATCGAGGCGACGAAAACCCTCGGTGGTCTCGCCATCGGCGTCGCCAGCGACGAGACTCACAATGGCTCCGGCGTGATGGAACCGCACAAGCGCCGCGCTTTGATTGTTGCCGGAGCAGATGCGATCATCCCCGACTATCGCGAACCGGACGCCTTGCTCGCACGGCTTCTCGGTGCTTAAATGCGCAAATCAAAATGCGTCCATTTCCCGAACCGCTCGATCTCTCGAAACTCAAAGTCTTCCCGCTCGCCGAACGCGTGAGCATGGCGACAATCGAGGAGACGATTGTGCCGATCGGCCGGCCGTTGACGCCGTGCAGCGAGGTGAACACGAAGCTCATCCGCCACGCCGCCGCCCAAATCCGCACGGCGCGCACGCGCGGCGCGAGCGTGATGCTCATTTACGGCGCGCATCTGCTCAAGAACGGCGGCCACCTCATTCTCGATCGGTTGATGGAAGGCGACTGGGTGACGCACCTCGCCACGAACGGCGCCGGCACCATTCACGATTGGGAATGGGCCTTCCTCGGCCGCTCCACAGAGAGCGTCGAGAAGAACGTCGCCACTGGCACGTTCGGCACATGGGACGAAACGGGGCGCAATATCCATCTCGCGCTCCTCGCTGGGGCTTTGTGCGGCGAAGGCTACGGGCGCAGTCTCGGACGTTTCATTGCTGAAGATGGAGTGACGCTGCCGTCCGTCGAGGAATTGGAAAGCCAGCTTCGCGCTGAACCAAATCATCCGCTCGCGCCAGCTCGCGCTGAATTATTGCAGGCGATCCGCCAGCATCGATTACCGACGGGACGTATCGAAGTGAATCATCCGTGGAAAGCGACCAGCGTTCTCGCGCAGGCGTTTCTCCGGAACGTTCCAATCACCGTCCACCCCGGCATCGGCTACGACATCATCTCCAATCATCCGATGTTCAACGGCGCTGTCCTCGGCCGCGCAGCCACGACCGATTTCCGCCTCTTCACCACGGCGGTGGAAGGACTCGACGGCGGCGTGGCACTCTCCGTCGGCTCCGCAATCATGGGGCCGCAAGTTTTCGAGAAGAGCCTCAGTTGTGTGAACAACCTGCGTCTTCAAAACGGACGGTCGATTGTGAAAAACCATAGCATCCACGTGGTGGACCTGCAGGATGGCGGGAACTGGGACTGGACGCGCGGCGAGCCGCCGAAAGAGAATCCGGCTTACTACCTGCGTTTCTGCAAGAGCTTCTCTCGAATGGGCGGCGCGATGCATTATCTGCAGTGCGACAATCTCGCCTTCGTTCAGCATCTCCTGCACGAACTCTCGCAACCCGCGTGAAACTAGAACGTCTCGAAGTCATCACCGCTCGCTACGCATCGCTTCGCGTGGCGCTCGTCGGCGACTTCTGCCTCGACCGTTATCTCGAAATCGATCCGGCGGGCTCCGAAATCTCGATCGAAACGAACTTGCCCGTCCACAACGTGGTGAACGTGCGCAGCCAACCAGGCGGCGCGGGCACGATCTTGAACAACCTCGCCGCGCTCGGCGTTGGCGAAATCTCTCTCGCCGGTTTCTGCGGCGAGGATGGCGAAGGTTATGAACTGCGACGGGCGTTGAAAGCGATTCCCGGTACACGGCTCGATCACTTCATTGAAACACCCGCGCGCCGCACCTTCACGTACTGCAAGCCGCTCGTGTTGGAACTCGGCCAGTCACCGCGCGAACTGAACCGGCTCGATTTGAAAAATTGGACGCCCACGCCGAAGAGTGTGGAGGCTCGCTTGAGCGACGCCGTGCGCGCGCTGGGAGATTCTGTGGATGCGCTCATTCTGCTCGATCAAGTGGACGCAGCCGGCACCGGTGTGGTGACGCCGCGCCTGCTCGAGGAAATCGGCGCATTAGCCAAACGCCGTCCCGAATTACTCATTCTCGCCGACAGCCGCCGTGGTTTAAAAGGTTTCCCTTCGATTGGCTACAAAATGAATCGCGCCGAGTTGGCCGCGCTCACCGGAGCCGACGCTGCGGCAAACGTGGAGGGAGTGAAGACAGCCGCAGCGCGACTCGCCCAGCAGACAAACCGGCCGGTCTTCGTCACGCTTTCGGAGGAAGGAATCGTCGGAGCGGACGGCGCGGGCGCGGCGGAGCACGTTGCCGGCCTGCCGGTGCGAGGAGAAATCGACATCGTGGGAGCGGGTGATTCGGTGACCGCGAACCTCACCGCGTCGCTCGCCGCAGGATCAACTTTGGGCGAGGCGATGGAGATTGCGATGACCGCATCTTCGGTGGTCATTCACCAACTCGGTACGACGGGCACTGCCAGCGTGGCGCAACTTCGTGAGATGATGACCGCCTGACAGAGAGCCGCAGCGAAATCACTTTGCCGCCGACGGAAATCCTTCAGACACGGTTTCGACCGGCTTCCCATCTCGCAATGCAACGGCGCGAAAATAGACACCGTTCAATTTCTTGAGAGTCTGCAGACTTTTCTCCGGACCGAGCACGCAGACCGCTGTGGCGAGGATGTCGCTCGCTGTGGCGGTGGGGGCGATGACATTGGCGCTGACGCGATTGGTGAGCGCACGGCCGGTGCGCGGATCCACGATGTGCGAGTAGCGCACGCCATCCAGCAGCAGGAACTGCTCAGTGTCGCCCGAGGTGGAGACGCCGCAATTGCGGAGTGTGACCTGCCGGTCCGGCTTATCGCTAGTGAAAGACATCAAACCAATGCTCCATCCGGACTTGCCGGGCGGAGGATCGCCGATGGCGAGGTCACCACTGGCCGCGATGAGGGCGCACTGGATGCCGTGATTCCGCAGCACCGCAATCGCGGCATCGGCTGCGTAGCCTTTCGCGACACCGCCGAGGTCGAGCCGCATATTGGGAACGAGCAGTGTGACTGTTTGTTTCTTTGGATCTAATTGAAACTTCTGCCAACCGACGGCGGGCGCGGCTTCGGCGAACTTCTCGGGTGCGGGCAATTCGCGCTGACGACGCGCGCGGCGCCAGATTTGGACATACGGGCCGACCGTGGGATCAATCGCGCCTTCGGTCAGCTCGGCCAATTCACGCGCGTGTTGCAACGCAGCGAACAAATCGCGGCTCACACTCACGGGTTGGCCGTACGGTTGGCGGCAGAGGCGGAGCAGTTCGCTCTCGGGATCGTAGTCCGTCATCGCTCGTTCGAGTTCGATGACACGGGCGAACGCGGCTTTGGCGGCCGCCTCGGCACTTTTCTCATCCGACGCGTGGAGCACGATGCGGAACATTGTCCCCATCGCAGGTTGCGCGAACTCGAAGCGCTTCAAGTGCGCGTCGTCGCGCGGCGTCTCGCAACCGGCGAGAAGCAGGAAAGAAAACACCCGCACCTGTCGCCAGATGCGGGTGATATTGAACAGCGAAAACACTCGTTAGATGACAGTGGTGACGCCCGGAATGGCCAGCTTGTAGAGGCCAGTTTCCGGATCAGGCAGGCTCTTCGGCATCAACTGCATCGCCTCTTCGAAGGAGACCTTGTCGATGTTCGCGACCATCGTGTCCACCTGTGAATTGATTGCCTGCTCCCACGTGATTTCCTTGCCGGAGTAGGTCGCCATGCGGCCCAACACAGAGGTCATCGAACTGGCGGCGCCGTACTCGGCCTCGTTGAAGGGAGTGTCGTTACGGATGGCGGCGAAGAGATCGTCGTGCTCCTGCTGATAGGCGTCCTTGCCACCGCCTTTGAAGCGCCACGCGTTCTCGCCAGTGATGGTGTAGCGACCGAGGTCGCTCTTGCCCTTCGTGCCGATGACGGACTCGGAGACATCGTTCCAGCAACCCTGCTGGTGACGGCACTGGCTGAAGCAGACGGAGCCGTCCGCGTAGGTGAACTCGACGACGTGGTGGTCGAAAATCTCGCCGTAGTCTTTGCCCTTGCGGGTTTCGCAACCGCCGTTACCGCGAGCGCTGACGGGCGGGCCCTTCTTGACCCAGTTGATGACGTCGAGATTATGAATGTGCTGCTCGGCAATATGGTCGCCGCAGAGCCAGACGAAGTAGTACCAGTTGCGCAGTTGGTATTCCATCTCGGTGAGCTTGCGGCCGTACTGCTTCTCGAGTTCGTCACGGCGGCGCACCCACGGCGTGTTGCCGTTCCAGTAAGCGCGCATCGCGACGACGTCGCCGATGGCACCATCGTGCAGGCGCTTCATCGTCTCGAGATAGCCAGCTTGGTGATGGCGCTGAAGGCCGACGCCGACCTTGAGATTCTTCTTCTTCGCTTCCTGCGCGGCGGCCATCACTTTGCGGAAGCCGGGCGCATCCACGCAGACCGGCTTTTCCATGAAGACGTGTTTGCCTTGGCGCACCGCTTCCTCGAACTGCATCGGGCGGAAGCCGGGCGGCGTGGCGAGAATCACCACGTCGGCCATCGCGATGGCTTTCTTGTAGCCGTCGAAGCCGAGGAAGAGATTCTCCTTCTTGATGTCCACCTTGTCCTTGTGAGCCTTCGAGAGATTGCTGATGGCACCGTTCAAGCGGTCCGGATGCACGTCCGCCGCAGCCACGAGCTTAACGGAGCCGTCGGTGCTCAAGGCTTGGTTCGCCGCGCCCGAACCCCGTCCGCCGCAGCCAATCAGCGCGACTTTCACCGTGTCACTCGGCGAAGCGCCGAGGACGAATCGCTCGATCGGTAAACCGGCGAGCAGCGAAGCGCCCGCAGCAGCCTTGGTGGTGGAGGAGAGAAAACCTCGGCGCGAAAGGCTCGGGTTCATCGGTGTGTTCTGGTTCATAAATCGTATTGGTTCGTTCTTCGGTGCGCCGGCGAGTGCTGTGTCGCTGGAGCCGATGATTATTTAGCTTCTCCTGCGACGACTGTCCATACCGGAAAAAAGCGTTGGACAACTTGGCGGGAAAAGCTAGGTTCGCCCGCATCAGTCCCGAGGACACTCCAGAAGGAATCCATCCGCTCTGCCCGTCCCTGAAACCGAAAATCACAACCTGAAACCACTACGCTCCGGCGTCTCTTTATCCCACCTGCGCCTGTCCGGTGACGGCGAACGATCTCATCATCCTTTATACGGATGGATTGTATGAAGTCATTCGCGCGAACAATCAGGAATACGGGCAGGAACGGCTGCTGGACGCGGTGCGCCAACGGATTGCCCTGCCTCCGGAACAGATGTTCGACGGACTGCTGGACGACATCCGGCAATTCTCCGGCAACGCGGAGTTCGAGGACGATGTCTGCCTCGTCGGAATGGAAGTGACGAAGCGCCTCAGTGAATTGAGCTGCGTGCCGGCGTGAATCGCTTCGAACCGTTTACTCGCGCTCCACGCCATTGTTCCAAGCGGCCTGCAACTCGGCGGCCGCCGGCACCTTGAGCGGGCGCACCACGCGGAAACCGAGGAACTGGGCGTCGGTCAGATACCAGATACTCTTGGGCAACTGGGGGTCTTGCTGCTTCCACAATTTGTCCGAGGCGCGACGGGCTGCGCTGCGGAGCTTGTCTGGCGTGTCATCCCACGAACCGCCGCGTGCTGCGTGCGGATAAGGCGTCCCGGATTTCACCCACGGACTGTCGGTCACGGCCGCTTTGAAGCTCGCGTAATCCGGCGCGTATTGATCGATGCACCACTCGGCGACGTTGCCGTGCATATCGTGGAGGCCCCACGGGTTCGGCTTTTTCTTCCCGATTTTCTGATACTTGAAATCGCTGTTGCTCTCGAGCCACGCGTATTCCTTCGCCAACTTCGGATCGTCGCCCCACGAATAGGCCGTCCTCGTGCCGGCGCGGCAGGCGTATTCCCATTCGGCCTCGGTTGGCAGACGGTAGAAGTGCCCCGTCTTCGAGCTGAGCCACTGGCAATATTTGTTCGCGGCGTGCTGCGTCATCGAAATCGCGGGAGACGCGATCTTGCCCATCCCGAAGCTCATCTCCACGTACGGCTTGGTCGGCCGACTGACGGCATCGAGAACTTTATCGGTGGACGCCACGCCGAGGCGGTGCATCGTGCGCTTCTCTTCCTCGGGATACATGAAGAGCTCGAATTCGTCCCACGTCACTTCGAACTTACCCATCCAGAACGGCGCGATCTTCACCTTGTGCTGCGGACCTTCATCCGCTTTCCGTCCGGGTTCGCTCGCCGCACTGCCCATCAAAAACTCACCTGCGGGAATCGGCACCATCGAGAACTCAGTCTCCGTGGCGGGAATTTTCGACGTGTACGCCTTCATCTGCGAAGCGACCGTCTCCTTCGTGCCGCTCACGATGCGCTTGTGCAATTCGATCGCCAGCACCTTCTCGTCTCCTGCCACCTCTTCGAGCTTCTTCGGCATGAGGACGAGATCTTTCGGCCACAGCGCGCCCTGAGCAATCCAGTCGCGGATCAAGTCGGTCTTCTCCTTCGGCAACGGACCGTTCTTCGCTTTCGGCGGCATCAAACGCTCATCGTCCATCGGAACCACCGTCGAGGTGTAAACCGGGCTTTTCTCCGGCTTTCCTGCGACGATACCAACGCCCGAGTCTCCGCCCTTGAACGCCTCGTCCCGACGGTCGAGCCGCAAACTGCCCTTCGCGTAACCTTCGCGATGGCAGGCCACACAATTGAACTCGAGCAGCGGCTGGATGTCCTTCACGAAATCCACGCGCGGAACCGGCGCGGCGTCCAGCGAAACAACGGCGAATCCAGCGAGCAAAAGACAAACGAAAACGTTCTTCATCTAACCAGAGTTTGCCGAGAGAAAGGCCAAAGTCAATAATTCGGCCTACGGCCAGGAATCCGTAACGGAAACCGCATCACCGCCCAGCGAAATTCTTGCGAAGAGTCGAGATGCGCTCCGCTTGTGTCGGATCGCGCAAAGTCTTGTTGAAAGCCTCGAACGCAAACGCGCCGAGGACGGTTAAGAAAAACGCGCCGAAGAGATTTATGAGGACGATGTCGCGTCGAGAGGGTTTGGATTTCTGTTCTGGGGGGGTGGCTTTTTCGAGCACCTGGACAATCGGCGCATCCTTGGATTCGTCCACCTTGGCAATCTCATATTGGCGGGCGAGGAGTTCGAAGATGGTCTCCTGATACTTCACTTCACGAAATTTGCGGACGTATTCCAACCCAGCCTCCGGCAGTTTCCCCGAGGTCATCATGATGCCGAATTCGTTTGTCGAACCGGATTTCTCCAGTTTCCCCAACTGATCGCGCAGCGTGACTAGTTCACGCTGGGTTCGAAGCAGGTCAGGGTTGGTCTCTGTAGCAAACAGGCGCATAGAGCCCAGTTCAACTTCCTTCGCGGTGAGTTGACCTTTCAACTGGGCCAAGGATTCGACAATCGCCCTCGACTGATCCTCGAGCTTTATAAGCCCCGTTGTCTCTAGGAACTTTTTCATCGCCACTTCCGCATCCGCCAATCTGTCTTTGGATTGCTTCCATTGCTTCTCGAGAAACAGTCGACGCTGGCCGGCTTCAGTGAGGGCGAGGGTTTGGGTGAGCTTGTACAGCTCTTCAATGTAGGCATTGGCCAGTTCTGCTGCTCGTTTCGGATCGCCGTCGTCCACATCAATGGTGATGATTCCGTCGGTGCGATTGGAGACAATCTTACTCGCGAGCAGCAAAAAACGACGAGCTTCGAACATGTTCGTAACTTTGTATGTTTCCATTAAACCGAACCGTTGAACTATGTTATCCACCACAGTCCGGCTTTTCAGCATCGACACATACATCTCGTTCGGGTTTTTGATCCCAAGCGCCGCCCCAGCCGATCCCCCCATTCCGCCCATCTGACTGAGCATCGCGGCTGCAGAAGATTGGCTGGCTTGCGGCGGGAG
>CAMASG010000058.1 GCA_945860945.1 Akkermansia muciniphila
TTCAACGCCAGCGCTTCGCTCGTGCCGAAGTTCGACCGCGCCTTCGCCGCCATCATCGAGGATCTCGCGGCCACCGGATTGCTTGACCACACGCTCGTCATCGCGATGAGCGAGTTCGGGCGCACGCCGCGCATCAACGGCCACGTCGGACGCGACCATTGGCCCGAGGCGTGGAGCATCGCGATGGCTGGCTGCGGTGTGAAGGCGGGCGCGGTCGTCGGCGCGACGAACGCCCTCGGCACCGACGTGAAAGACAAGGGCCACGACATCGGCGCGGTCTTCCACACGTGGTTCAAGGCGCTGGGCATTGACACGAAGAAAGTGGAATACAACAACAACGGCCAGCCGCTGCCGCTCGCCCACGACGACATGGAAGCCATCAAGGAGGCGTTGGTATGAGTGACCCGAAACCCACCGCCGCCTTCGTCCCGCCCAAGGAACTCAAGGCGTTCCAGAACGACCGCCAGCTCTGCGTCGCGCGGTTCAGCCCGTGCGGCCACTTCCTCGCCGCCGGCGCGATGGAAGGCACCGTGCGCCGCTGGAAGGTCGTCGAGAAACCCAAGGCGGCGGTAGATGTCGAAATCCCTGACGAGCCGAAGAAAAAGCCCGCGCCCAAAAACGCCAAGCAGCCCGCGGAATCTCCCGTCGAGTTGGTGCCGCTGCCGCATCTCAGCGGCTTCAATGGCTGGGTGCAGAACATCGCTTTCCATCCCAAGGACAAAGTCCTCTACGCCGCTGACACGTGGGGCAAGCTCTCCGCCGTTGCCTACGAAGCCGACGCACCCAAGCCGACTTGGGAGAACCCCACCGCGCACGACGGCTGGATTCGCCGCCTCGCCATTTCCGCCGATGGCCAGCACCTCGCGACGTGCGGGCGCGACCAGTTCGTCCGCATCTGGACCACGGCGGGCAAGCTCGTCGCCGAGCACCGCGCGGAGGAGGAAGTGTTCGCCGTGACCTTCGCGCCCGAGGGCAAGGTTGTCGCGTTCGGCGACTTGAAAGGCCGCGTGAAGACATGGGATTTCGCCACGAAGAAGCTCGTGCGCGACTTCGATGCCTCGGTGCTCTTCTCGGTTTCGCGCCTGCAAGACGTCTGCGGCCTGCGCGTGCTGACCTTCATTGATGGCGGCAAGTCCCTGCTCGTCGGCGGCTGCGAGCCGGCGGGCGGCGGCTTCCTCGAGGGCGCGCCCGTGCTGGTGAAGTTCGACACCGCGACCGGCAAGAAGCAGAGCGAGTGGAAATTTGGCGCGGCGAAGGACGGCTTCGTGCTGGATGTCGCGGCGCACCCCGACGGCTACTTGCTGCTGGTGACGAGCGGGCAGCCCGGCAGCGGCAAAATCCTCTTCCTGCGCCCCGGCGAGAAGGAGCCGTTCTACACGCACACGGCGGTGGCGAATGTCCACTCCGTCACGCTGCATCCCGACGGCAAACGATTCGCCGTCACCGCGATGAGCAAGGCCAGCAACGGCAACGGCCGCCCGAAGACCGCCGACGGCGCCTACCCCGGCAACACCTCGCCCGTGCATCTCTTCGAGCTTCCCGCGTAACTCCGCGGGGCATTGTCCTCGCGAACTTTCTCTCGCTCGACTCACTACGCGTCCCGGTGCGTCGGCTGGGGCTTGCCGGGGCGGAAGTGTTCGAGGTGTTCGAGGCGGGCGGTGAGTGAGGGGAATTTCTGGGTGAGTTCGGCGAGGGATGTTTCGACGGCGTCTCGCAACGTTTCCGGAGCAGCCTCGGCGCGCAGATTGAGGATGAGTTGGCCGCTGGAGATGGGTTCTTCCAATGACTGCGAAAGCTCGGGCACGAAATCGTTTCTCACGAGGTTGATGACGGCCACATCGCTGCCAATGCTGTCGTCGGGGCTGAGCGTCATTTTGAAATGGGCGACCTCGGCCGCCGCGAAGCGGAGCCGTGTCTGCACGTGGCTGGCCAATTGACGCAGGACGTCGTTCGCGTCGAATTCGCTGGGAGCGGTGAGCGTGACTGTGGCATTCAGCCAGCCGAGGAGCGCCTCGCCTTCGGCATAGAGATCGTAGTCCACCTCCATCACGCTGCGGGCTTGTTGCTCGGAGCTGATGATGCGGTTGAGCCACGCGTCCAGTCCGGACCCGCTCCTCGCGCAGATTTCAAATATCTCGGCCTGTGCGAAATCCTTCGCCAACGCTGCGCGCAGGGCGGCGAGTTTCTCTGCGCTGAACAAATCGGTTTTGTTGATGACGATGAGGTCGGCCTCTTCGAGTTGCTTCCGGTAGATATAAAGTACCTTCTCGGAAAACCGGCCGCCTTCATCAAGGCCGAGCACGCGCGCGGCGCGCACGGGATCCACAAGCACGCTGAGCGGCGCGATGAGGAATTGATCTCCATACATCCGTCGGAGAGGGTAGGTGACGGTTGCGACGAGGTCGGTGCAACTGCCGACGGGTTCGGCGATGAAGATGTCGGGACGCGAGGCGGCGGTGAGTTTATTCGCAGCGTCCACGAGAGAGTTGAAGCGGCAACAGAAACAACCGCCGGGGATTTCCTCGGTGGTGAAGCCGCGCGAGCGGAGCATCGCCGTGTCCACCAACTCGCTGCCTTGATCGTTGGTGATGAGGCCGACGCGCTGGCCTTGCTGCGTGAGCCGCTCGGCGAGCTTGGCGATGGCGGTGGTTTTTCCCGCGCCGAGGAATCCGCCGATCATGAGATAACGAGCTTTCACGATGGGGTTCATTTAAGACTCCTCGCCTTTCTGTTTCTCCATGATGCGGTCAATGGTCTTGTCGAGGTGCGCGACGTAACCGTGGACGTCCACACAGGTCGCGTCGGGTTCGCCCGTGAATTCGTAAAGCCAGCCCGCAGTGTGCGGCTCTTTGTTCACGAGCGTGATTTTCTCGCGCAAGATTGGGTTACCACCGGCGAAGGTTCCCGTGCCGACGCAGAAAAGATCGGAGATGGCCTTGAAGCCTTCGATCCAGCCGAGGACTTCGCCGGGTTGCACCGCCGCACCGAGCGCAGCGTCGAAGTTGTGGTCCACCATTTCGCCCAACATTCGCGTGGCGAACTTCGTGAAACCGACGCGCCAGCAGCCGTTCGGCTGTCGCGCCAGCCAGAAGTGCGAGGGGCTGTAGCGGGCCTCCACGGGCAGGTGCGCGATGAACGTGACGCGCTTGTAGAAGAGGGTCTTGGGTTTGTCCGTGGACATTGTTTTGCGCGGCGATGCTTTCGGAAAGGCGCGATGGAGGCAAGCCTGCACAAAAGTCTCGAAACCACCGGCACGAGCCGTATCGTGGTTCGACAATGATTTACTTCGACCACAACGCCACGACCTCGCTGCATCCGGCGGCGCGCGCGGCGTGGCTCGAAGCGAATGACACGCTCATCGGCAACCCATCGAGTCCGCACCGTATTGGCGCTCGAGCGGACGCGGCGTTGACAGCCGCGCGACAGAAGCTCGCGGGCATCCTCGGCTGCGACGCGCTGGATATCGTCTGGACCAGCGGCGCCACGGAGTCGGCCAACATCGTCCTCGCGCACGCGGCCCGTACACTCGCGCCGGACGCAGAGATTTTGGTTTCGGCCATCGAACATCCCTGCGTGCTTGCGCCGGCGCGGCATCACTTCGGCGCGCGCCTTCGATTGATGCCGGTCACACGCGAGGGCGTGCTTGATTTGAACTGGCTCGAAGCGGAGTTGAAAAAGCGTCGGCCCGGACTCGTCGCGTTGATAGCCGCGAATAACGAGACCGGTGTCTTGCAACCGTGGCGCGAAGCGCACGCGCTCTGTCGCGCGCACGAGGTGAAGTTCTTCTGCGACGCCGTGCAATGGATCGGCAAGCTGCCGTCCCACGGTCTCGGCGCGTGCGATTTCGTCAGCGGCAGCGCGCACAAATTCGGCGGACCGAAAGGAGTTGGCTTTTTGAAGTGCCCCGCGAAAGGGCGCGTGGAACCGCTGCTGCTCGGCGGTCCACAAGAAGAAGGCCGCCGCGCCGGCACGGAGAATGTGCCCAGCGTGCTCGCGATGCTCGCCGCACTCGAAGCACGCGAAGCGACGATGGAAACGGTCTCGCGGGAACAACAACGCGCGGACTTTGAAACGCGACTGCTCGCCGCGTTGCCCGGCGCGGAGATCGTGGGCGACGTCGCGCCGCGTTTGTGGAACACGGTGATGGTGCTGATGCCCGATGCCGATTGCCAGCAGCGCTGGGTCGTGAAATTGGACAAGGCCGGATTCGCCGTCTCCACCGGTTCGGCCTGCGCGAGCGGCAAGGAAGCGCCGAGCCACGTGCTCACGGCGATGGGGCGTTCGCCGGCGGAGGCTGCGCGCGTACTACGGTTCAGCACCGGTTGGGAGAGCACGGCGCAGGAATGGGATTCGCTACTCGCCGCGTTGGAAAAAGTGGCCGGGGCGATGGCGGCGCGCTGAACGTGTCGGCGGCGGCGAGAATTCGCTTTCCGACGCAAACGCGCGTTGTCATCTTTCACTCCAATGGACCCAACCCACACTTGCCCTTGCCAGCACTGTGGACAACCGCTGGCGTTCCCGCCGGAGATGCTCCGGCAGGAAGCCGGCTGCCCGCATTGCGGCGCAGCAACGTTGCTGCACGATCCCGCCGCGGTCGCGCCCGTCATCGAGGCGGTCACTGAAGCAGCGACGGAGCGGGCGTGGTTTTATAATCTCGCGGGAGAGACGCACGGACCGCTGGCGGAATCGGCCGTGGCCACGATGTTCGCGACAGGACAACTGTCCGCTGAAACGTGGGTGTGGTCGGAAGGCGAAGCGGATTGGCGCCCGTCGAACGAGATCGCCTGCTTCCAACTCGCGCCTCCTCCGATTCCTCCAAAGATTCCACCGAAGCTGCCATCGAAATCGATCGGCGCATCCGGCGGCTTGGGCCAGATCGCAGCGCGTTCGAGTCGCGGGACGGCGCAGTTCCGGCCAACGAGTTCCTCGACGAGTTCTGTTTCCTCAATGGATTCATCAACGCGCTCCGCGCCAATTTCGACGAAGGAGCCGAGGTCGAGTTTCAAACCCACCGGCGCGAGTGCTGGCAGCGGTGGCGGCGGTGGGTTCTCAAGATTTTCCGGAGGGAAGATGCTGAAGATCGCGGGCAGTACGCTCGTGGTGTTGTTCGTCGCGGGCAGCATCGCGATGAAGGTGGTCTGGAAAACGGGCGTGCTCGCGAACGTGCCGGTGTTGGGGAAGATTTTCGGTGGCGGTACTTCTTTGCGGGACGAGGTGCAGAGTTATCTCACGTTCCGCGACCAGCAGATCAACGCGATGAACCAAGTGACGTCAACGATGCCGGGCGGGTCTTTCACCCCGCCGGCCGCGCTGGCCGCGACGTTGGAGCGCTCGGTCATCCCGGTCTTCGAGACATCGTTGCGTGCGTATCAGAATTATCCCGTGAAGGATGCCGAGTTGCTGGCGGTGAAACAAATCGAGGCCACCATCGCGCAGCAACGAATTCAGGCTTACAAGGCATTGGTCGAGGCGTGCAAACAGCAAGATCGACAGCAGATTCAGTCGGCGCAAAGGAATCTAAAGCAGACCGAGCAGCGTGAGCGGGAAGTACAGAACAAGCTTCGCGAAATCGGCAGCAAGGCCGGCGTGAACATCATGTTCCGGCCGTTTTGAGGAGTCGCGCCTCAGCGCTTTTGTCCTAGCCAAAGAAGGACGATCGGCACGACGAGTCCGAGTGTGATGGCGATCCAGACCTGCCACTGCGCACGCGTGCTTTTGAAAGCGAGCACGACACCGATGGCGATGGCGAGCGTCGCGAGGATGGCCATCGCGATGACGAGCACTTGGAAGAGCTTCGGCGATCCTTGCTTGAGCTCACCTTCCTTCGGATAAATCTGCTCCACGTGAACGAAGCGGAGTTTTTGCAGCAGCGTCTCGGCCTCGCTCGGATGCTTGGCGCGCTGGGGATTCACCGTCTGATACCAGCCGGAGAGGATGTAAAAAATCAACAGCGGGGCGAAGAAGCAGCCGAGGTAGAGGTGGACGCGGCGGAGGAGTTTCACGGGCGCTTGCCTTTGGACGGCGTGGTGTCGATCGGTTCGGGGATGAGAATTTTCTGACCGACCACGAGGCGCTCCGGTCTCAGGCCGGGATTGGCGGCCATCACCTGACTGAAGGTGACCGTCTTCTTGCCCTGTTTCTTGAACTCGGTGTTGTAGGCGGCGATGATGGCCAGCACGGACTCGCCCTGTTCAATGGCGTGTTCGAAACCTTTCACCGGCACGGGAGGGATGACGGTGGTGTTCGTATCGGCGGGCAACTTCGGGCGTGTGAAATTGCCGCCGCTGGTCAGCGTCTTCGCCATCTTCGTCATCTCGTTCAAAATCAACTCGCGGTCGGCGAGGCGTTTCTTGTCGAGTTCGGCGATTTTATCGGCGAGATCCTTGATGGCCGCGCGCGTGGCGTAGTTCGTGCCGGCGCGCTGGACGGACTGCTCGGTCTCCTCGCGCATCGTCTTCAGCTCGACTGCGACGTCGGCGAGGCGCTTCTGGAGCAGGGTTTGCGCGGTGATAAGATCCTCGAGAATGGCGGCGAGCTTCTCCAACTTCTCCTCGGTCTCCGGGAGTTCGATTTTCTTGGGCGCGACCTTTTTTGACGGCGGCTTCGGCGTATCGTTCGTCTGACTGTTTGAAATCGGCTCTTGCTTCGGATCGACTGGCTCAACCTTTGGAACGATTCCTTTCGGTACCGATTTCTCGGCGGGCACGTCCTTGGGTTCGGTCTTCGGCGCGGGTTCCTTCTTTGGTTCCGCGGGCGGCGTGTCTTGCGCGGACAAAATCAGCGCGGCACCGAGGCCGGCAACGAGCAACAGATAGACAGATCCTCCACGATTCATAACGCGAAAGTAGGAAGCGACCGCGCCGATGGCAAGCGGCGATTTCGTGCGCGGGCATTTTACGCTTTGCTCGGCGCGTGGCGGACGTAGGCTTGGCTCGTGACGATTCTCGAAGTCATCCAGCGCAGCGTCGATTATCTCGGCAAACACGGCGTGGATTCGCCGCGGTTGCAGGTGGAGCTGTTGCTGGCGCACGTGCTGCGATTGCCGAGGATGCGGCTCTATCTCGAGTTCGAACGCGTGTTGGTCGAGTCGGAGTTGGCAGCGCTGCGCGAACTGGTGAAACGCCGCGGCCACCGTGAACCGTTGCAGCACCTCGTCGGCTCGGTATCGTTTTGTGGCTTTGAACTGACGGTGAACCGTCACGTGCTCGTGCCGCGACCGGAGACCGAACTGCTCGCTGAGCGGGCCTGGCATTTCCTCGCATCTGCCACGCCGCCCACGCCAGTCGCGCTCGACCTCTGCACGGGCAGCGGCTGTCTCGCCATCGCCATCGCGATGAAGTGTCCGCGCGCGGCGGTGCACGCGGCGGATCTTTCGCTGGAGGCGCTGACGCTTGCGCGCACGAACGCAGAGCGGCACGCCGAGCCAGCGCGAATCACCTTTCACGAAGGCGACTTATTCGCACCGTTGCCGGCAGATTTGCGATTCGACCTCATCGTCTCGAACCCGCCGTACATTCCCGCTGGCGAAATCGCGACGCTCGAGCCGGAGGTACGGGATTGGGATCCGCGTGTGGCGCTGGATGGCGGCGCGGACGGGTTGGTTTTTTATCGGCGCATCGCGGGGGAGGGCGCGGCGCGACTGCGTCCCGGCGGCCGATTGATGGCGGAGTTCGGCGACGGTCAGGCGGAAGCCATTCGTGAAATATTTTCCGCGACCGGCTGGCAGATGCGCGAGATTCTTTCTGATTTGAACGGCAAACCGAGAATCATTATTGCGTCAACTGCGGGTTCGTGAAATAAGCTGGACCGTCAAACAGGAGGCTCATCCGTATGGATAGTTTGTTGATCAAAGGGGGCGTGCCGTTGCACGGCGAAGTGGAAATCAGCGGGGCGAAGAACGCCGTGCTCCCGATTATGGCGGCCACGTTGCTCACCGCCGAGACGTGCGTGATCCGCCGCGTGCCCGATCTCTCCGACGTGAAGTTCATGGGCCAGATTCTCACCTCGCTCGGCGCGGAGGTGAAATTCGAAGGCGACACGCTCACCGTCCGCGCGGCGAAAATCAAACCGTTCGGCGACTACGAATTGATCCGCAAGATG
Organism: Akkermansia muciniphila; assembly: GCA_945860945.1. Taxonomy (GTDB): domain Bacteria; phylum Verrucomicrobiota; class Verrucomicrobiia; order Limisphaerales; family SIAT01; genus SIAT01. Next base: position 8,101 of record CAMASG010000058.1, read on the forward strand.
CGGGGCTCGGTCTGCATCCTCGGTCCGTTGCTCAGCCGATTGCGCAAGGCCACTGTGTCGTTGCCCGGCGGTTGCGCGATTGGCGCGCGTCCAATTGGGCTGCATCTGAAAGGTCTTAAAGCACTTGGCGCGAAAATCTCCATCGAGAACGGATACGTCCGCACCACCACGCCAAAATTAGCCGGCGCAGAAATTTTCCTCGGCGGACGACTTGGCCCCACTGTGCTTGGCACGGCGAACGTGATGATGGCTGCGACTCTCGCCGACGGCGTCACGGTCATCCATAGCGCCGCGTGCGAACCGGAGGTGGTGGACTTGGCGAATTTCCTGAACGCGATGGGCGCGAAGATCAGCGGCGCGGGCAGTCCGACCATCACCATCATCGGTGTTGATCAGCTTCACGGTGCAGAGCACGAAGTGATTCCCGACCGCATCGAGGCCGCGACGTTCGTTATCGCCGCCGCCGCGACGAACGGCGAAGTGACGCTGCGCGGTGCGCGCGCGGATCATCTTCTGGCCGTGTTCGACAAGTTGCGCGAAGCTGGCGTGAAGGTGGAACGCAACGGCACATCGCTCATCGCGCGCCGCAGCGGTCGGCTGAAGCCGGTGGACGTCACCACGCTTCCTTATCCCGGTTTCCCAACGGATGTGCAGGCGCAACTCATGGCGCTGATGATTCTCACGCCGGGCACCAGCATCATCACCGAACGCATTTTCGAGAACCGTTTCATGCACGTGCCGGAGCTCTGCCGCCTCGGCGCGGACATCGCCATCGAGGGGCCGAGTTGCATCGTCAAGGGCGGACAACCGCTCAGCGGCGCGCCAATGATGGCGAGTGACCTGCGCGCTTCGGCTGCGCTCGTCATCGCTGGACTCGCCGTCAAAGGCACCACGCAGGTGAGCCGCATTTATCACCTCGATCGCGGTTACGAGAAGCTTGACGAGAAGCTCAAGAAACTCGGCGCGCGCGTCGAGCGAGTGCCGGAAACCTGAGCGCGCTGAATTTCCGCTTGGCGCGGGCGGCGTGGCTGGTTACTTTCCGGCAGCAATTTGCCCGACGCCCGTATGGACATCATCTTCAACTGCCCTCATTGCCAGACAGAACTCGGCATTGACGATTCTTGGTCGGGGCAAGCCATCGAATGCCCCACTTGTAAAAAGGAAGCCGTAGTTCCGGGTGACGCTCCCGCTCCAGAGACTCCGCCAGAGCCGATCATCGCGCCGCCGTCTCGGATGTCTGCGCCCGCATCCGCTGCGGCGCCTGAAGAGAATTTCATTTTCAAACCGAAGGGTGGCCCCAACGAAATCCAGCGGCCGCTCGTCCGCTCGCTTGAGGCGATGGCCAAAGGCGACAAGAAGGTCGCGATCAAAACCTTCCGTCGCGAGGAATGTCGCAAGGATGGGAATGACCACTTCGACGAGGCCGTGAGCGAGTTTCTCCGGCAGTTGCCCGACGGCGATTTGATTAGCGTCAGTCCGATTCACTACAGCTATCTGGGCAAGGAGCCGGGCCAGATTTTCGGCGACTACGGCGTGGCAATCACCTTCAAGCAGTAGCCTCAGTCGAAGTTCAGCTGAAGAGGTCCAACTGCGGCGGCGGCTCAAGCTGCTGCAATTTCTCCCGCTCCGCACGCTGACGGCCGGCGTGGCGCACGTTGCCATCGGGCGTCAGCTCACTCTCCTCGAGATTCCGCAGAATCACCTTCGCGCGCTCGACGACTTCCTTCGGCACGCCCGCGAGCCGCGCGACTTGGATGCCGTAGCTTTTGTCCGTGCCGCCGGCGACAATCTTGCGCAAGAAAACAATCTGGTCGTTCCATTCGCGCACGGCCACGTGGAAGTTCCGCACGCGCGGCAGTCGGCCGGAGAGCTCGGTCAACTCGTGGTAATGCGTGGCGAAAAGCGTCTTGGCGCCGACCGCGTTGTGCAGATGCTCCACGATGCTCCACGCGAGCGAGAGACCGTCGAACGTGCTCGTGCCGCGCCCGATCTCGTCGAGGATGACGAGGCTGCGCGCGGTCGCGTTGTTCAGAATGTTCGCCGTCTCGCTCATCTCCACCATGAACGTGGACTGGCCGCGCGCGAGGTCGTCGCTCGCGCCAATGCGCGTGAAGATACGGTCGAGCAAATCAATCCGCGCAGACGCCGCGGGCACGAACGCGCCCGTGTGTGCGAGTAGCGCGAGCAATGCCACTTGCCGGATGTACGTGCTTTTACCCGCCATGTTCGGTCCGGTGATGAGCGCGATTTGCTGCGTGACGGCGTCCAGCTCCGTGTCGTTCGGCACGAAACGTTCTTCGATCAGCGCTTGATCGAGCACGGGGTGTCGCCCATCGCGAATCTGGATCACACCCTCCGCGCCGACGTGTGGCCGGCAGCAATCGTAGAGCCGCGCCATTTCGGCGAAGGCGGTCAGCACATCAATCTGCGCAAGCGCGTCTGCCGTCTGCTGGATGTCGCGCAGATGCGCCAACACCGCTTCGCGCACGCGGAGGAACAACGCGTACTCGAGTTTCACGCTGCGTTCCTCGGCGCCGAGAATCTTGCCCTCCATCTCCTTCAACTCGGGCGTGATGAACCGCTCGCCGTTCGCAATGGTCTGTTTGCGGATGTAGTGCGGCGGCACCTTGTCGAGATTAGCCCTCGTCACTTCGATGTAATAACCGAAGACGGAATTGAACCGCACTTTGAGCGAGGCGATGCCGGTGCGCTCGATCTCGTCCTGCTGCAGCTTGGCAATCCAATCCTTGCCGCCGCGCGTGGCGTTGCGCAGTTCGTCGAGCGCGGCGTCGAAGTTGTCACGAATCAGCCCGCCCTCCTTCACCACTAGCGGCGGTTCGTCCACGATGGCGTTGGCGATGAGCGCAGCGAGTTCGGGCAACTCCGTGAGCTGCGCGGATAACTCGGCGAGCAAGTTCGCGCCGCGAGGTTCCGGATGAATCGCGTCGTGTAACGCGGGCAATTCTTCGGCGTCGTTGCGTGAAGGCGCTTCTACGACCGCCCTGATCCGTTCACGCAGCGTCGGGATTTGTTCCAGCGCGAGACGCAGCATGAGCAGATCGCGCGCGTTGCCGGAACCGACGCTGAGCCGGCTGAGCGTGCGCTCGAGATCGCGCACTTCGGCAAGCTGGGCGCGGAACTGTTCGAGCGCGGTGGCGTTCTCGATCCACGACAGCACAGCATCCTGCCGCCGGCGAATCGGTTCCACGGCGGCGAGCGGTTGCGTAAGCCAGTCGCGCAAACGACGCGCTCCCATCGGCGTGACGGTGCGGTGGAGCGCGCCGTAGAGCGAAGTGTTCTTCGGCGCGTCGCGGTGGAGCGGTTCGAGGATTTCTAGATTCCGCAGCGTGGTGCCATCGAGCACGAGGTAATCGCTCCGCTCGTAAGTGGTAAGCCGAGTGAGATGCGTCACATCGCGGCGGAGATGCTGCCCGAGATAATGGAGCGCGGCACCGGCGGCGCCGATGGCGGCGGGGCGATCCTTCAAACCGAAGCCATCGAGCGCGGCGACTTTGAAATGATCGCGCAATGTGAACACAGCCGTCTCCGGCGCGAACACCCAGTCGTCGTGGCCGTTGACGATGAGCGGGAGCGGTTGCACGAGATCGCGGAGCGACTGTGCTTCGGCAGGATAAATCAGCTCCGCTGGGCGCAGCCGTTCGAGTTCGGTGAGTAGCGCGGCGTTGCTTTCAAGCTCGGTGGTTTTGAAGTCGCCGGTCGTCAGATCCACCGTGGCGAGGCCGAATGTTTTTCCATTCGCGCAAACGGCGGCGAGGAAGTTGTTCCGCTCGGCGGCGAGCAGCCGCTCATCAAAGTGGGTGCCGGGCGAGAGAATCTGCGTGACCTCGCGTTTCACGAGCTGGCCAGGGCGGGCCTCTTCCATCTGATCACAGACGGCGACTTTCTTTCCGGCACGGAGAATTCGCGCGACGTAGCCGTTGAATGCGTGGTGCGGAATGCCGCACATCGGAATCACGCCGCGCTTGGTGAGAGCGACGTTGAGGAGCTGCGCGCCGATCTGCGCGTCCTCGAAAAACATTTCGTAAAAGTCGCCGAGACGGAAGAGCAGTAACGCATCTTTCGGAATCTCGCTCTTGATGCGGCGATACTGCGCCATCATCGGCGTGAGTTGAGTCTCGGTCGACATCGCCGCGAGTGTTTGGAGAGCGCGGACGGAATTCAATAGATTTCCGACGCGTCATTTACTGCGCGATTTTTTTAAAAACTTCTCGTCAGCGCGGCGCGCGCGCGCTACAACTCACTCGTCCCGACGGAGTAGTTTCAAATTCGAGATGACCAATCTAGGTCATAAAAAACAAGGGGGGTGACGAAAATCATGACTGCTAAAAAGAAAGTTGTTGCTAAGAAGCCCGCGGCCAAGAAGCCCGCTGCTAAGAAGAAGAAGTAGTTTTTTCTTCAATTGAAGTCGCCAGCTCCGGCCTCGTGCTGGGGCTGGCGTCTTTGTTTAAAACTTTAATTTCCGGTTACTTCGTCTATGGCCACGCTGGTTTTCGACATCGAGACGTCGCAGCTTCCGTTGGAAAATTTCGACGAGACGCAGCAGGAATATCTTTTTCGCGAAGCGGGAAAACTGACGGATCCCATCGCGCGTGAAACCAAGCGCGCGGAGATTCAGCGGATGTTCAATCTCTGGCCGCTCACCGCGCAAGTAGTCTGCCTCGCGATGCTGAACGCGGACACGGGGCGCGGCCAAGTGCTCTTTCTCGCCGACGATTATGAGGCGGACACCGCGAGTGGCGCGGTGGAGTTCGTGCCGTGCGCGGATGAAACGGAGCTGCTCGCGCAGTTCTGGGAGGCGTCGCAGAAGTTCAACCGCATCGTCACTTTTAACGGCCGCGGCTTCGACGTGCCGTTTCTGTATCTGCGTTCCGCGGTTCTGAACGTCCCCATCTCGCGCAAGGATTGGCTCGGCTATCGTTATCAGATCGAGCCGCACTGCGATCTCGCCGAGCAGTTCAGTTTCTACGGCGTGAGTGGGCGCGAAGGCGCGGCGCGGAAGTTCAACCTCGATTTCTACTGCAAAGCCTTCGGCATCGAGTCGCCGAAGAGCCACGGCGTATCCGGCATGGATGTGAATGACTTGATGGCGCAGGGCCGTTATCACGAGATCGCCGAGTATTGTCTGCGCGACGTGCATGCGACGGTGGCGCTCTACAAAATCTGGCTGGAACGGCTCGCGGGGGTGAAGTGAGCGCGGTGCTTTCGATGTAACAATCGCGCGCAGGCAAACTTCCGCTTGTCAGTTCTCGCTTGTGAGTTCTACATTGCGGCGTGGCTGTGAAAGCACTTCGCCAAGGGCCCCGTTCGAAATCCTCCGACGTGTCGGCCGCGCTTCCGCCTAGTAAACTCAGTCATTCACACGTGAAGAACTACATTCTCGATACCAACGTCCTCCTCCACGACCCGAACTCCATTCTCAATTTTCAGGACAACAATGTCCACATCCCGATCGAAGTCATCGAGGAGGTGGATCGCTTCAAACGCGAGTCGTCCGAGCTGGGCCGCAATGCCCGCACCATCTCGCGCATGCTCGACGGCTTCCGCGGGCAAGGACGATTGAGTGAAGGAGTGAAGCTCCCCAACGGCGGCACGCTGCGCATCCTCATCCCCGGCCCGGGCGAGTCCGAGATTCCGGCGCTCGACCCGCGCGTGGTGGATAACCAGATTCTCGCCATCTCGCTCGTCTTGCAGAAAAAGCAGCCGCAGGTGAAGGCCGTCCTCGTCTCGAAGGACATCAACCTGCGTATCAAAGCCGACGCGCTCGGCCTCGCCGCCGAGGATTACGAGAGCGATCACGTCCGTCTGCAGGATCTCTACGAGGGCATGTTCGAGAAGACCGTCAGCACCAATCAGATGGCGAAGTTCCGGACCGACGACGAATTGGTGCTGGGCGAGAAACGCTGTCCGAACGAGTACTGCGCGCTCATCGACGTCACCAATCCGAAGCGCGCCGCACTCACCAAAGTGGACGCCACCGGCACCAAAGTCGTGCCGATCATCGACTGTCGCGACGGCGTCTGGGGCATCAAGCCGCGCAACCGCGAGCAGCACTTCGCCTTCGACGCCCTGCTCGATGACCGCATCAAGCTCGTCACACTCATGGGCAAAGCTGGCACCGGCAAGACTCTCATGGCGATGGCCGCCGCCCTCAAACGTACCGTGATGGACCGCGAGTATCGCCGCCTCGTTGTCGCACGGCCCACCATTGCGATGGGCAAAGAGCTCGGCTTCCTCCCCGGTTCGCTCGATGAGAAACTTGCCCCGTGGATGCAACCGATTCACGACGCGCTCGAGATGCTCAGCGACTTGAACATGGGCACCGAGCACCGTCGCAGCAGCGATCTGATGCGCTCGGGCCAGATCGTCGTCGAGGCGCTCAGCTACATCCGCGGCCGTTCCATCGCCAACCAGTTCATGATCATCGATGAGGCGCAGAACCTCACGCCACTCGAGGTCAAAACCATCGTCACTCGCGTCGGCAGCGGCACCAAGATTGTCTTCACTGGCGACCCCTACCAGATTGATAATCCGTACGTGGATGCTTCCTCCAACGGCTTCAACTATCTCATCAGCAAGTTTCGCGACCACCCCATCGCCGCGCACATCGAGCTGCAGAAAGGTGAGCGCTCCGAGTTGGCCGAGATTGCCGCGAACATTCTCTGAACGCCGTCGGCTTTTCATCCCCACAACTGCCGGTCGAGCGAGCGGAACTGAATCGCTTCGCCGACGTGTTCGGCGGTGAGATGCTCGGCGGCGGCGAGATCGGCGATGGTGCGCGCCACCTTTAAGATGCGGTCGTAAGCGCGCGCGGAGAGGTTCAAATCGGCCATCGCCGCACGGAGCAGTTCAAGCGTCGGCTCATCGAGCGCGCAGTGGCTTTTCAATTCCCGGCTGCCCATTCGCGCGTTGCACGAGATGCGCGACTTGCCGCCAAACCGCGCCTGCTGCCGCGCGCGTGCGGCGATGACGCGCACACGAATGGCCGCGCTCGGTTCGCCATTCTGGTCGGACGTGATCTCACGCAACTTCACCGGCGGCACCTCGACGTGCAAATCAATGCGGTCGAGCAACGGTCCGGAAACGCGTCCCAAGTAGGATTGGATTTCGCGTGGAGAACTTTTTGATTCGTGCGGCATCTTGCCATCCGGCGTCGGGTTCATCGCGGCGATGAGCATGAACTGCGATGGGAAAGTCATCGTGCCCGCAGCGCGGCTGATGGTGACCTTCCCATCCTCGAGCGGCTGACGCATCGTTTCCAAAACGCTTCGCTTGAACTCCGGCAGCTCATCGAGAAAAAGCACGCCGTGGTGAGCGAGTGAAATTTCGCCGGGCGTGGGATGGATGCTTCCACCCAGCAATCCCGCATCACTCGCGGTATGATGCGGCGCGCGGAACGGCCGGCGCGTGACGAGCCCTTGGCCGGGCGGGAGCTGGCCGGCGGCGGAGTGAATCTTCGTCGTCTCCAGCGCCTCGTCAGTCGTGAGGGGTGGCAGAATGGTCGGAAGCCGCTTCGCGAGCATGCTCTTGCCGGTGCCGGGCGGACCGATGAGCAGCACGTTGTGGCCGCCGGCCGCAGCGATTTCGAGAGCGCGCTTCACCGATTCCTGACCTTTCACCTCGGCGAAATCCACCGAATCCTCGCTCGGTTGATCGAAGATCGCCGCGGCGTCCACGCGCAGAGGCGCAATTCGTACCGTGCCTTCGAGGAAGTGGATCGCTTCGCGAAGATTCGCAATGGGAATGACGTTGAGGCCGGTGACGACAGCGGCCTCGGCGGCGTTCTCACGTGGGACGAGAATGCCGGATTTGCCTTCGTGCCGCGCGCGGAGCGCGATGGCGAGCACGCCTTTCACCGGCCGCACGGCGCCGGTCAGCGCGAGTTCGCCGACGAGCACGAAGTTGTCAAGTTGGTCGCTCGTCATCTGCTCGCTCGCAGCAATCATCCCCACGGCGATAGGCAAATCGAAGCTCGGGCCTTCCTTGCGGACATCCGCGGGCGCGAGGTTGATGGTGGTGCGGCCCATCGGAAACTTGAAAGCCGAGTTGGTGAGCGCCGTCGAGACGCGGTCGATCGACTCGCGCACTGCCGCATCGGGCAAGCCGACTATGATCGTGCGCGTGTCGCCCCAACCGACGTTGACCTCGACCTCGACAGGGATGGCGTCAATGCCGTGGAGCGCGGCGGCGCAGACCTTGGAGAGCATGGCGGAATATGCCCGCGAACGCGCGTCGCGCAACGAGTTTTTCCGCTTCAACTCAGTAAACGAAGGAGAGCGAAGGCCTGCGTGCGCGGAATTGTGGCTTACGGCTGCGTCTCGGTGAACGGTACAGGGCGGAGACGGCGGCGTTGATACCATGCGAGGGCGAAGAGGTCGGCGACGCCGCGGCCGAGGCGGTTCCAGACGCCATACTTCGAGACGCCCGCCACGCGCGGCCGGTGATTCACGGGAATCTCACGCACTTTCGCGCCGCCACCGTGGACGAGCACCGGTAGAAATCGGTGCAGGCCGTTGAATGGAAACAATCCGTCCAGCGAACTGCGCTTGAAGACGCGCAGGGCGCAGCCGGTGTCGGCGAAATCAACACCGAGCATAAATCGACGGGCAGCTCGGGCAACGCTCGATGAGGCGCGGCGCACGAAGGTGTCCTGCCGGTTCACGCGCGCACCGCAGGCGAAATCGCACGAGGACAACTCGGCGAGGAGCCGCGGCAGATCGGCAGGGTCGTTCTGCCGATCGCCGTCGAGCGTGCAGAGAATCGGTGCAGTCGTGGCTTGCAGACCGGTCCAGACGGCGGCGGATTGGCCGGCGTTTCGGGCGTGGCGGAGGCCGCGCACACGGAGATCTTTCGCGCGTTCGGCGGCGAGGTTCGTCCACGTGCCGTCAGTGCTGGCGTCGTCCACGAACACAATCTCGAAAGGCCGATTGAGCGGAGAGAGTGCGGTGAGGATTTCGCGGGCGAGCGGAGCGATGTTCTCGGCTTCGTTGAAGACGGGAACGATGACAGAAATCTCGAGAGGCGCGGGCATTAAGAAAAAGTGGCGGAGAGAGAGGGATTCGAACCCACGGTGGTGTTTAGCCACTCACGCTTTCCAGGCGTGCGCCTTAAACCACTCAGCCATCTCTCCACCAATGTGGGGAAAGTAGTGGCTGACGCGCCTCGGCGCAAACCAATTTCCCGCCCGCCGCCCGCGAATTCCGGCTTTGGCAAAGGCGCTGAAGTTTGTTAGATGTGGCGAGATTGCAATGAGCGAGCCGACGAATGAACCGACGGAACTGAAGTGCGAATGCACGCACTGTGGCGGGCACATCCTCTATCCGCCCGAGGCGGAGGGGGTGGCCGCCGGCTGCCCGCATTGCCAACAGGAGACGGTGTTGGCGCAGCCGAAACCGAAGCCGACGCGGGTGTTCGTGGTGAAGCCGCGCGCGCGGCCTCCGGGCGAAGTGAGCGCCGGACCGCAGGCGGGCGGGCGCACTTTGCCGCCGCCGCCGCAACGGCGTCAGCGCGTAGTTGCACCGATTGTGGATGGGCCACGCCTGTGTCCGAACTGTGACGCGCCTGTGGAGGCGGACGCGGTGTTGTGCATCGAGTGCGGCACACGTTTGCCGAAGGTGAAGATAAACGTGTCGTGGAAACAGCGGTTGGCGTGGGTCCGGCACTTGAACCCCGTGGGTTGGTGGCGCTGGGCACGCGCGCGCGAGTGGCCGCCAAAGCACATTCTCTTTCGCTACACGGGCTTGCTGGTGTGCGCTGCGTTGGTGGCCGTTATTTATCTCCAGTGGAGCAGCGGTGTGCGGTCGCGCTTCCAACTACCGCCGGAAGTGAAGTTCAAGATTCTCGCGAAGTTCGGTCTCGCGAAGAAGGTGGTGCTGCCGCCGAGCGGTCCGGACTTGGAGATCAAATCGTTCGTGTGGGAGAAGAGTAAGGACAGCAACTTCGTGTTCGTGAAGGGGACGGTGGCGAACTACTCGCCTTACCGCTACTTCGCAGTGAGGGTGGAGTTCGATCTGCTGAACTCGCAAGGCGCGCCCATCGGCGTGGTCTCGGACTACATCGCGGTGATTGA
>CAMASG010000059.1 GCA_945860945.1 Akkermansia muciniphila
GACTGCGTGAAGGCCATGCCGGTAATCTTCGTGCCTGCCTTGATGCCGAGCTTCGCGGCGGATATTTCGAGTCGCACCCATTTGCCGGCTTCGGGCAATTTGCCCATCAGTATTTTCTCGGGCGTGTTCTTGACGCCGTAATTGATAGCGTCGTCATCGCCCCAGTTGGCGCGGTGCTTCCAACCGTCGGTGTGGAACTGGAGCATCACCGCCTTTGGCGGTTCGAGCAAATCGAGATAAACGTAGGCGAAGAACTTGCCGGTGGCCGTGGGCGTGAGCGGTTGGTTGGCGCTGGTGAAGAAGTCCTGCGCAATCGCATTGGCCGTGCGCGTCAGCGCGCGTTTGCCTGAGAAGACAGGGCTTTTGGTGGCGTCAGTCCACGTAGTCGCCGCGGTGCCGGTGTTCGATTCAGCTTTCGCTCCAGTGGGGAAATCATCCTCGATCCACACCGTCTCGGTGACTTTCACCGCGTTGGTGGTGACGGCGGGCGCTTCGTATTTCAACGCGACGAGACGTTCCTTCGCCTGCTTCTCAAGCGCGGTGGCAGCCGTGGTGAACTCATCGAGCTTCCGTTGCTGCTCCGGCGTGCTGAGTTTAATAACCGGCGGCGTGAGTAGTATATTGCCGTCCATCGCGGGGTCCGCCGCGCTGTTGAAAAAGGCGAAGAGCGAATAGAACTCTTTCTGCGAAATCGGGTCGAACTTGTGATCGTGGCAGACGGCACAACCAGCGGTGAGCCCCATCCAGACGGACGATGTGGTCTCCGTGCGATCCACCGCGTAGCGGAAGATGTACTCCTCGCCAATCGAACCGCCTTCGCTCGTCGTCACGTTGCAGCGATTGAATCCGGAAGCCACGCGCTGCTCCTGCGTTGCGTTCGGCAGCAGATCGCCGGCGAGTTGCTCGATGGTGAACTTGTCGAAAGCGAGATTACGATTGAGCGCGTTCACTACCCAATCGCGATACGGCCACATCGAGCGCTCGTTATCGAGATGCAGTCCGTGCGTGTCGGCGTAACGCGCGGCATCGAGCCACGGCCGCGCCATGTGCTCGCCGTAACGTGGGCTCGCGAGCAGGCGGTCCACGACTTTTTCATACGCCTCGGGCGATTTGTCGGCGAGGAACGTGTCCACTTCCTGCGGCGTCGGCGGCAGGCCAGTGATGTCGAAGGAAAGTCGGCGGATAAGCGTTTCGCGGCTCGCCTCGGGCGTCGGCTTGAGGTCGCTGGCCTCGAGCTTGGCGAGGATGAATGGGTCCACGCCGGTGCGGCTCCATTTCGCGTCCTTCACTTTCGGCGGAGACTGTTTCACAACCGGCTCAAAAGCCCAGTGCGTCTGGAAACTCGCGCCCTGCTCGATCCATATTTTCAACTTCGCGATTTGCTCGGGCGAAAGTTTCTTGTGGCTGTCCGGCGGCGGCATCACGTCGTCCGGGTCTTTAGTCGTGATACGCTGCCACAGCTCGCTCGCTTTCAGATTGCCGCCTTTCACCACGGTCTGGCCGTCGCGCACGCCGAAGAGACCGTCCTTCGAATCGAGCCGCAGCTTGGCTTTACGCTGCTGCTCATCCGGCCCGTGGCAATGGTAGCAGTTGTCGGAAAGAATCGGGCGGATGTCGCGCGTGAACTCGATCTTCGCGGAGGCGGCGAAAGCGGGGCGCGCGGCAAGTATGGCGAGCGCAATAGCGGCCCACAAAGTGCGTGTGAAAGTCGGCTGGAATCGCATAGTTGAAGTGTAAAAGGAGAGTCTGCGGAGGCAAGCCTGCTCTGGCTATTTCTGACGCTCGACCACTGGCGATATTCGACTAGAAGCATGTCGTTTATCTGGCTTTGCGCTTGAAGAATGGTTTGCAAAGTGGCGTCCTAAAGCCGTGCAATCATCCGCTTCATCCGGCGCTGGCGGCTGGCCTCATCACCGGATGAGCCGGCGCGAGTTGCTGCGCGCGGGCGGGTTGGGCTTGCTCGGGCTTTCGTTGCCGGAACTCCTGCGCGGCCGCGTGAATGCCGCGGGCGCGATTGGCAAAGGCTCTTTTGGTCGCGCGAAGTCGTGCATCCTTCTCTTTATGTGGGGCGGGCCGGCGCATCAGGATACGTGGGATCTCAAGCCGGACGCGCCGCGAGAGATTCGTGGCGAGTTCCAGCCGATTTCAACGAACGTACCGGGTCTTCAGATTTGCGAACACTTCCCGCTGCTCGCCAAGCGCGCTGACAAGCTCTCGCTCGTGCGCTCAATGACGCACGACAACGGCGACCACACCACGGCCACCAGCTATCTGCTCACCGGCCAGCCGCCGGCGCGAACTAGCGCGACTCGCGAACAATGGCCGCATCTTGGTGCGGCGCTTTCGAGTCTCGGCCGCGGCAAAGGCGCGTTACCGCCGTTCGTCTCGATGCGGCCGAAACTGGAGAATGACGTGCCGCGTTTCGTCGAGGAGAGCCAAGGCCAATTCGCCGGCTGGCTCGGGCCGTTGCACGATCCGATGACGATCGACGCCGATCCGAGCCGCGCGGATTACAAGATTGGTGAGCTGACGTTGCAGCCGGAGCTTTCTGTGCGACGGCTCGAGACGCGCCGCGAATTGCTCGATCAATTCGACCGCCGACTGGGAGCGAGCGCGTCGGCTTTCGCGGCTCAAGACCGCAACAACCAACGCGCATTCGATTTGCTCACGGCTGCGACGACGCAGCGCGGCGCGTTCAATCTTGAAGAGGAACCGCGTCGCGTGCGCGAGCGATACGGGATGAATCCGCACGGCCAGTCCGTGCTGCAAGCTCGTCGACTCGTCGAACGCGGCGTGCCGCTCGTCACCGTTTTCTGGCCGAATGATGGCATCAAGAACGTGAGCGTTTATTGGGATACGCACAGCCGCAACTTTATCGATTTGAAAACGCGCCTGATGCCCGTGGCGGATCAGGCGTTCAGCGCGTTGCTTGATGACCTCGGCGCGCGCGGGATGCTGGATGAGACGCTCGTGATTTGGACCGGCGAGTTCGGCCGCACGCCGCGTGTGGGCCAACGTTCAAGCGACGCCGGCGCGGGCGCCGACGGCCGCGATCATTGGGCGGGATGCTTCACGAGCGTGCTGGCTGGCGGCGGTGTGAAGGGCGGTTTCGTGTATGGCAAGAGCGACAAAGACGCTGCGTTTCCGGCAGAGAATCCCGTCGCGCCGCAGGATCTCGTCGCCACGGCGTATCATCTCCTCGGCGTGCCCGAGGAACAGATTCTTCACGACGCGATTGGCCGGCCGCACTTCATCCGTCCGGGCAAAGCGATTTCGGATCTTCTCCTTTGAGGCCTTTGAGAATTCCCCGAGTGCAGCACTTCAGCGGTCGAAGAGAATAAAGATGCCGTCAATCGGCAGCAGAAAGGTGTCCGCGAAGGTCGAGAACGGAATGTCGAGCCAAGCGAGGACGCGAGTGCCGGAGCCGGACGTGTCGCTGTTGGGCGCTTTCATGTTCGCCAAATCCTGCCGGACGCCCGGATAAACTGAGGGGTATTGGAAATCCCTTTGGTTCAGGCGCGCGTCCAGTGTGCCGCAGCCGGAGATGCTGAACATGACGATGAAGAGGCAGAGTCCGAGGATAATCTTTTTCATGGCGATGGGTTCATCAGACAACGCTCGCGACCTTAGCTTTCGCATCGCGGTTTTCAAGCGGTAAACGGTGCCGGGCCAGCAACTCCTCGGCGTGTTTGCGCGAAGCGTCGGATTGGCCGCCGAGCATGCGGGCGAGTTCGGTGACACGCTGCTTCTTGTCCAAGAGCTGGATGTCGGTGACCGTGCGATCGTCTTTCACTTCCTTGTTCACCACGTAGTGCGCGTCGCTCGCAGCGGCGACTGGCGCGAGGTGGGTGATGCAGAGCACCTGCCGTCGCGCGGCGATCTGGCGCATCTTCTCGCCGACGGCGTGCGCGGTCTCGCCGCCGATGTTCGCGTCCACTTCATCGAACACCAGCACGGGCACCTCGTCTTGCGCGGCAAGCACGGTCTTGAGCGCGAGCATCACACGAGCCATTTCGCCGCTGGAAGCGATGGCACGCAGCGCGCATGCGGGCTCGCCGAGGTTGGGTGCGAAGAGGAACTCGATCTGATCGAAGCCGCTGGCGGACGTCGTCCCGTTCTGGGAAAGCGCGACGTCAAACTGGCTTTGCTTGAAACCGAGGTCGGCGAGTTGAAGGCACACGGCCTTCGTTAATTTCGGGATCACTTTGCGACGCGCGGCAGTGAGTTCTTTTCCAGATTTATGTAACTCGGCATCGAGGCGCACGAGTTCGGCGTTGATCCGTGCCAGCTCCGCATCGCGCGATTCGAGCCCCTGCAATTTCCTTTTCGCCTCGTCGCCAAAGGCGATTACCTCGGCGAGGCTGACGCCGTATTTGCGTTTGAGCGAGTGGATGAGGTTGAGCCGTTCCTCAAGCTCGGCGAGGCGCGCGGGGTCAATGTCCACACGGTCGGCGTAACGGGAAAGCTCGCTCTGCAACTCGCGAAGCTGCGCGACAGATTGGCCGTGAAGCTCGGCGAGCGGTGCGGCGGCGGCGTCCACGCGCTGAAGTTCCTGCAACGTGCGACCGAGCGCGCCGGCTTGCGAGAAGAGCGATGGCTCATCCTCGCCGAGCAGGCCGAGAGCCGACTGGCTCAGCTCGAGCAACCGCGCGGCGTTGCTGGCGCGCTGATGATCCTGTTCCACCTGCACTTCTTCATCGGCTTGGAATCGAGCGGCACTGATTTCGCTGACTTGATGGCGAAGCAGGTCGAGTTGCTGCGCGTAGGTTTTCTCATCAACGATGAGCGCGGACTTCTCCGTCTCCAACGCGGCGCGGGCGCGAGTCAACGCGGCGAACTGCGCGCGCGGTTTTTCAAGTCCGCCGAAAGCGTCGAGAATGGCGAGCTGGCGTGCGGGTTGAAGCAGCGACTGGTGATCGTGCGGCCCGTGCATATCCACAAGCCAGTCGCCGATGGCGGCGAGCGTCTGGAGCGTGGTGGGCGAGCCGTTGACGAACTGGCGGTTCGCGCCCGCGGCGGTGAAGGTGCGCTTGAGGACGAGCTGGTTCTCCTCGCACGGTTCCAGTCCATTTTCATCGAGGAACGATTTGAGCGGCGCGCGCAGAGTCGAGATATCGAAGATCGTCTCCACGGTACAGGCGTCTGCGCCGGCGCGGATGAGCGTGCGGTCGGCCCGCTCGCCGAGCAGGAGGTTGAGCGCGCCGATGATGATGGATTTGCCAGCGCCGGTCTCGCCGGTGATGGCGTTAAAGCCAGGGCGCAGCTCGAGCGCCAGATCGGCGACGAGGGCGAGGTTCTTGATGCGCAGCGTGGTCAACATCGCAAAATCGTTGGCGTTTAATTTGCCGCCTCTGCTACCGTTGGGCAAAAGAAATGTCGTTCTCACTTACGTTTCTCGGCACGGGCACTTCGCAGGGGGTGCCGATTATCGGTCAAGAATATCCCGAATCGTTCCTCGCCAACGCGAAGAACCATCGGCTGCGCCCCTCGATTTATATCGAGACGGACGTGGTACGATTGGTGGTGGACACCACGCCGGAGTTTCGGCTGCAGATATTGCGCGAGAAGATCCGCCGCGTGGATGCGGTGCTTTTCACGCACTCGCACGCGGATCACGTGTTTGGCTTGGATGACTGCCGGCGCTTCTGCGAGATGACCGGCCAGCCGATGCCGATCTACGCGGACGCGCAAACGATGGACGATCTGCGGCGCGTCTTTGCCTACGCTTTCGTGGACGGGCCGAAGCCGCACGGTTACTTCGTGCCGGAACCGCACTTGATCGAAGGGCCCTTCGAGTTGGGCGATTTGCGCATCACGCCGTTGAAACTACCGCACGGAAAGATGGGTTCGCTCGGCTTTCTCTTTGAACAAGGTGGACGGAAACGACTGGCGTATTGCAGCGATTGCAAAGAAGTGCCGCCGGCGGTGGTGGAGCGGATCCGCGGCGTGGAGGTGGTGGCGTTGGACGCGCTCCGGCCGCAGCCGCACTGGACGCACATGTGTCTCGATGAGGCGCTCACGGCCGCGCGCCGCATCAATGCCGGCCGCACGTATCTGACTCACCTCACGCACTACTACGACCACGACGTGAGCCAAGCCGAGTTGCCGGCGGGCGTGGAATTGGCATACGACACGCTGAAAGTGAGTTTCAACGATTAGGTTCGGAGAACGCCGTGGGGCAGGGGAAAGAGCCGTGTTATTCGGTGCTTCCAGTGAAAAAGAAAAGGGGCGTTGTACACGCCCCTTTCTTGTTTTGAATTTGTTGTGACTCCCTACACGCCCATTCCATCTTCGAACGAGCCGCCGGCGGTGGGGAAGCAGAGTTTGTCGCGCACGTAGCCGATGCCGTTGGCGCTGCAGGAATCGAGATCCTGATAGGCGCTTTCGGCCTCGACGATGAGCGGGGCGGTCTTCGTTCCCATCACTTTGCAGTAACGCGCGGGATAACCGATATCGATGAGCATCTCCGCGTAGCGAACCATGTTGAGTTCGCCCGATGGGAGGTCGGTGAACTGCATCGCGCGGCCGGTCCATTCGCTCTGCATCTTGCGGAGCGGAACGCCTTTGCGGATGACGAAGTTCTTCACGTGACAGGCATACACGCGCGGGCCGACCTTGCGGAAGCGCGTCTCCCAATCCTCGCCTTCCCAGCAGTGCGAGGGGTCGGCGTTCACGGCGAGAACTTTGTCGCCGTCGCACGCGCCGACGAGCATCAGGAAATCATCGGCACACATCGCGCCGGTGCCGGGATGAATCTCGTGGGCGAGATAGATGCCGAGCTTGCGGGCGTGCGCGCGGATCTTGCCGGTCTTGCGCACGAAGCGGTCGCAGCCTGCCTTGAGCAGGTCATAGTCGCCGCCCTTCCAGAAACCCCACGGATAGCCCGTCGCCATTTCCCAGCCGAAAGCCACGCCCCAGAACATCGGCACGATCTTCACGCCGAGCTCGGCGCAGAGGTCGAGCAGGCGCAGGATGTAGTCCTCGCTCCACGCCTCGATTTCTGCGAGCGATTTCTTGGCGACATCGGCGGGGATAAACGGGCGGATGGTCGGGCTGCCGGTCCACGCGGTGGTGTGCACCCAGAAAGCGCAGTGGGACGAGATGCCGTCGAGGCTCATCTTGGCCTTCGCGAACGCCTGACGAATCTCCTTGGCCGTCTTGAATCCACCCTTGTCGTTATGGAGCATGTAATTGCTCGGCTGCGCGCCAGCCGCACCGGCCTTCTTCGCATAGGCGAGGAAATCGGCGAGGCTCTTGGCCCCGTGCTGGCCGCCTTCAATACTGGGGTGGTAAACAGATTTAGCCATAAGTGTGTCGGTTTGAGGTTGCTAAGACGGGCAAACAAATAGCGAGTGAAGGGGACGATTGCAATCGGAAAGAGCCTGATGACTCATAAATCTGCGCTCAATCGGGGATCTTGTGGTCGCGCCGAGATTATACGAGGCCGCGACTGATTCGCGAATGGTTCTGTCGCGACCCGAGTGGATTGGCTTGGAGCGCTGGTATTCCAGCTTAGGACAGTGGCGATCTGGTTCGGAGCAAGAGGGGTTCTGTCTGGAACAGTGGCGACTCGAAGCGGGGCACGAAGGGTTCAATCGCGGGCGGAGGGGATCCGGTCAGGGGCAGGAGTGCGCCGGATCGGCGCTCCACTTCACCCCTTCGGCGCGGTCTTGGACGGAGTGAGCGGCGCGGTGGGCGGCGCTTTGTCTTCGGCCTTGAGCTTGATCCAACTGTGCCAGCCCTTCTCGAACATCGGCAGGCCGCCGGGCCATTGGGCGTGGATGTATTTGGCGAAGGTCAAGCTGGGGTCGTCGGATTGCTCGGTGTTCCGTCCGGTGACGATGCCAGCCATGAACTTTGTCGCCTGTGGATTCGACATGAAGAAATCGAACAGCGAGAAGCCCAAGTCATAGCCTTGAGACACGTTGCCATCGAACATCTTCGCCCACGCGTCGTAGTCGGATGAGGGGAGATACTTGGCGAGCGTCGGCAGCTTGCCTTCCTCGCGCATTTTGTTCAGGCGCACCCAGCGTGCCTGCTTGTCCTTTTTCAACGTGGTGCCTTCAGCCCAAGCCGGTTCGCCGAACCAGTCCGCGCTCCCCTCGACCATCCAGAACGGCATCGCGCCGAACATCTCGTCCATGATCGCGTGGGTGCCCTCGTGCAGCAGCGTCGGCACCAGCAGCCACGTCTGCTGCTGTCGCCACGTGACGATCTCCCGCGTGCGCGGGCTGTAGTAGCCGAGCAGATTCTTGGTCACTTCCTTTTTGTAACGGGCCAACGAATACGCCGCGTAATCGTCGAACTGGCCGAAGATGCGGTAGCGCACCGTGAACCCCTGCCGGACACCACGGCCGAAGACGCGCGTGTGTTCCTTGATGAGTCGGTCGAGACCGTAGTTCACGAGATTCTCCATCTCCGGCTTCAGCTCGTAGTTGTAAGCGGCGAAGCGTCCGTAGCCGCGTCCTACGAAATCCGCATCAGAATAAGTCGCGCCAAAAACGGGCGACACCATGACGAGCAGCAACAATACAAACGGGAGAAAACGGAAGGCGAAGGGAGTGGCCGATTGCTTCAACATGGCTCTCAAACTTCCTTCAAGATGCCGTCACCCGTGGTTTCTGTAAAGGTGCAAACTCCGCCCCTGCCGCGCGCAAACAGGTTTGCCTTCACCGTCGGACTGACCGCACCATTCCCCGCCGCGCCGCGCGGTTTGAATGACGCCGACCTTTTACGACACGCACGCGCACCTCGATTATCCCGATTATGCGGACGATTTCGCGCCGATGCTCGAGCGCGCCGCCGCCGCGGGCATCACGCGCCTCATCACCATCGGCACCGATCTCGAGAGCAGCGCGCGCGCCCTGAAACTCGCCGAGACGCACGCATCCATCTTCGCCGCCATCGGTTGGCATCCCGGCAACGCGCTCGAGGCGCCGGTGGATATCCGCGCGCCGCTGCGCGAACTCGCGCGGCATCCGAAGGTCGTCGCCATCGGCGAGACCGGTCTTGATTACTACCGCCTGCCCAGCGCCAGCGGCGGCACCGCTGCGGAGGATGAGAATTACAAAGCGAAGCAAGCGGCCCTTTTCCAGCAGCAGCTCGAAGTGGCGGCCGAGTGGGGGCTGAACGTGGTCGTTCACACGCGCGGCGAGTGCTTCGAACAGACGCTCGCACAAATGGCGCCGTTCGCCGGACGCGTGCGCGGCGTGTTCCATTGTTTCGTGGGCGACACAGCGCAGATGCGCCGTGTGCTGGAAATCGGTTCGCTCGTGAGCTTCACCGGCATCTGTTCTTTCAAGAATGGTCAGACCGTGCGCGACACCATCGCCGCCACGCCGCTCGACCAACTGATGCTCGAAACGGATTGTCCCTATCTCGCGCCCGTGCCGTATCGCGGCAAACGCTGCGAGCCGGCTTACGTGAAAGAGATCTCGGAGACGGTCGCGCAAGTGAAAGGCTGCACGTTGGCGGAGCTGAGCGCGGCGACGTGCGCGACGGCGCAGAAGTTTTTCCAGAAGCTGCCGCAGTGAAGTACGGCTGCCTCCACGCGTCTACGTATTCGTCAAACGCGCCGGCACTGTTTCCAGTTTCATCCCGCGCAGGAGGATTATTTTGTGACGTGATGTGCCGCCGCGAATGAGATGAACGGAACCGCGGGGGCAATCGAGCGTGTCGGCCAGCAGGCGGAGCACCGCTTCGTTGGCCGCGGCATCCACCGGCGGCGCGGTGACTTTGATTTTCAACTCCGCACCTTGCCCATCCCCGATTTCATTCCGGCTCGCGCGCGGCTCAACTTTTACCGAGAGCAGCACGCCGTCCGGCTGTTCCTTGAGAAAGCTCATCGCGGCAGGTGACCGTAAAGCCAGGTGAGACCGAGCGCGGCGTATTTCGAGCCGAACCACACGGCAGCCACGACGGCGGCGGGCGCGAGGTCCACGCGGCCGAGTTGGAGCGGGCACCAGCGCATCGGGTGCAGGCATTGGCGGCCGGTCTCCTCGATGAAACCCCAGAAAGGATGGTTGCCGAGATAGATGTAGCTGTGCAGCAGGTGGAGCAGGAGCAATCCGGTGATGACGTATTTCCACGAGAGAAACGCGGCTGTGCCGACGAGCGCGCCTTGGCCGAGAATTCGAACCAGCGAACCCGCAGGCGGCGAAAGGCCGATGCGCGGCAGGAGAAAGCTGGCGGCGATCCACGCGAGCGCGAACGTGAGCCACGGCAGCAGCAGCTTGATCGCGAGCGGAGAGCGCGCGAGCCAGCGGAGCTGCGTCCGCACCCAGCGCATTCCGGGCACGTGTGTGGAGATGTCGCGGTTGACGATGACGAGGAGCAGCAGGCTCAAGTAAAGGACCGCGAGCCACGCCGTGAAACTAGCCAGTGAGTAGAGCAGCATCTGGCCTGCGAAATCGCTGCGGAAGGAAAGTGTGACGACGGCGAGGTCGAGCGTGGCGGTCCAGTTCGAGGCGGGACTGAGTTGCCAATAGAACAACGCGCGGCCGAGCAACAAGACAGTCAACGCAACCGGTAACAGCCACGGGGCGTCATGCGGTCGCCGCCGTCGCGCAAGTGAGCCAATGGCGAGCGCGGGAGAAGGAGCCGGTGCGGGCGCTGTCTGCGAGCACCACTTCACCCAGAGCAGCAGGGCCGCGAGGTTCAGGATGAAATGGATGAGGGCCATGCGGATTCCGCGTCACGAGTTTCGAACGGGATTTGTCATCCGCGACTCGGAATTGGAATTCCGTTCGCGGCTCACATCATCTTCAGCAACACGTCGGCCATCTCGCTCGGCGTGGCGGCGACGCCGATGCCGGCGGCCTTGAACGCCGCAATCTTCGCTTCGGCCGTGCCTTTGCCGCCGGAGACGATCGCGCCGGCGTGGCCCATGCGACGTCCGGGAGGCGCGGTGGCGCCGGCGATGAATCCCGCGACGGGCTTTTTGCAATGCTGCTTGATCCACTCGGCGGCTTCTTCCTCAGCCGTGCCACCGATTTCGCCGATCATGATGATGCCGTGCGTCTCGGGGTCGTCGTTGAACATCTTGATGACATCCAGGTGTGACGTGCCGTTGACCGGATCGCCGCCGATGCCGACGCAGGTGGATTGACCGACGCCGCGGCTCGTGAGCTGCCAGACGGCTTCGTAGGTGAGCGTGCCGCTGCGGGAGACGACGCCGATGTTGCCCTTCTTGTGAATGTAGCCGGGGGCGATGCCGATGCGGCAGCCGCCGTGAGAATCTTTGCCGGTGCCGGGCGTGACGATGCCGGGGCAGTTCGGGCCGATGAGCCGCGTCTTGCTACCCTGCATGGCGCGTTTCACTTTCACCATGTCGTTCACGGGAATGCCTTCGGTGATGCAGACGACGAGGTCGATCCCCGCGTCCACAGCCTCGAGGATCGCGTCCGCGGCGAAGGGCGGGGGGACGAAGATAGTGGAGACGGTGGCACCGGTCTGTTTCACGGCGTCAGCGACGGTGTCGAAGATCGGCACCGTGTTCTCGAAGAGTTGGCCGCCCTTGCCGGGGGTGACGCCGGCGACGAGTTGCGTGCCGTAATCGAGCGAGAGTTTCGCATGGCGCGCACCGAAGCCGCCGGTGATGCCTTGGACGAGGATCTTGGTGTCGGGTTTGACGAGAATGGACATGGGGAAATGGATTGGGGGTTACTACGCAACGGACTTGACGACCTTCTGCGCAGCGTCGGACATGGTGTCGGCGCTGATGATCGTCAGGCCGCTCTCGGCGAGGGTCTTCTTGCCGGCGGCGACGTTGTTGCCTTCGAGGCGGACGACGAGCGGGAGTTTGAGTCCGGTCTCTTTCACCGCCGCGACGATGCCGGTGGCGATGACGTTGCAGTCCATAATGCCGCCGAAGATGTTCACGAAAATCGCCTTCACATTCGGATCGCTGAGAATGATCTTGAAGGCCTCGGTGACCTGCTCCTTGCTCGCCCCGCCGCCGACATCGAGGAAGTTGGCCGGGTTGCCGCCGAAGTGCTGAATGATGTCCATCGTGGACATCGCGAGACCGGCGCCGTTGACGAGGCAGGCGATGGAGCCGTCGAGCTTGATGTAATTGAGGGAGTGCTTGCTCGCCTCAATCTCGAGTGGCGATTCCTCGCCGAGGTCGCGCATCGCCAAGATGTCGGGATGGCGATAGAGCGCGTTGTCGTCGAGGCCGATCTTGGCATCCACCGCGACGATGGACTCTTTGCCGTCCGGTCCTTCGACGATACAGAGCGGGTTGATCTCCACCATCGCGGCGTCGCACTCCCACCACGTTTTATAAACGGCAATGATGAGTTTGCAGGCCTGTCCGAAAAGCTCGCCTTTGAAGCCAAGTGCAGTGGCGACCTTGCGGGCGTTGTACGGCTGGATGCCGACGGCGGGGTCGATGTGTTCTTTGACGATTTTCTCGGGCGTCTTCTCGGCGACCTCCTCGATGTCCACACCACCCTCGGTGCTGGCCATGATGAGCGGGCGCGAGTTGGCGCGGTCGAGCAGCACGGCGAGGTAGAGCTCCTTCTTGATCGTCTCGGCGCTGGCGATGAGCACGGTGTTCACCTGCCGTCCCTCGGGGCCGGTCTGCTTGGTGACGAGCACCTGCCCGAGCATCGCGCGCGCGTGGGCGACGGCTTCATCCGCGGACTTGGCGAGCTTCACGCCGCCTTGAAAGCCGCTCTTGAAAGTGCCCTTGCCGCGGCCGCCCGCGTGGATCTGGGATTTCACGACGGCGAGCTTGTGGCCTGAGCCGAAGATCTTCGCAGCGGCGGCGCTGGCTTCACCGATGGTTTTGCAAGGATCGCCCGCGGGGACGGCGACACCGTGCTGTTTCAAAAGCTGCTTGGCTTGGTATTCGTGGATGTTCATCGATGGCTAAGTTGGAAAAGTTGAAAGCCCCAAGTCGCCTTGGAGCTTCGCAGGTTTTGTCGGCTTAACGCTGGCTAATCGGCACGACCTTGAGGCCGACCGGGCCGGTGTAAACGGACTGCGGGCGAATGAGCCGGTTGTCGGCGAGTTGATCGAGCACGTGAGCCGTCCAGCCGCTGGTGCGGGCGATGGCGAAAATCGGCGTGAAGAGATCGGTCGGGATGCCGAGCGAGTAGTAAACCGTGGCGGAGTAGAAATCCACGTTCGCGCTGAGGCCCTTCTTCTTGAACATCAGCTCCGCGATTCGCTCACTCATCTGGATCCACTTCGGATCGCCGAGCTGGTTGCTGAGAATCTGCGCCATGCGCTTGAGGTGCGGCGCGCGCGGATCGAGCACTTTGTAAACACGGTGGCCGATGCCCATGATTTTCTTCTTCTGCGCGAGCGCGTCCTCGACCCACGCATCCACGTTCGCGAGCGATCCGATTTCCTGAAGCATCTTGATGACGCCTTCGTTCGCGCCGCCGTGCAACGGGCCTTTGAGTGTGCCGATGGCCGTGGTGATGGCTGAGTACATGTCCGATAGTGTGGCGATGGTGACGCGCGCGGAGAACGTGGAGGCGTTCATGCCGTGGTCGGCGTGGAGCACGTAGCACATGTCCATCGTCTCCTCCATTTCCTTGGAGGGCTTCTCTCCATTAATCATCCACAGAAAATTGGCGGCCTCGCCGAGTTGCGAATCGGGACGGACGAGTTCGAGGCCCTGACGGTGGCGATGGAAGAATGCGGTGACGACGGGAATCTGCGCGATGAGCCGGAGCGCTTTGCGCCGCTGGGCGTGCTGCGAATCATCCTCGGCGGTGGTGTCGAAACAGCCGAGCGCGGAGATCGCCGTGCGGATGGCGTGCATCGGCGCGGCCTCCTTCGGAAACGTGGTGACGATGTCGATGACGCCTTGCGGCAACTCGCGGAAGCCGACGAGCGTAGCCTTGAGATCTCCGAGTTCCTTCACGTTCGGCAGATGATTATGGTGCAGCAGGTGGACAACTTCTTCGTAGCTCACCTTGCCGGCGAGTTCGTTGATGTCGTAGCCGCAATAGATGAGCTGGCCGATGTCACCGCGCACGTCGCTGAGGCGGGTGTTGGCGGCGATGACGCCTTCGAGTCCTTTGGCGGCGGCGGGAGCAGCGGTATTGGTCATAGCAGCGGGATGATTAAAATAGTTGCAAGCGTGTCAAAAAAACCGCGTTCAATCTAGGTGCCGCTCGCGGTGTGCGTCAACGGTTTTCCCGCCGAACCGGTGCTCAAAACATTCATGTGCGCGGCCATTTGCCTTGAATCACTTCGGTGCCGGAGGCAGATTCCGCCCGCACGGGCGCAGGCCTGTCAGTTACCAATTTGTCGCCCGTGTTAAATCACTTCGACCAACAATGAGCGCGGATCTGCACCTGCCAATCGGCATCTTCGATTCCGGCTTGGGCGGTCTCACGGTCGCCCGCGCAGTTCATCGGTTGATGCCACGCGAGGATCTCGTTTACCTCGGCGACACCGCGCGCGTGCCTTACGGCAATAAATCGCCGGCCACCGTGGTGCGCTTTGCCTGTGAGGACATGCAGTTCCTGATGAATCATGGCGTGAAGGCGGTAGTCGTCGCGTGCAACACCGTTTCCGCGTGGGCGCTACCGACGCTCGAACAGCGCTTCCAAGTGCCGGTCTTCGGTGTGATTTTGCCGGGCGCTCGCGCCGCGCTCGCAGCCACGCGCAGCGGACGCATCGGCGTCATCGCCACCAACGCCACCATCCGCAGTCAGGCTTATAATAAAGCGATTCTCGCGCGTGATGACACGGTGCGGATCATCGCCCGCGCCTGTCCGCTGCTCGTGCCGTTGGTTGAGGAAGGATGGATGGATCATCCGGTCGCGGTGAGTGTGCTGCGCGAATATCTCAGCCCGCTGCTCAAGTGGGACATCGACACGCTCGTGCTCGGCTGCACGCATTATCCCGTGTTGAAGAAGGCTATCCGCGAAGTGGCCGGCCCGCGCGTGCGGCTCGTGGATTCAGCGGACACCTGCGCGGAGTTCGTGAAGGAACGACTCGGTTATCTGAAGCTGCTCGATACACGCCGACGTCGCGCGGGTGTGATTGAATCCTTCGTGACGGACGAGGTGGAGCGGTTCGAGGATTTTGCCGAACGCTTCCTCGGCGAGAAAATCGTGCCGGCGCGGAAGGTGGAGTTGCCCTCGGTCTGATTTACTACTCCACCTTGTTCTTGCTGCTGCCGCCGCTCTTGCCGCCGGCGACGAGGATGACTCCCGTGAGAATGCCGATGGCGAAGAACGCGAAATACATGATGGCCGCCGGCTGGTTCTGCGACTTCGGCAGAAGCGGCGGCAGAGCGAACTCCACGGTCTGGCGGTTGTGCATTCCCATCAGCACGAGCAAGAGTAGCACCGCGATTAGGAATAGCGTTTTCAGGAAAAGTTTGGCATTCATAGTATCTCCACTCCGCGAGGACGATAGGAATGCGGGATGGCAGCGTCAATGAACTTATGAAAAACCGATGAGCATCGCGACCAAAACGGGAGACCAAGGCACGACCGGCTTGATGTACAACCGCCGCGTGGCCAAGAGCCATCCGCGCGTGGAAGCCTACGGCACGGTGGATGAGCTGAACGCGGCGCTCGGTGTGGCCCGCGCCGCCGCCACGCACGATTACGTGCGCGAGCAACTGCTCATGATCCAGCAGGATCTTGTGGTGTTGATGGGCGAACTCGCCACGATGCCCGAGGATTTGCCGCGCTATCTCAAAGACGGTTTCAAACAACTGACCCCTGAACAAACCGCTGGACTCGACCACGTGGTACAGGAAATCGAGGCGCAGCAAATCACCTTCAAAGGTTGGGCCACGCCTGGCGCGAGCGTTGAATCGGCCGCGCTCGACGTGGCTCGCACCACCTGTCGCCGTGCCGAGCGACGCGTGTGCAGCTTGCAGGCCGCGAACCAGCTCGCCAACAGCGAGATTATTATCTACCTCAACCGGCTTGCCGACGTGCTCTGGCTCTTCGCCCGCTGGGTGGAACACCAGTTGTAGTTTTCCGGCGGAAGACGAGAAAGAGTTCGTCGCCCACGCGCTTGGTGGATTTCAATTCAAGCTGCGCGGCGGCGGTTAGACGCATCACACCGCAGCCATCGCTGATGGTCGGTGCGGTGCGCCCGCCGAAAACTTTCGGGCAGAGCGTGAGGTGCAGTTCATCCACGAGACCGGCGCGGAAGAGCGCGTCGTTCAACTCGCCGCCGCCTTCGCAAAGCAGCCGTTTGATTTCCCACTTCTCGCGAAGCCAGCGCAGCGTGGCGGGCCAATTGATTTCTCTCGCGCCACAGATTTTCACTTCATCGGCCACTGTCTCGAGTCGCGTCAATTTCGCCTTCGTCGCGCACGAGGTGGTGAGCACGATGATGGGCGAGAAGTGGTGGCGGAAAATCTCAGCGCGCGGATTGAGGCTGCCAGAGCCGGTCACAAGAATGCGGAGGTTGTGCTCAGCGAGGCCACGTTTCAGGCGCATCCCACGGAACTTCGCGCCACCGGTGCCGAGCGAGATTTTATTGAGGTCTGCCGTGCGTGCGCCACACATCACAGCGTCGGCGGTGGCCCGCAATTCATAAAGGTGATCGTGGTCGTGCGCGCTACCAAAACTGGAGACGGCGCGGTTGGCGGTGGCGATTTTTCCATCAGCCGTCATCGCCATGTTCACGAGGACGAAAGGGAGGGGAAGCTGCGCGGCACGCTTCCGTTTCGGATTCTGCTTTCTGGTGTCGGACAGATTCATATCAGCAGCATCGCGTCGCCGTAGCTGTAAAAACGGTAGCGCTCGCGAATGGCCTCGGCGTACGCGGCCCGCACCATTTCGCGTCCGCGCAGCTCACTGGGAGCCGCGAAAGCCGAGACGAGCATGAGGAGCGTGGACTGGGGTAGATGGAAATTGGTGACGAGCGCGTGCACAATTTTGAAGTGATACGGCGGATGAATGAAAATCCCCGTGCGTCCGCGTTCGGAAACAATTTTACCCCCGTATTTCGCGGCGATGCTCTCCAACACGCGCACACTGGTGGTACCGACGGCGACGACGCGGCGACCAGCATTTTTCGCAGCGTTGATCGCATCGGCGGTTTCAGCGCTCAGTTCATAGCGTTCTTCGTGCATCACGTGATCAGCGAGTGTTTCGGTCTTCACCGGCGCGAAGGTGCCGAGGCCGACGTGGAGTGTGAGGAAGCAGACGTGCACGCCGCGCGCGCGAATCTCGTCGAGCAGTTGCGGCGTGAAGTGCAGGCCCGCAGTGGGCGCCGCCATGGAGCCGGCACTTTGCGCGAAGACGGTCTGATAACGTTCGCTGTCGCTGCTTGCAGCGGCGCGTCCGAGGTAGGGTGGCAACGGCATTTCGCCGAGTGAATCGAGCGCGAACGTGATTTCGTCCACACCCGTGAAGCGCACGCGGCAATGGCCCTCGGCATTTTTGTCGAGCACGGTCGCGCGCACATTCGTGGCGCGCCCGGCGTGATCACGCAGCGTGATTTCGGTGCCGGCACGGACGCGTTTTCCGGGCTTGAGCA
>CAMASG010000060.1 GCA_945860945.1 Akkermansia muciniphila
TTCACCACGTGCCCGGCGACATCCGTGAGCCGGAAATCGCGACCGGCGTAGCGATAGGTGAGTCGCTCGTGGTCGAGGCCGAGCAACGCCAGCAGTGTCGCGTGCAGATCGTGGATGTGAACCTTGTTCTCGGCAGCAAACCATCCGTAGTCATCCGTCGCGCCGTAGGCGATGCCGGGCTTCACGCCGCCGCCCGCGAGCCACATCGTGAAACCTTCGGGGTTGTGGTCACGCCCATCACGGCCGCCCTGCGCGGCGGGCGTCCGACCAAACTCGCCGCCCCAAACGACGAGCGTGTCTTTGAGCAGGCCGCGCGCTTTCAAATCCTTCAGCAGCCCGGCGATGGGCTTGTCCACCTCGGCGGCGTTTTTCGTGTGGCCCTTGCGGAGATTGCCGTGCTGATCCCATTGCACGTCGCCATCGCTGTGCGTGACTTGGATGAAACGCACACCGCGCTCGGCGAAACGCCGCGCCATGAGGCATTGCCGGCCGAAGTTCTCCGTCACCTTGTCATCGAGGCCGTAGAGTTTGCGTGTCGCGTCGGTCTCTTTAGAAATATCCTGCGCCTCGGGCATCGCCATCTGCATACGGAACGCGAGCTCGAAGGAATTGAGTCGGCCTTCGAGCGCGAGGCTCGGCCCGCTCTGCGCGAGATGATCGCGGTTCATCTGCGCGAGCAGATCGAGTTGCGCACGCTGCTGTTCGGGTGTGAGACGTGAATTCTTGATATGCCGTACCGCGGCTTCGGTGGCCGGAACGGCGGCGTTGCCGAGCGGCGTACCCTGATACGCGGCAGGCAGGAAGGCCGCGCCCCAGTTGTTCACGCCACCGTGCGCGAACGTCGGGCAGATGGTGAGGAATCCGGGCAGGTTTTGATTCTCCGATCCAAGACCGTAGTTGATCCACGCGCCCATGCTCGGCCGAACGAAATTATCGCTGCCGGTGTGAAGCTTGAGCAACGCGCCGCCGTGCGCGGCGTTCGTGCCGTGGAGGGAGCGAAGGATGCAGAGGTCATCCACGCATTGCGCGACGTTCGGGAAAAGCTCGCTCACCGGCAAACCGCTCTTGCCATGGTTCTGAAACTTCCACGGCGACTTGAGCAGTTCGCCCGTCGGCGCGAACTGCACGCGCGGCTTCGCGCCGGGGAACGGCTTGCCGTCATCGCGATCAAGCAGCGGCTTCGGATCGAACGTGTCCAGATGCGACGGACCGCCCTTCATGAAAAGGAAGATGACGCGCTTGGCACGCGCGGGGAAATGCGGCTTCTTCGGCGCGAGCGGATTGCTCGCGGCCGCGCCGCGCACCTCTTCCGCCAGCAACGCAGAAGCTGCCAGCCAACCGAAGCCGCCCGCAGCGCGTTGCAACGCAGCGCGACGGGAGAGAAAATTAATGTCGAACGGATTCATCGATCAGTTGAGGTAGATGAACTCGTTCGCGGCAAGCAGGGCTTGGCAGAACGTAGTCCACGCCTGCGGTTGCGCATCCGCTCCGGCGGCCTTCGCCTTCTCAAATCCGTCGAGAAACTTCCGCGCCCGCTCGAGTTCGCGCGGAGTCGGCGGACGGCCGTAAGCCTTCACGTAAGCCAGCTCCACGCGCTTCGCATCGGACAGCTCCGTGCGCGCGAGCAGTTGCGCGGCGAAACTCTCTGCGGCCTGTTGCACGAGATCGCTGTTCATCATCAGCAACGCCTGCGGGGCGACGACGGTCGTATTGCGGCTGCCGGTCGGCACTGTCGGATCAGGGAAATCGAACTGCTCGAAAAGGTCGTAGAGATGGTTGCGGATGACCGGCAAATAAAGCGCGCGGCGCGGACTGCCGTAGGTCGTGGCGTCTTTCGATGTGTGGTTGAAAACGAACTCGCGGTTCTTCAGCGGAAGCGTCTTGCCCCCCATCGAGAGGTCGAGCGTGCCGCCGACGAACAGGAGCGCGTCGCGGATTTCCTCCGCCTCGAGCCGACGTTGTGGAAAGCGCGTGTAAAGACGGTTCTCGGAATCCATCTCTGGGGAAACAGCACCGCGCTCGCGGTCTTTGCCTGATAACGCGACTGGCTTCACATCGCTCGCCGAGGCATCCATCTGATACGTCGCGCTGGACATGATGAGCCGGTGCATCGCCTTCACACTCCAACCAGAAGCGATGAACTGTCGCGCGAGCCAGTCGAGCAGTTCCGGATGCGACGGCCGCTCGCCGAGCGCGCCGAAGTTGTCCGTGCTCGCCACAAGTCCCTGCCCGAAATGCCAGCGCCAGATGCGGTTCACCATCACGCGCGCCGTGAGCGGATGCTCCGCGTTCGCCAACCAACGCGCGAGTTCAAGCCGGCCGCTCTGCTGCTCCACGAACTTCGGTTGAATGGAAATCGTCATCACCTGCGGCACGCCGCGCGGCACTGCTTTGCCGAACATGAGATGGCTGCCGCGGATGTGCACGGGAAACGCCTTCACAATGTTCGTCGAATCGGTCACCCCCATTGTGCTGGGCATTTCGTGGGGATCCTTCTCTAGCTTCGTCAACGCCTCACGTAATTTCTTCAACTCGCCGACAGTGTTCGTCGGATAAAGGCTCTCGGGATTCTTCGGCAATGAATTGGTTTTCTTCTCCGCGAGCAAAGCCGTGTTCGCTGACGCGATGAAGTTCGTGATGGCGAGCTTCGATGCAGTCACTTGTTTGGCGAACGTTTCCTTCGCCTTGAGATCATCCGGCAACGCGACTTCCGGCTCGTGCCATTTGGCGATGGTCTTGAGATCGTCCATCGTGCGCGTGCTCTTAAAGATGGCGACGAGCGAGTAGTAATCATCGGTCGGCACGGGGTCAAACTTGTGGTCGTGACACCGCGCGCAGCCGAGAGTCATGCCCATCATCGCACGGCCGAGCGTGTCGATCTGCTCGTCAATCATGTCCATCTCGAGCTTCACCTTGTCCGGTTCGGCGAGAAGTTTCGGGCCGATGGAAAGGAATCCGAGCGCGGTCAATCGCTCGTGCTTCACGGCGACGCTCTCCGCCGTCGGCAACAGATCTCCAGCGATTTGCTCGATGATAAATTGGTCGTAGGGCTTGTCGCGATTGAACGCGTTCACAACGTAATCGCGGTAACGCCACGCGTTGCCAAAAGCGACATTCTCGTCGAGTCCGTTCGAGTCCGCGTAACGCGCCACATCGAGCCAGTGCCGGCCCCAGCGCTCGCCATACTGTGGCGAGGCGAGCAATCGCTCGACAACCTTCGCGAATGCATCCCGTGATTTGTCCCCGAGAAAGGCATCCAGTTCCGACGGCGTCGGCGGCAGACCAATGAGATCAAACGTCGCGCGGCGCAGCAGTGTCCGTTTTTCGGCGGGTGCCGCGGGACGCAGTCCTTTCTCGTCGAGCTTGGCGAAGATGAAATTGTCCACCGGACTTTGAGCTTTGAACTTCGCGCTTTGAACCTTCGGTACTGGCGGGTTCGCGATGGACTGGAACGCCCAGAACTGGCGGCCCTGCTCGATGTTGATCTCCCGTTTGTTGGACGGCCGCGCGACGACAACCACACGCGGATCCGGCGCGCCCATCTTCACCCATTGCTCCAAGTCGCGCACCTGCTCGGGCCGCAGCGGACTTTTCGGCGGCATCTGTAAATCCTGATTCTTGTACCGGATCGCCTCGATAAAACGGCTCTTGTCCGGCTCGCCAAGTACGAGCGCTAGACCGGCGTCACCGCCTTTTAGAAGTCCTTCGCGTGTATCCAGCATCAAGCCGCCTTTGCGTTTGCCGGATTGCGCGCTGTGGCATTCGTAGCAGCGCTCGACGAGCACGGGGCGAATCCGCTTTTCAAAGAATTCCACGCCCGCCGTGTCAGCCGCGCGAAGCGGGACGGCGGCCAGCAAAATCAGGATGCTATTGGAAATAAATCGCCGCATGGAATCTGTGTACGTCCGATGGTAAATCGGACGTGCGGGCGCTGCAACTATTCGCGCGGCTCAAGGCGAACTACTTCGTCACCGGCTTGGGCACGGTTTTGGTGGGCGCCTTGGCCGCGGGCGCGGCCTTCTTGTCGAGATTACGATTCAGGTCGCCCTCGGTGAAATCCATCTTCGCGCCGCCTTCGGGCACAGTCAGTTTTGCGGACCAGAGGATGCCGTTGACGACGAGCTTGCGCTGGCTCTCGTAGCCCCAGCTCTTGTGCAAATCAGCACCAGTGAATCCAAAGCCACGGCCGACACCCGAACGCTCGCCAGCCCACGCGATCACCTCGTCGCGACCGAGGTGCTTCTTGGCGTCGGCAGAAGTGCGCGATTTGTCGGGCACGGCACCGATGAGAAGCGGCTTCGTCTCGGATGCAAAATGCAGATTGTAGAGCCAGCCGTCGCCGGGCGCGGCGAACGGCTTCACACCGCGCAACGCCGGATGCTCACCGACGGGCTTCAAATCCATGTCCCAGTGGCCACGGCAACCGATGTCGCTGTGGAACACGCCACCGAGCCAGCTCTTCACTTTCTCGGAGTCCGGACCTTTTGGAAAATCCACGGCTTGATGCAGCAGCACGAATCCGGTGCCACCCTCGATCATCTTGCTCAGCTTCGCCCAGCGCGCGGGCTCAACGAAGGGCTGCTTGCCGCCGCCGTCGCCGAAATAGACGATGGCCTTCGCTCCTTCGAGCACCTTCTCGTTCTTGGGCCATTCACGAACCATTACCGGCCAGACGCCCGGTTGCTGTTTGAGCCACTGCTGCAACAACGCGCAGCCAGCGAAATACTCGTGCGCACCCGACTTGCTGCTGGGCGTGCCAGCGAGCAGAACGATCTTGGCGAGCTTCGCGTCCGGCGCGTCCACTTCGAGCGCCACGGCGGATTGGTCAAACGGATCGGCGGCGAAAAGCTGCGTGGCAACGCCGAGCAGCACGAATATCGAGAGGGGGTTTTTCATGAAAATGGAACGGCGGATCAGGCAATCAATTCGTCCATCACGCGACCGTGAGGCACGAGCATATGCGGACGGTTGAGATTGTCATTCAATTCCGTGCGCGGATCGACGCCGAGCAAATGGTAGATGGTCGCGATGATGTCTCCCGGGGAAGTGGGCCGCTCGGCTGGCAGCGAACCGGTGCGGTCACTGGCGCCGTGGACGTAGCCAGCCTTGATGCCGCCGCCGGCGAGCATGACGCTGTAACAGGCGTTCCAATGATCACGCCCACCCCCGTTGTTGATACGCGGAGTGCGACCGAAATCGCCGAGCACCGCGACGAGCGTGCGCTTGAGCAGGCCGCGCTGGCGCAGATCCTCGAGCAGGCTGGAGCAGGCGGCGTCGAATTGGGGGAGCAGCGTGTTCTTCAGCTTCTGGAAATTGCCGCCGTGCGTGTCCCACGTGGCGTTTGCGTCCGGCGCCCAGCTCATCGTCACCACGCGCGTGCCGGCCTCGATGAGCCGCCGAGCGAGCAGCACGCTTTGCCCGTAAATGTTTTGCCCATACGACTCGCGCAACGCAGACGCTTCGCGCTCCAACTCGAACGCGCGGCGGGTGGTGTCGGCCGTAAGCAAATCAAACGCGCGCCGTTGAAACTCACCGAGCGATTCGTAAGTCGAACGGCCAGCCGGTTGCTTCTCCAAAAAAGTGCGGTCCAGCGAGCGCAGCAATTCATCGCGACCCGCGAGGCGGACGCGAGTCATGCCCTCCGCGGGCGTAAGATTTTGAACGCGGAAATCAGGCCGACTCGGATCTTCCAGCACCCAAAACGGATCATGGTGCGCGCCGATGAATCCGGCGAGGAAACCAGGCTGCAGGGGTCCGCCAGCGCCTTCCTGCGTTTTGTAAGGGAGCGCAACATACGGCAGAGCGGACGGGACTGCTGGACGCAATCTCGCGAGCACCGAGCCCATGTTCGGGTGGTCGCCCGGCTTCGCGCCGCCACCTTGCTCGCCGCGGTCGTGTCCCGTGAGCGCGGCATACACGGCCGCCGCGTGGGAATTGTTCACGCTGTGGTTCATTGAGCGGACCAGCGTGCAGTGGTGCAGTTGTCGCGCGAACCGTGGCAGATGTTCGCAAAGCTGCACGCCATGCAGCGTGGTATCAATCGGCCGGAACTCGCCGCGGATCTCGGACGGCGCCTCGGGCTTCATGTCCCACATGTCGAGATGGCTCGGGCCGCCGTTGAGGAAAATGATGAGGCAGGAATCGGCTTTCGCCTCCGTGCCGCCAGCGACCTGTCGCGCTGCGAGCAGTTGCGGCAGGGACAAACCGGCCGCGCCCAACACACCGACGCGCAGAAACTCGCGCCGACTCGGACGCCGACCGTCGCTGTTTTGAAGCGGATTCAAAATCGTTTCGCTGCGCGCCGCATCCCGCCAAGTTGGCCGCCGTTTAGGCGAGAATCTCTTTCACCACGTGCCCGTGCACGTCGGTGAGGCGGAAGGGCCGACCGTCGTAGCGATAAGTAAGTCGCTCGTGGTCAAGCCCGAGCATGTGAAGCAGCGTGGCGTGCAGGTCGTGCATGTGGACTTTATCCTGCACGGCCTTGTGCCCGAACTCGTCGGTCGCGCCGTGGGCGAAACCCTTCTTCAAGCCGCCGCCCGCGAGCCACGTGGTGAAGCCGTTCGGATTATGATCGCGGCCGGTGCCGTTCTTCTCGGCGTACGGCGTGCGGCCGAATTCGCCGCCCCACCAGACAATCGTGTCCTCCAGCAAGCCGCGCCGCTTGAGATCGGCGAGGAGACCGGCCATCGGCTTGTCCACCGCGCGCGCGTGGTCGCCGTGCTTGGGAAGATTCGAATGCTGATCCCACGCCGGATTCGCGGAGTTATCGCCGTAGGTCACCTGAATGAAACGAACGCCGGACTCGCAAAGACGGCGGGCCATCAGACACTGACGTCCGAAGTTGTCCGTCGCCTTTTCGCCGATGCCGTAAAGCGCGAGCGTCTCGGGCGTTTCCTTGGACATGTCAAACGCGTCGGGCGCGTAGTTCTGCATCCGCCACGCTAGCTCGTAGGAATTAATCACCGCCTCCAACTCGCTGTCGCCCGGCGTACGCTTGAGCTGTTCGGCGTTAAGCGACTGCAACAAATCAAACCGCTTGCGCTGCTCGGTCGGCTTCATGCCCGGATGCGCGAGGTTGCGAATGACCGCTTCGCTCGCAGGCCCGCCCGCCTTGCCCATGCCCGTTCCTTGATAAACCGCAGGCAGAAATGCGTTGCCGTAATTGCGCGGACCTCCGTTGCCCGAGGAGGGGTTGATGGAAACGAACGCGGGAAGATTCTCATTCTCCGTGCCGAGACCGTAGCTGACCCACGAACCGAGTGAGGGACGGATCATGTTGGTCGAACCGCAGTGGAGAAAAAGCGTGGCCGGACCGTGCGCGATGCCTTCCGTGTGCATCGAGTGGATGAACGTGAGGTCGTCCACGTGTTTGTTGATTTCTGGAAAAAGATCGCTGGCCCAACGACCGCTCTGACCGTGCTGCGCGAACTTCCAGAGCGGCTTCATTATGCGCTGCTCGCTGGCGTCCTTCTTGCCCGAGTTGGCAATCTTCCGCGAGTCGTGGAACGGCATCATCTTGCCGTCCTGCTTCGTGAGCAGCGGCTTGTGATCGTACGAATCCACGTGGCTCACGCCGCCCTGCATGAAGAGGAAAATAATGCGCTTGGCGCGCGGCTTGAAATGCGGCGTCCGGGGCGCGAGCGGATTTGCGGCGGCGGCGCGCTGGGCCAGCAACCCCGCCAGCGCGAGAGAACCGAAACCACACGCGGCGCTTTTCAAGGCGCTGCGGCGCGAAACAAAATCTGATTCAAACCCATTCATGCGATTCATTGGACGTTCCAGATTAGCCGCTATTCCGATTCATTTCAACACCAACGGTGGCGGTTTCAAAAGCAGTGGAAACCGGCGGCACAGGCGCCGTGGCATTGGCGCTTCGCCCCGTCACTTCGCGAAAGCGCGCCTCGTAACCCGCGTGGTTGGTGCCGCAAAGCCGGTCCCAGATGTTGAAGTAGAGACCGTAGTTCCCCGCGAAGCGCTCGTGGTGCATCACGTGGTTCGTCGGCGTGTTTGTGAATTTGCCGAACCACGTGTCTATCAGCCCGCGCGGCCAAATCTCGAAACCAGAATGGCCGAGAATGTTTTAGGTGATCTGCCACGTCATGAAGATGAGGAACGCCAGCGGATGAATCGGTAGCGTGAACGCGACGAGCGGAAAGATGCCTGCCTGCACGACCGCCTCCAACGGACCGAACGCGTACGCCGCCCACGGCGAGGGATTCGTCGAGAGATGATGGACGCGGTGGAAGTGGCGGAAGAGCTTCGGGTGATGCATCAGCCGGTGTGTCCAATAGAAGTACGTGTCGTGAATCAGGATGGTGAGCGCGACCGAAAACCAAAGCCACGCCCAACCGTGCGCCGTCATATCGAAATAAAGCCGAGTCCAACCGCGCATCGCGGCGAGCATCGTGAGCGCACCGACCACGCCGTAAATCACAACGGTCAAAACCGAGAACCCGATCTCGCGCCCCATCTCACGCGGCGACGGAAACTCCGGAACGATCTTCCGCGCTGACCAACGGCGGCGAAATAGAACGTAGAAAAACAGCCACGCGCTTCCCGCCCACGCCAGATAGCGCAAGCCGTCCGACACCGCGATGCCGCCCACGAACTTCAGGAACCATTCCCCCGAAGATCCGAGCTCGTTGAATTTATGAAACAGTTGCTCGCGCACGGTTCATCGGCTTCTTCGTGTCTTCTCTCACTTCACATCGAGCGCAGCGGCAGCGGCTTCTTGGAACGCCTGACGGATGACTGACCCATCGCCGTTCGCCATCCGCGCGCGCTGAATCATGAGGATATAAATCGTGCCGCTGTTGGGATCGGCCCAGCTCTGCGTGCCATACGCGCCCCCGTGGCCGAACGTCCCCGGCGCGAGCACCGCCGTCACACCTTGCGGTTCCTTCACCACTTGAAAACCGAAGCCCCAGCTCATACCAGTCGTGAAACCGGTCTTGATGTCGCCCGTCTGCGTGGTGGTGAGTTGCTTCACCGCCTCGGCAGAAAGATAACGACGGCCGTTCGCTTCGCCGCCGTTGAGCATCATCTGATAAAACTTCGCGATGTCCGCAGCGGTGGAGAAAAGCCCGCCGGCTGGAGTCGGCGTGCGCGTGCGGTCGGTCACCGGCAAACCGCGCAGAAAATAGACGTCCGTCTCGGCGAGCCCTTTGTTGTCCGGCCCCGGCTGATAGGATTTCGCGATACGCTGCGCCTGCGCCGGCGTCGGCCAGAAGGTCGTGTCTTTCATCGCGAGCGGTTTTAAAAGGCGTTCCTCGAGAAACACGGCGAACGGTTTCCCGGAGACCAATTCAACCACCCGACCAAGAGTGTTGATGCCGGGATTATTGTACGACCATTTCGTGCCCGGCTCGGATTGAAGCGTCAGCTGCGAATAGCCCATCACCAGTTCAGCCAGCGTGGCGTTGGGCCGCGGCGAATCGAGGCTACCGAGGCCCGAGGTGTGCGTGAGTAGGTCGCGCAGCGTGATGGGGCGCGACGGCCGCTTGAGCGTAAGCGTCTCCTTCGTGCGTTCGCTCACGAGCCATTGGCCTTTGAACTCCGGCAAATATTTCTCCACCGGATCGTCCACTGAAAGTTTTCCCTCGTCCTGCAACATCAGCACCGCCGCGCCGGTGATCGGCTTGGTCATCGAAGCGATCCAGAAAAGGTCGTCAGCCTTCATCGGCTTCTTCGCCGCGAGATCAGAGAACCCGACCGCTTCTAGCTGGAGAACCTTGCCGCCTTTCGCGACGAGCGTCACTGCGCCCGAGACGGTCGCGTTCGAGACGAACTGCCGCATCCGTGCGGGGACGTCGGCCAGCTTGGCGGCGTCCGCGGCGCGAGCGGCGAACGGCGACGCGACTTGAAGAACGAGCGCGAAAACAAAACCAATGCGGAGAAATAAAAGCGATTTCATGGAACGAACGTTACGCAAGCTAGGTGTGGAGAACGAGCGGTTTTTTGTGCAACAAAACGGCGACCTCACTCGTAAGCGATGGCTGTGATTTCCAACTCCTGTTCGCCAGCGGGAGTTTGAAAACGGACGCCCTGACCAAGCCGCGCGTTCAACAACGCTTTCGCCAGCGGCGAACGCCAACTCACCCAGTCGCGATCGAGATCGGTCTCGTCCACGCCCACGATGCGGTAGCGCGTCTCAACGCCGCTGGGGTCGCGCACGGTGACGGTGGCGCCGAAGCGCACTTGTTCCCACGGCGGCGCAGATGGCGGCACGACCTCGGCGGTCCGCAAACTCTGCTCGAGGGCGACAATGCGCTGATCAATTGACTGGGTCTGACTTTTCGCCGCGTCAACGTCCGGCAAAGCGGCGGCCTGCGGACGTTCCACTTGAAGCAACCGTTCCATCTCCTCGCGCAAACGGCGTTCGCCGCGTGGAGTGATGTAGTTCTTCACGCCCGGCGGCAGGGGCGTGAGTGGACGCTGGAGGGGTTGCTCGGGCGCGTCGTCCGATTCGCGGGTGAAGGCCTTGCTCATATCCGCTCTGTTCGTTGCGAGGTTTGCTCTCAGTGCCCGCGGAAAACCGCGAGAGAGAATTCAATTCACGTAACGAAAATCGGGGCCGGCGAAAAGGGCCTGACAAAATTGCGCCCACGCCTCGCGCTGCTGCGCAGCCTCTGAACCCGCGGCGGCGATGTGACGCAAGGCAATCGCGCGTTCGGCATCCGTCGGCGAACGGCCGAGGATGATTCGATAAGCGCGGGCTGCACGCGCGGCGTCATCCGGAAGTTTCTCGGCGAGAAGGCGCCCCGCGGCAACGCGGGCCTGCTCGATGGCGAAAGGATGGTTCATCAGGAAGAGCGCCTGCGGAGCAACGGTGCTCGTGTTCCGACGGCCGGTGACGACGCTCGGATCGGCGAAATCGAACATCTCGAAAAGCTCCGGCAACGCGTTGCGGAGCACGGGCGAATAAACACTGCGGCGGGTGCCGGTGTGCTTGTAACCATAGTCGGCGGTGGTGCCGGGCTTGAGTGTCGCCCCGCCAATAGCAAGGTTGAGCGTGCCAGCAGCAGAGAGCATCGCATCGTGGATGCACTCGGCATCAAGCCGGCGGCGATGAGCGTGGCTGAAGAGTCGGTTCTCGGGATCGGCCTTCACCTGCTCCGGCGAGGCGCCGCTGGCGAGTTGATAGGTGCGGCTCAACACGATTTCGCGCACGAGTTTTTTCACGGACCAATTCCCCTGCACGAACTTCAACGCGAGATGGTCGAGCAGTTCCGGATGCGATGGAAGTTCGCCGGTGGTGCCGAAGTTGTCCGGAGTCCGCACGAGTCCCGCGCCGAAGAGCCAATGCCACGTGCGGTTCGCCATGACCCGCGCGGTGAGCGGATTCTCCGCACTGGTGAGCCATTCGGCCAACTCGCGGCGGCCGCTCTGTTTGTCAGCGATGGGCGCAGTGGGTTTGTTAATGCTGGCCACTTGGAGGAAACCGCGCGGCACTTTCTCGCCGAGATTGTGGACGCTCCCGCGCACGTGCACGGGGATGTCGCCGGAGCTCGCCTCGTCGCGCACGGTCATGAAGAGCGGGCGTTTCGATCCGGCATCAGTGAGCTTTTTCAGCTCGGCTTCGAGGTCTTTGACCTTGTCGACCACAGGCGCGCCCGCAACCTGTTTTTTCTCGGCCTTCCGACTGTCAGATGTCGCAGACGCCACGGCGGCGGGTTTCGCCGGCGCGTTGCCATCGACGGGAATGAACAACACCGCGTCAGCGACGACGACGCCTTTGGTGCCTTCGTTGCTGATGATGACGAAGCCAGCGCCATTCTGCTCGAAACGATGTTGACCCAACGAAACGAAGTGGCTGTCGAGCGCAGGCACTTCCTGTTGGTTAATGTGGATCGTCTTCTCGCCATCAGCGCTAAAAACGGTGACGGGCGCGTTCGTCGCGCGGTTTCGTCCGGCGATGTAGCCGAGGCGCACTTCGTAAAGTCCGGCGTGCGGAAGCTCGGGCTGGAAGGTTAGCGTCTTCTGACCTTTGCTGGCGTCGGCGTCGTGCAGATAACCCTCGCCGACGAAACGGCCGTTGAACTTTGAAGATGTCCAGTCGCCAACGCGTTTCGCTTTGGTGTCGTCCACGATAATGCCGGGCAGGTCGGCGAGCGAGACGGAGACCGGCTTCGTCGTGTCGCCGGTTTTCACGATCGGCTTGGCCGCGTCCTTCGCGGACTTGATTCTCGCTTGCAACGCGGCGACGGCGGCATCGTGCTTTTTATACGCGACCTCCTCGGACGGTTCGGCGGGCAGCGGCAGTTCGAGCCATTTCGAAACATTGGAATGCTCGAGCGTGTGCGTGTTCTTCAGAATGCCGGCGAGCGCGTAATAATCGCGCGTGGGAATCGGGTCGAACTTGTGGTCGTGGCAGCGGGCGCAGCTGACCGTCTGCGCCAGAATGCCCTTGCTGATGACGTCGAGTTGCTCGTCCACCACGTCCATCTCGAGCTGCTTTTTGTCCTGCTCTTCGAGGTTCGAATTCGCCAGCACGAGAAAAGCGGTGGCCGTCAATTGACGACGCTGCTCGGCGAGCGACGTGTGCGGCAGCAGATCGCCAGCGATCTGTTCGCGGATGAAACGGTCGAACGGCCTGTCGGCATTGAAGGATTCGATGACGTAATCGCGGTAACGCCACGCCTCTTTGAAAACGAAACCGCGCAGCGTCATCGACTCGGCGTAGCGAGCGACGTCGAGCCAATGGCGGCCCCAACGCTCGCCGAAATGCGGCGAGGCGAGCAGTCGATCTACCAACCGCGCGTAGGCGTCGGGCGACTTGTCGTTGATGAACTCATCCATCTGCTCCGGTGTCGGCGGCAATCCGGTGAGGTCGAAATAGACGCGGCGAACCAACGTAGTGCGGTCGGCGTCCGGCGCGGGCTTGAGATTCTTCGCCTCAATCGGCGCGAGGATGAAGCGGTCGATATCGCTGCGCGGCCAAGATGCATCTTTGAGGCTCGGAGCGGCGACGGCTTTCACAGGTTGGTAGGACCAGAACTTCCGCCCTTCGTCGACGGTCATCCCGATTTTCTTGGTCGCGACAGGCGCGGCGAGGGTGCGCGGATCGGGCGCGCCGAGCTTCACCCATTTCTCGAGCGCGGCAAGTTGATCCGGCGCGAGCTTGCGCTTGGGCGGCATTTGCAAATCGGAATTGGCGTAACCTACGGCGCGGATGAGCAGGCTCTTCGCCGGTTCGCCGGGCACGATGGCCGGACCGCTCTCGCCGCCTTTGGTCCAGCCTTCGCGCGAGTCGAGGCGCAGACCGCCTTTGGTCTTCTTCTCGCCGTGGCATTCGAAACATTGCTCGGCCAACAGCGGACGGATCTTCTTCTCGAAAAGCTCAAGCCCTTCGCTCGACGGCTCGGCAGCCGACAGATGCGCGAGACCGGTGGCCAAGGCCAAGAGGCAGGTGATGAAACGCCTATGCATATTGGTCCAGACTAGTGAGGACTGGATGGAATTCAATGCCGGATTTAGCCTGATCTGGCTCTCGGGTGGACCCAGTGGATCTCCCAACTGAAGCGGGGAGACCTTTTTCCCAGAGCCAAACGCCGAGCGTGGGCTTTAGAAGAGGTTTTTTAAGGTGCCTGATTCGTCTAAACAGTCCTCGGTTTCCTTCAAACACACACCTGTTTGGTCTAAACGACCATCGGTTTCGTCCCATCAGCCACCTGCTTGATCCGAACGGGTCTCAGTTTTGTCTGAACAGGCCTCTGTTTGCTCCAAACAACCGGCGGTCTGGTCTAAACAGGGACCTGTTCGGTCCGAACGGACACCTGTTTGGACCTGTCAGGCACTTGAATTATCGAGCAAAAAAGTCCGAAACCCACCGCAACGCAGCGGTCTTGCCGGAAATGATGGCAATCTGATACAGTTGACAGGTTGAGGATACCCACTCGGCTTAAAAAAGTTTTGACGCCGACCCAAAAGCTGTTATCATCCGCAAGTTAACTGATTTACTTATGATTGAGAATAACGCACCAGCAGCCGAGAAGAAGCCGACGCACAACGAGGTGATCAAGACCGCCATTCCGACATTGGCGGGCAACATCGCCGCCACGCTCGCCGATGTGGCTGCCGACCGGTTTTCCGAGGACGACCAGCAGTTCCTCAAGTTCCACGGCATCTACCAGCAGGATGACCGCGACAAGCGCAAGACCGGCAAGCTTTTCA
Source organism: Akkermansia muciniphila (assembly GCA_945860945.1). Lineage (GTDB taxonomy): Bacteria > Verrucomicrobiota > Verrucomicrobiia > Limisphaerales > SIAT01 > SIAT01. The sequence continues at coordinate 14,173 of CAMASG010000060.1, forward strand.
TCTGGATGATTCGCGGCCGCATCCCCGGCGGCGTGCTCGATTCGCGCCAGTATCTGGTTTACGACCAACTCGCCACGCAATACGGCAACCAGACCCTGCGCATCACCTCGCGCCAGAGCTTCCAGTTCCACGGCGTGGTGAAGGCCGGTCTCGGCCCGCTGATGAAGGATCTCAACGCGGCGATGATGGACACCATCGCCGCCTGCGGTGACGTGAACCGCAACGTGATGTCGCCGCCGACGCCCGCCCGCAACGGCCTCGACGTCCAACTCCTCGCCGACGCCACGCACGTGAGCGAAGCGCTCATGCCCATCACCAAGGCGTATCATTCCATCTGGGTCGAAGGCGTGCAGCTCGACCTCACCGCGGCCGCGAACACGGACTTCGTTGATCCGCTCTACGGCAAAACCTATCTGCCCCGCAAGTTCAAGGTCGCCTTCGCCACGACGCCGGTGAACGACGTGGACATTTTCACGAACTGCCTCGGCTTTATCGCCATTGAAGAGAACGGCAAACTCATCGGTTATAACCTCACCGTCGGCGGCGGTCTCGGCCGCAGCCACGGGAACGAGGAAACCTATCCGCGCATCGCGGACGTCATCGGCTTCATCACGCCCGAGCAACTCATCGCCGTGTCGAAAGGCGTGCTGACCATCCACCGCGATTTCGGCGACCGCACGAACCGCAAGCACGCGCGCTTGAAGTATGTGCTCGAGGAGAAGGGCGCCGCGTGGTTCCGCACGGAACTCGAGGGCCGCCTCGGCCATAAGCTCGCCGACGCGAAGCCGTACAAGTTCGACCGGCAAGGCGACCACTTCGGCTGGGACACCGCCGCTGACGGCAAGAAGTTCCTCGGCCTTTACGTCGAAACCGGCCGCATCAAGGACAAGGAAGGCTACCAGCTCAAGAGCGCGCTCAAGCAGATCGCCGAGCGGTTCCATCCTGAATTCCGCCTCACGCCGTCGCAGAACATCGTCATCGCCAACATCAAGCCAGCGGACCAAGCAGCCATCACGCAGTTGCTCGCCGACAACGGCATTCCGGTGGAGAACCAAACCACCGCCCTGCGCCGCGCCTCGATGGCTTGCCCGTCGATGCCCACGTGCGGCCTCGGCCTCGCCGAGAGCGAACGTTACCTGCCCGAGTTGCTCGGACGCTTCGAGAATGTCCTCAGCGAACTCGGCCTCAAGGACAACGAGATCATCGTCCGCATGACCGGCTGCCCGAACGGCTGCGCTCGGCCGTACATGGCCGAGATTGGTTTCGTCGGCAAAGCGCCCGGTCGCTACCAGGTTTACCTCGGTGGCAACGAAGCCTGCACGCGCCTCAACCGGCTCTGGAAAGATAACGTGAAGGACCCGGACATCCTCACCGAGCTACGCCCGTTGCTCGAGCAATACGCGAAGGATCGCATCGGCTCCGAGCGCTTCGGCGATTGGTGCGCGCGCACGCTCTGGAAAGAACCGTCCACCGCGAACTGATTCATTGCGTGATGACCGCTGAACAAATCGCCCAAGCGAACGCCGAACTGCGTTCCAAATCGCCGCTCGAGGTCGTGAAGTGGGCCATCGCGCAAGCGAACGGCCGCGCCGTCATCTCGACGAACTTTCGTCCTTTCGAGGCCGTCATTCTCCATCTCGCCACGCAAACGCAGGCGGACATCCCGGTGCTCTGGGTGGACCACGGCTACAACCGCGCTACCACCTACGCGCACGCCGAGGATTTGAAAAAGCGGCTCAAGCTGAACATCAAAGCCTACCTCCCTAAACTCACCGCCGCGCATTACGACGCCGTCCACGGGGGGATGCCCGAGCCCACGCCGGAGAACGAGGAGCGCATCAAAGCCTTCAGCACCGTGATGAAACTGGAGCCGTTCCAGCGCGGCATGAAGGAACTCGCGCCCACCGTCTGGCTCACCGCGCTGCGCAAAGTCCAAAACCCCAACCGCGCCGGCCTCGACATCGTTTCCCCCGACGGCAATTTCAACTCGCTCAAAGTCAGCCCCGTCTTCCACTGGTCTGACGCCGAGATGGAGGCGTATCTGAAGCAACACGCTCTCCCGAATGAGTGGGATTACTTCGACCCGGCAAAAGCGGACGAGAAACGCGAGTGCGGTCTGCACGCCGCGTGGGGTGGGCAGGCCGTCGCCAAGGTTTAGACACGAATTGCACAAATTTTCACGAATGAAGCCCCGCATCCAAATGCCTTATTCCCAATTCGTGATAATTGCTGGAATTCGTCTCAAAAGAATGGAGTCACCCCGTGTCTGAGTTGCTCTACAAACAGGAGTGTTCCCAGCTTGTGGGCCTCTGCATGGAGATTCATCGCGAGTTGGGCAAAGGCCACGACGAAGTCATTTACAAGGATGCGCTAGTCGTCGAGTTGAGCCGGGCGAACATCCCGTTCAGCCGCGAGAGGAAATACGAGGTCACCTACAAGGGCGTCATTCTGCCCCACCACTACTTCGCCGACTTTGTTGTGTGGGACAAAATCATTTTTGAAGCCAAAGCCTTGGAGAAGTTGACGGACTCACACGTCAAGCAAGTCCTCAACTACCTCGCTGCCTCCAAGCTCCGCCTCGGCCTGCTCGTCAACTTCGGCGCGGACTCCCTAGAATGGAAACGCGTCATCCTCTGAACCAATTCGTGATAATTGGTGAAATTCGTGTCTAAAAGATTTTCTGAAATCCGTGTCCCATGAGTAGCTACCATCTCGACCACCTGCAGTATCTCGAAACCGAGGCCATCCACGTCCTGCGCGAAGTCGCCGCGGGCTTCGAGCGGCCGGCGATTCTTTTCTCCGGCGGCAAGGATTCCATCTGCATCCTGCGTCTCGCCGAGAAGGCCTTCCGCCCGGCGGAAATCCCCATGCCGTTCCTCAACGTCGAGACCGGCCACGAATTTCCCGAGCTGATTGAGTTCCGCGACCGCCGCGCCAAGGAGCTCGGCGCGAAGCTCATCGTCCGCACGGTTGATGACGCCTTCGCCAAGGGCCTCGCTACGCCGACGCCCGGACAAATCCGCCGCAACCCGCTTCAGATTCCCGTGCTGCTCGGCGCGAGTGAGGAGTTCCGTTTCGACTGCTGCATCGGCGGCGCGCGCCGCGACGAGGAGAAGGCCCGTGCGAAGGAACGCTTCTTCAGCTTCCGCGACAGCTTCGGTCAGTGGGATCCGAAAAACCAGCGACCCGAAATCTGGAACCTCTACAACGCGCGGCTCAATCCCGGGGAGAACATGCGCGTCTTCCCCC